>JAVMKJ010000037.1:0-6441 GCA_031732855.1 Candidatus Competibacter sp.
GAGCCTCCTGACCCCACCACCAAGGCAACCTCGTTCAAACCGGTCAGCGCTCTAGGCCACGTCGGCGGTGCTGACTCGCGAGGTCAGTTCCAGCACTTCAAAGTTGATGGCGCGGTCGGCGAAGCGGCCGGCCGGTTCGTTGAGGGCGTGGCGCTGGCCGTAGCTTCGCAGGCGGGTGGTGACTTCGTCCTCGACGATGCGCCGGCTGCCGCCCAGTTCGCGCAGGCTGTTGAAGTAGCCCAGCAGGGTCATATAGGGGTCGGCGGGGTTGAGTGCAGATTCATCTGTAGGTCGGGCTTTAGCCTGATTCTTTTCGGTTTCCGTCAGGCTGAAGCCTGACCCACAGTCTGACCCACAGGCAGTAGAGCTATTCCCGGAGGTGGGTCGGGCTTTAGCCTGACTCTGTTCGTCCGTCGCCGCTGAAGGAGTCAGGCTGAAGCCTGACCTACAGGCAGAATTTTCAAATTTCGCATACGCCTGTTGCGCGGCGGCCATCAGGGCGAGATAGGTGCGCAACATGACCACCTTGAGGCTGCAGCCCTGGGCGGCGACGCCGACGTACAGGCGCGGGTGGGTGCGTTCCGGCGGGTGGGTTCGGGCAAAGAAGCTGTCGCGGCGGTCCAGTCCCGGCGGCGGGAAGATGTCCACCTCGCGCCGGTCGAACAGGGCGCGGATTTGAGATGCGGCGCGGCGGACCGTGGCGGTCGAGGCGACGATCTTGGGCCGGTGCGGAGTTTCGGCGGCGGTGGCGCAGAGCGCGTCCAGCGCGGTTTCGTACAGGCCGGCGATGGTGCCGAGCGGCCCGGAAATCAGGTGCAGTTCGTCCTGGATGATCAGTTCGGGTGGCGGCAGGCGGCCCGCGGGCAACGGCTGGCCCACTTTGGGTTGGCAGGGACCGTAAAAGCCGTCGGCGTCGTAGCGGTCCACGCGGCCGAACAGCGCGCCGACCTCGCCGGTCCAGGGCAGGGCGGCGAACTTGTCCACCGTGGCGATGAGAAAGCCCGGCAGGCGGCGGTAAATCGGTTCGTCCACGCTGAGGATCGGCAACGTGCGCCCGCCGCGCGCGGCAAAGTCGCAGGCGCGATTGACGCAGACCACCCGCAAATCGGTCGGCGCGTCGGGATGGGGGACCAGTTGAAAGGAACTGGTGGTGAACTTTTCGCCGCACCACGGGCAGGTTTCCAGCGGGATCGGCGCGGGGTTGCGGTCGTTGCGCTGGAACTGGAGGGTTTTATGGCGGGCGGTGTAGGCGTTGTCGTCGCCTTTGCGGCCCATGCGGTTCGGGGTGGCGGCTTGGCCGACCCACAGGCCGATCTCGAGCGGCCAGTCGCCCAAGGTGGCGGGATCGGCTTGCCGCTCCAGTTCCAGGGCGCAGATCAGGGCGGCGGCGCGGCCCAGTTGATCTAGGGTGAGCAGGCGCAGGGTGTAGCGCATCAGCACGGCCAGGCCGGCGGCCTGAATGCCAGGGTTGCGCAGCCGCCGCAAAATGAGGGTGAAGGCGGCCAGGCCCAGATAGGCTTCGGTTTTGCCGCCGCCGGTGGGGAAGAACAGCAGATCGACCACGCTTCGGTCGTAATGATCGGGGTCGCTCAGGCCGCGCAGGTTGAGCAGGATGAAGGCCAACTGAAAGGGGCGCCAGTGCGGGTCTTCGCCGGGCCGGCACTGGCGGGCGGCGCGGGCCATGGCCCGGTTCATCAGCCGGAAGGCCTGCAAGAGGGGCGGATCGGCCAAGGCATCGAGGCCGGCGGCGAGCCGTTCGGCGGCGCTGGCGGCGCGGTGGAGCAGTTCGCGGCCAATCTCCTGTTGCGGAACGCTCAGGGCGGGCCATTGCGCCTGCTGGCGTTGAATCCAGTCTCGATAGCCTTCGACCAGCGGTTGCAGGACCGCGCGGGCGGCGTCGGCGTCGGGGAGTTGCGCCAATGTTTCCATCCGGAGTTCGACGCCGGCGAGGGGCGACGCGGCGACGAATTCGACGGCGGCCTGCGGAACCCAGACGGTGCGGACGGTGTGGCACGCCCTCACCCCCGGCCCCTCTCCCGGAGGGCGAGGGGAGTCAGACGCCCTCACCCCCGGCCCCTCTCCCACGGGGAGAGGGGGGAAAAGAGCCTCGGTGGCGACGCCGTGACCGACGGCGTAGGCGTGAACGTCGCGATAGTGCAGGTCGGCGACGCGCTCGTCCCAGTCGTCGTCGTCATCGCGCCCGCGCAGGTTGGGTTGCGGCAGCAACGGGGTGGGGCTGGTGACGGTGATTTGCGGCTGAAAGACGTAATGTTCGTCGCGGCGGTCGGCGGGGGCGTCGCCGCGTTCGTTGCTGAGGAAGATCGAGACGACGCGGGCGCCCGGCGGCAGGCGGTCGTCGGCGCGGGCCGGGATGGCGCGAACGCTGTAGGCGAGCTTGAGTCGGGGATCGGTGGAGACGGGTTTGCTTTGCCGGGACAGGTGACCGCCGGCCGGCAAACGCAGGGTGATTGGATCGGGGCGGCGCGGCTGGCGTTGCCATTGCTCGGTAGCCGACTGTTCGGGCTGTAGGTCGGGCTTGAGCCTGACTGCTTCGGAAGGTGGGTCGGGCTTGAGCCTGACTGCTTCGGAAGGTGGGTCGGGCTTGAGCCTGACTGCTTCGGGGTGAACAGAATCAGGCTGAAGCCCGACCCACACATAATCTCCCCAGTCCAGTTGCACGATCAGGGTCGGGGTGTCGGCGCCGACCAGCACGCTCAGGCCCAGCGAGGCGGGGAAACAGCGAGTTGCGGGCGGTGGGACGGTCGGGGCTGGCGTTGTCCTCGGCGGCGGGCGGCGCGGGTTCGAGCAGGTCGGCTTCGTCGTTGGTGTCCGGGTCGCCGCGCTGGTCGTGACTGGCGTTGAGCGGGGCGAGAAAGCCGGTCAGATACCAGCGGGTGGGCGCTTGATCCAGCAACTCGTCGGGCAACGCGGGACCGACCAGGTCGGTGCGCAAGGCGGCAATCAGGCGATCACGAACGGCGGCGGGGGTCATGGCGCGGTGCTCGATGGGGTTGGTGCGCCGCCCCGAATGCGTACCCGGCTCTCGTCCACGATCCACAGGGCGCCGGTAATCGGTTCCCGGTTCAGCAGCGGCACGAGGCGTTGAATCAGCGACAACACGGCGGGGATGCTTTGCGTGGCGGGACGCAGCACGATGATGCCGGCGTGGTCGGCGGGCGGGTAGCGGCGAATATCGGCGAAGTCGAGATCGAGGGTGATGAGCGCGCGTTGCTCGGTCTGACAGATGCCGGCGATGTGGGCGTCGGGCTGGCCGGCCAAGCGTTGTTCGATCACGGTTGCTGCGTCGTGCTGGTGGCGGCGCAGCAACTTGGCGACCTCGACCGGCAGATTTTCATCGATCTTGAATCGCATCAGGCCACGTCCGGCAAGGCGACGATACGTTCGCGGGCGAGTTCGGCGGCGTAGGCGAGGGCGGCCTGGAGGTCGTCGGGTTGCAAGGTGGGATAATTGCGCAGAATGGCGGCGGCGGTTTGACCGGCGGCGAGATTGTCGAGAATGACCGACACCATGATGCGGGTGCCGGTGATGCAGGCTTTGCTGTGACAAATGGCAGGGTCTACGCTGATGCGATCTTGCCAGTTCATAGGGCGGCTCCTCGGTTCAACTCAATGGTGTTAGTGGCGGCCCCGGCACCTTTTCTCCGCCTCGACGTGACGTATCACCGTGTTGGTATCGAGCAGATACATCAAAACGGCTCCCGGGGGACGTCTTGGCCGGAGGGCGAACGCAGGTCTTCGGGCCACGGTTCATCACGCCAGGCGCCGACCAGGGCTTTAACGCTCTCGGGCCAGGCGGGGGTGGTGTGCGTTTCGATCAGACGGGTAATCCATTCGGCGGGCGGGAGACCGGCACGGTGGGCCGCAGCTTGTAGGCAGTCGGCCAAAGGGTCGTCGATTTCGAGGGTGAGTTGTATGGTCATTCTCCAGTCGGTTGGGACATTCCCTTAGAGCAACGCCTTCCCCATTCTCCCCGCCGCCACTTCCTCCAGCTCATGCGCCCGACTCTCCCTACGCGGCTTTAACAACGGTACTCAATCGCCACTCTACGGCGTCCCAGGGCACGGAAACCCCTTCCGGGGTATGGGAGATCAGATTGAGTTCCAACAATGCGGCCACGTCGGCACGGACCGCGCCGTAATCGCGCCCCAGTTCTCTGGCCAAGGCGTGGATACTGACCGCTCCCAGGCGTTGCAGGGTTTGCAGCAATCGGAAGCGTTCCGGGGTAATGTCCCGGTAGGCGGCGGTGACGTCGTGGTAGTTCAAGATATAGTCGGCGTCTTCCATGGTTTCCCCAGCATCGGCGCGGCGAGCGCGATCATGAGCGTAGGCGCTCATTTCCGCCCGGCTCCAGTTGGTGATCAGGGCTTTAGACATGGTTAGTCTCCGAGATAAGGTTGGATTGCCGCTTCAAAATCCTTGAGCAGTTGATCCACCGTGGTAAAGGTATAAGGTTGTTCGGTATCGCCCAGATGGACATGATCGCCTTTGCCGGTTTCGTTATCGAAGCGCACCAGGGTCTAGCCGGCGCTTGTCCCGCAATGGAGTCGGTAGGTGTAGCCATGTGGGGCATCCGGCGTTGGCGTGGCCAAACGATGAACCTGCTGGGCAATAATAACGCCATTGGGCAAATCGTCGCGCTGGTCAAATATCAGGGTTGCTTTGGCCATAGTCATCGCAGCTCCTTTCCCAACCGCTCCGCCTCCACTTCCTCCTCGTGCCGCTGGTGGTTGAGGGCCAGCAGGCGGTCGAGCCAGCCATAGGCGGCGGCGACGGCGCGATCCATTTCGACGTGCAATTCCCGCAACTGTTGAATGTCCGGGGCTCGGTCGTTGGGATTGTGAAAGCGGTTGTAGGTGGCGGTCAAGCCTTCTCGCCGCGCCTGCATGATCGTTTGGCGGTGCGTGTAGTACTTCACCCGCTCTGAATTGACGGGTAGAGGCGTTTTAACTTGATGCGGGCATCGGGGGTGGTGAAACGCCAGTTGACCGGGTGGGGGCAAGCGTTGCGCGCCTGTTCCCAGGCGACCACCTCCCGGGTCAGGGTATCGGCGTCGGGGATGCGACGATCCAGGCACTGCCGGCTCAGGACACTCAGTTCGATCTCGGCCCTGTTCAACCCACTGCCATGTTTGGGGGTGTGATGAATCTCCAGCCGGTCGATCAGCGACCGAGCCACTTTCGGCTCGAACGCTTGATACAGTGCCGCAGGTTTGTGGGTGTTCAAGTTGTCCATCACCAGGACCACTTTCTGGGCGTGCGGATAGCGGACCTCCAGCAGGTCGCGGACCTCTTGGGCAAAATCGACCGCCGTCCGCTGCGCGGTGACGGTGACATGGCGGTGCCCGGTCAGGGGTTCGTTGGTCAGGAACAGGTTGGCGGTTCCACACCGCTCGTACTCGTAGTCCACCCGTTCGGGCTGACCGGGTTCGGCGGGCAACGGGGTCCGGGTTTCGGCCACCCACGGCTTGCTGATTTCGTCCAGGCAGACCACCGGATGGGTCGGATCGTAGGGCCGGGTATACACCTCCAGCACGTCCTCCATGGCGCAAACGAAGTCGGCGTCGGCCTGGGGCGGGATCACCCATTGCTTCCGCAACCACGGCTTGAGCTCGTTTTTTTGAGCGTCGCGCGCACGCATTCCGGGCTGATCGCATCCACGATCTCCAGGGCCACCAGGCGGTCGGCCAGCAGCCGCATCGTCCACCGGCACCGCCCCTCGGGCGGCGCGCCGCAGGCCAGCGCGATCAGGTGGGCCTCTTGGGCGCCGTCGAGTTTGCGATACTGCCGGCCCGTGGGTTTCTTCCGAAACAAGGCCGCCGCCAGCCCTTCCTCCACCCACGCCTGGCGGACTCGGTACACCGTGGAGGCCCCGCACTCCATCGCTTCGGCGATCCGGTCGTCGTCCCAACCCGGCCCGTTCGCCCCGGCATCGGCCTTGAGCAAAATCCGCGCGTGGAGGATGACGGACGCCGCCCGCTTCCCGGCGCCAATCAGGTCTTCCAGTTCGGTGCGTTCCTCGGCGGTCAGGCGGACGACGTATTTGGGCAGCGGCATGGTCAGGCTCCAGGTCGGCGGTTACCCTCACAGGAAACCTCATGCACTACTTGAAGTCAACTCAGCCCGGTTGAACCACTAGAGAGATTCGCCAATGGCTCGCATCGGGCTTGCTTTGGCTCGTTTTCACGGTCGCATTCGAGGTTGCGATCGGTCGCTTGCTCGGGCTTTCGTGGGAGCGAATCGCCTCAGACTACTTGCCCTGGCGGGGTGGATTCAGGCTCGCGGGCATGTCCGTTTTGGCCTTGTCGCCGTTCCTCGCGGCAACCATCAGGTCGCGCCGCGCGGCTAAACTGATATCGAGATCCTTGCCGCTGGAGCCGCCATCATGTCATCTTCATCCTACGAACCCTGGCCGCTCGACGAAC
>JAVMKJ010000038.1:0-32591 GCA_031732855.1 Candidatus Competibacter sp.
CCGCCGCCAGCATTCCGGCGAACACGTACAGTTCGGTGTCGCCGGTGCCGATGGCGAGGTATAGGTCTCCTACGTCAGTTGTGGAATTTCCCCTCCTTGGATAAGGAGGGGTGGCGCGCAGCGCCGGGGTGGTTTGAATTGAGCAGCCCGCTAGCGGGGCACCGTCGATACGGGCGGTGGGGCGATGGCGGGGGTGACGGGCAAGAACCGGTAGGCCAGCAGCGCCGCCGCGCCCGCCAGCAGCACGGCCAGAATCCAGGACGACACCCACCACCACCCGGGCCGGCCTGCCCGGGCGCCGGCGAGGGTTCCGCCGGCCGCTACCTTCTGGACGGCTTGCACCAGTTCCTCGGCACTGGCGAATCGGCTCTGCGGGTCCTTGGCCAGCAGCCGGTCAAGGACGGGCTGGAACCGGCGCAGCGGCGCCGGTAACACCGGCAGCGGGGCCTTGACGTGCAGCAACGCCGTCGCGAACGCATCGGCGCCCTGATAGGGCCGGGTTCCGGTCAACATCTCGTGGAACAGAATCCCCAGGCTGTACAGGTCGGAACGCGCGTCCACCGGCTTGCCCAGCGTCTGCTCCGGACTCATGTAATTCGGCGTCCCAACCCGCCAGCCGGCCGCGGTCAGTTGAGTCTTGTCCTCCAGATTTTTGGCGATGCCGAAATCGGACAGAACCGCCGTCTCTCCGTCGCGGAACAGGATGTTGGCCGGCTTGATATCGCGGTGCACGCAGTTCTGCCGGTGCGCGTAACCCAGCGCTTGGGCGATCTGACACAGATAGTTCGAGGCCTGCTCGGGCGTCAGCCCCGCCTTGATCCGCTCCCGGAGCGTGCCGGCTTCCAGGTATTCCATCGCGATGTAGGAATGATCCTGATGGCTGCCGGTATCGTGGATGGTGACGATATGCGGGTGCGCGAGCTTGGCGATGATCCGGCCTTCCTTGACGAAGCGCTTGTTGAAGGTGGGATCGGCGGCCAGCTTGGGGGTCAGGACCTTGAGCGCCACGCGCCGGTCCAGCGATTCCTGGACCGCCAGATAAACGGTGGACATGGCACCCTTGCCGATAATCTTCTCGATGCGGTAGCCGGGAATCTGGGGCGTTTCCGTTTCCATGGTGGATGAATGCCTCGTGTGGAGGTTCCGGGATCAAACAAAATGATAACCCCATTTCTCCACCGATGACGTTTATCACGATGAATCCCAAGCCACCCTGGAGGATGTCATGAACCGAACCCTATCATTCTGCGCGGTCGTCATCGCCGCCCTGCTCCTCGGTTGTTCGTCCGGCGACAAGCCAGCGGCGGAGGCTCCACCGAAGGTTGAAGCGGCGACGGCTCCAGCCGCGGTCGTTCAGCGCCGCGAGGAAGCCGACCAGTCCGAACCCAGGCCGGTCGTGCCGCCGCCCGTTGTGGCGACGCCCGCGCCGGCCAGCCAGGCGCCCGCCCGGGCCAGGGTCGGGGCGCCGTCGACCGCGGAGGAGAGCCCGAAGCTCGCCGCGCCCGCGCGAGCGGTCGGACCGCGGGCGAGCGGATCGCTCGACCCGTTGCGACTTCCCAGCGAACCGACCGACCGCGAGCAATACGCCCATCAGGAGGAAAATCCGGTCAAGCGCGCCGCCGAGCAGCCGGTCTCCACCTTCAGCATCGACGTGGACACTGGTGCCTACGCCAACGTCCGCCGCTTCCTCAACGCCGGCCGGTTGCCGCCGCGCGACGCGGTCCGGGTCGAGGAATTGATCAACTACTTCGACTACGACTATCCGTTGCCGGACAGCCGTCAGCCGCCGTTCCGGGTCGACACCGAACTGGCCTCCACCCCGTGGAATCCGAAGACCCTGCTGCTGGCCATCGGCATCAAGGGTTACGATCTGCCGAAAACCCAGTTGCCGCCGGCCAATCTGGTGTTCCTGATCGACGTGTCCGGCTCGATGGACTCGCCCGACAAGATCGGCCTGCTCAAACCGGCGCTGAAACTGCTGGCCCGGCAGTTGCGGCCCGAGGATCGGGTGGCGATCGCGGTCTACGCCGGCGCGGCCGGCATGGTTCTGGAACCGACTCCCGGCGACCGGAAAGCGAAGATCGAGGCCACGCTGGACCGCCTGAGCGCCGGCGGTTCCACCAACGGCGGCGCCGGCATCCAGCTCGCCTACAACCTGGCCCGCGAAGGCTTCGTCAAGGGGGGAGTCAACCGGGTGATCCTGGCCACCGACGGCGATTTCAACGTCGGCACGGTCAGCTTCGAAGCGTTGAAGAACCTGGTGGAAACCCAGCGCAAGAGCGGCGTCGCCCTGACCACGCTCGGTTTCGGCGCCGGCAACTACAACGATCGGCTGATGGAACAGTTGGCCGACGCCGGCAACGGCAACCATGCCTACATCGATACCCTCCAGGAGGCGAACAAGGTGCTGGTCGAGCAGATGAGCGCGACCCTGCTGACCATCGCCCGGGACGTGAAGATCCAGATCGAATTCAACCCGGCGGTGGTGGAGGAATACCGATTGATCGGCTACGAAAACCGGGTGTTGCGGCGGGAGGACTTCAGCAACGACGCGGTGGACGCCGGCGACATCGGCGCCGGCCACACGGTCACCGCCCTGTACGAGATCGCCCTGAAAGGCAGCGGCGGCGCCCGGACCGAACCGCTGCGCTACGGCCAGCCGGCGGCGGACGCCGCTCCGCGCGGCGATGAAATCGCCTTTTTGCGGTTGCGCTACAAGCAGCCGGACGGCGACGCCAGCCAGTTGCTGGAATGGCCGATCCGCCGGGATCAGGCGATGGGAGACTGGAAGAACGCCAGCGAGCGCTTCCGGTTCGCGGCGGCGGTCGCCGGTTTCGGCCAGTTACTCCGCGGGGGGCGTCATACCGGAAACTTCGGTTACGACGACGTGCTGGCGCTGGCCCGCCCCGCCTGCGGCGCCGATCCCCACGGCTACCGGGGCGAATTTCTGACCCTGGTCGGCCTGGCGCGGTCGCTGGATCCCGGCGGAGGCGGAGAGCAGGGTCAGGCGGTGCGCTGAACGAGGCGCGGGGTAAAGGGCGCAAGATCATGGACGCGCGAAAAAGGTTCGAGGCGCAAACCTGCTTTCCGTATCTTGAACCTGGTCCCTCGAACCTTGTACCTTGTTTCCATGCGGACCGACGACGATGCCGACGAAACCCTCATGCTGCGCTACCGGGATGGCGACGCCGCCGCCTTCGCCCGGCTGTACGCCCGCCACAAGGGGCCGCTGTACCGCTATCTGCTGCGCCAGTGCGGTCGTCCCGCGGTGGCGGAGGAACTGTTTCAGGACGTGTGGACCAAGCTGATCGCGGCGCGGGCCGGCTACACCGCGCAGGCCCGGTTCGCGACCTATCTGTACCGAGTGGCGCACAACCGGCTGATCGACCATTATCGCGCCGGCGCCCGGGGCCTGCCGCTGTCCTACGCCGGGGACTGCCCGGAATGGGTCGAGGTGCCGGCGCCGGCCGAGCAACAACCGGAGAACCGCGAGGACCGCCGGCGCCAGGCCGAACGCTTGCTGGAACTGCTGGCGGAGCTGCCGGAGGCCCAGCGCGAGGCCGTGCTGCTCAGGGAGGAGGCGGACCTGTCGCTGGAGGAAATCGCCCAAATCACCGGAACCGGGCGGGAAACCGTCAAGAGTCGCCTGCGCTATGCGCTGGCCCGCCTGCGGCGCGGGCTGGGAGAGGCGTCATGAACGATCCGCGCGACCTGGAATTCCAGGACGGGGAACTGTCCGCCCTGTACCGGGAAACCCGCGACGCCGGGCCGCCGGCCTGGCTGGACCAGCGCATTCTCGCCGCGGCCCAGGCGGCGGTGGAACCTCGCCCAGCCCCGGTCGCGCCCCCGTCGAAACGGCGCGGCGTCCGGTTCTGGGCCGTGCCGGCGGCGCTGGCGGCGACGGTCGTCCTGGCGGTCGGCATCGTGCGACTGGCCCGGGAGAGCGGTGAAATGGAGAGATCGCTGGAGCCGAAGGCGGTCCGTTCCCTGGCCAAACCCGCCACCGAACAGAATGCGGTGACGGCCGGTGGGGTGGTCGCGCCGATGGCCGCCGACCGCGCGGCGCCCAAGCCCGAACCGCCGGCCGCTCCGCCTCCGGCCGCGCCCGAACCCGTCACTTCCCCGTCGTCCGCGCCGGCGACCGGAGCGATCCGTCCGGCCCCACGGTCGGTTCCCGCCCTGCCGGCCGAGGCGAACCAACCGCGGGCGGCGCCGGCGGAACGGGAGAAGGAGGATCTGCTCCCGGCGATGCCGGGGCGCGCGGAAGAGGTGGGGGCGGTCCGCGACCGGAAGGTGGATCGTCCGCCGGCGAAATGGCTGGCCGAGATCGCCGAATTGCGCCGGCGGGGCCGAATCGCGGAAGCCGAGGCCAGCCTGAGGGAATTCCGGCGGCGTTATCCCGATTATCCGCTGGACGGGCGGCAAACGGCGCCGCGATGACCCGGCGCGGCCGGAATCGCGGGTTCGATGGCGAGAGGCTTGGGGACGAGTGGTTGATTGATTATCGTTGCGGCGACCGGAGGCGCCGGGGCCCCGCCCGGGGGATTATTTGGGGAGATACTGATTGATGGCTTCGAACAGGGTGGATTCTTCCACCGGTTTGATGACGTAGCCCTTGGCTCCCTGCCGCGCGCCCCAGATCTTGTCGGTTTCCTGATCCTTGGTCGTGACGATGATCACCGGGATGTGGCTGGTACTGGGATTTTTGGTGATCTGGCGGGTCGCCTGAAAGCCGTTGACCCTGGGCATGACCACATCCATGAGAACGAGGTCCGGCTGTTCCGCCTTGGCCACCGCGACGCCTTCCGCGCCGTCCTTGGCGGTCAGGATTTCATGCCCCTGTTTCTTGAGTATCTTGGCGATGCTCAGCGTCTGGGTAGGCGAGTCGTCGACAATCAGTATGCGGGCCATGCTGCCACTCCTGAAATCATCTTTGCGTTTCTTATCGGCCAATTATTATCCGGTCGGACAGTGGGCTTCGAACTTGGCGCCACCTGTAAAAATCTAGCCGACTGTACCAGCGATCACCAATTCATCATAAGCGAAATTCGACGGGCGCGGGGATAGTTTTGTTGCCAGCGGAGGTTTGCCGGCGCGTGATAGGATACAGGACAATTCAGCTTGTTTCACGGGAGCTTGTTTCATGAATGGTTCAATACCAGGTTTGTTCGCTCGCCTGGCCTTGGCGCTGCGCGCCTGCTGGCGGATTTTGGCCGACGGCGAATACGCCGTCGGCGTGCTGAAGCTGGAGCGAGGGGAATCGGCGGCGCCCGCGCCCGCGGTCCCCGAGCCGCCCAAGCCGCCGCCGTTGAAGGAAACCTTGCCCGATTCCGCCCTGCAACTGCTGGCGCTGCTGCAACAGGAAGGGCGGTTCGTCGACTTCCTCGAGGAAAACGTCGCGGCCTATTCCGACGCCGAAATCGGCGGCGCGGCGCGGGTGGTGCACGAAGGTTGCCGGAAGGTGATCCGCGACTATCTCCAGATCGAACCGGTGCGGGCCGAGACCGAGGGCGCGCGGTTGACCCTGCCGGCCGGGTTCGACGCCACGACGGTGCGGCTGACCGGCAACGTGGTGGGTCAGCCGCCGTTCGCCGGCACGCTGATGCACCGCGGCTGGCGAGTGGCCGCGATCCGGCTGCCCCGAATCGCCGAAGGCCATGATGTCCGGGTGCTGGCGCCGGCTGAGGTGGAACTATGAGCGAGATCCGCTACGCCGTCGGCATCGATCTGGGCACCACCCATTGCGTGATGGCGGCGGTCGATCTGGCCGCCAGCGACCGCGACGACGTGGTCGAGGGGATCGAGGACATCCCGCAGTCGACCGCGCCGGGCGCGGTCGAGGATCGGCCGATGCTGCCCTCGTTCCTGTACCTGCCGCATCCCGACGAACTGAAGCCGGACGATCGCGTCCTGCCCTGGGGCGAATCCCCACCGTTCGTGGTCGGCGAGCTGGCCCGCGCCATGGGCGGCCGCACCCCGATCCGGCTGGTGTCCAGCGCCAAGAGCTGGCTGTGCCATCCCGGCGTGGACCGGCGCGCGGCCATCCTGCCGGTGGAAGCACCCGAGGAGGTGGCGCGGGTCTCGCCGTTGCAGGCCTCGATGCGCTATCTGGCCCACCTGCGCGCCGCCTGGGATCACCAGCACCCCGACGCGCCGCTGACCGAACAGGAGGTGGTGCTGACGGTGCCGGCCTCCTTCGACCCGGCCGCCCGCGAGCTGACCGCCGAGGCGGCGGCGGCGGCCGGCCTCAGCCATCTGGTGCTGCTGGAGGAACCGCAGGCGGCGCTGTATCACTGGATTCTGGCGGCCCGGGGCGAGTGGCGCAAGCAGGTCCGGGTCGGCGACATCATCCTGGTGATCGATCTCGGTGGCGGCACCGCCGACTTCTCGCTGATCGCCGTCACCGAGCGCGACGGTTCGCTGGACCTGGTGCGGGTGGCGGTGGGCGATCACATCCTGCTGGGTGGGGACAACATGGATCTGGCCTTGGCGCATGCGGTTCGCGCCAAGCTGGCCGCCCAGGGCACCCAACTCGATCCCTGGCAGTTGCAGGGCCTGACCCACGGTTGTCGGAACGCCAAGGAAACCCTGCTCGGCGACGCCGGAGTCGAGGCGGTGCCGGTGGTGGTGCCGAGCCGCGGCTCCAGGCTGATCGGCGGCACGCTGCGCACCGAACTGACCCGCGCGGAGGTGACGCGGACCCTGGTGGACGGATTCTTCCCCGTGGTGGCGGCGGCGGCGCGACCGGCGACCCGGGCGCGGGCGGCCTTGACCAAGCTGGGTCTGCCCTATGCCCAGGACCCGGCCATGACCCGCCATTTGGCGGCGTTTCTCGGCCGGCAGGTGGGCGCGACCCGCGATCTGGACGGCTTCGAGGACCGCCTGCCGGATGCAGCGACCTTCCTGCATCCCACCGCCGTGCTGTTCAACGGCGGCGTGTTCAAGGCGCACCCCCTGCTGGAACGGACCCTGGAGGTGCTCGACGGCTGGCTGGACGCCGAGGGCGCCCCCCCGGCACGGTTGCTGGAAGGCGCCGATCTCGATCTGGCGGTGGCGCGCGGCGCGGCCTATTACGGCTACGTGCGGCGCGGGCGCGGGGTGCGGATCCGCGGCGGCACCGCCAGGTCGTTCTACGTCGGGGTGGAGAGCGCCATGCCGGCGGTGCCGGGGATGGAGCCGCCGATCGAGGCGCTGTGCATCGCGCCGTTCGGGATGGAGGAGGGCACCCAGGCCGAGCTGCCGCCGCAGGAAGTGGGGCTGGTGGTCGGCGAGCCGGTGCGGTTCCGCTTCTTCGGCTCCTCGGTGCGGCGCGCCGATCACGTGGGCGCGGTGCTGGAGCAGTGGGCGCCGGACGAGGTCGAGGAACTGGAGGAGATCGAGGCGACCCTGCCCGCCGAGGATCGCCAGCCGGGCGAGGTGGTGCCGGTGCGGCTGCGCGCGGCGGTCACCGAGGTCGGTACCCTGCGGCTGGAAGCGGTGCCGCGCGCCGGCGCGGAAAGCTGGAAGGTCGAGTTCGACGTGCGCGGGGAGGGCTAAACCATCGCTCGATCCAGCACGCCCCGCTATCTGGTTGGAATCGACCTGGGCACCACCCATACGGTCGTCGCTTACGCGGATCTGAAGGCTGCCGTCGAACCCTTCACCACCGACATCTCTCCCGCAAAGGGGGAGGGAAGTTCTCCCCCCTCTCCATTCATGGAGAGGGGGGCAGGGGGAGTGAGGTCCACCGTCCATCTGTTCGCCATCGAACAGTTGATCGCGCCCGGCGCGGTGGCGGCGCGGTCGCTGCTGCCGTCGGCGCGCTATCACCCGGCCGAGGGCGAACTGGCGGCCGCCGATCTCCAGTTGCCTTGGCCGGCCGCCGATCCCGGCGAGGTTGCCGACGTCATCGTGGGCGAGCTGGCGCGGGAACGGGGTTCCCGGGTGCCGGGGCGGCTGGTGGCGAGCGCCAAGAGCTGGCTGTCGCACGCCGGGGTAGATCGCATCGCGCCGATCCTGCCCTGGGGCGCGGCGGATGAAATCGCCAGGGTTTCGCCCGTCGCCGCCAGCGCCAGCTATCTCGCTCACATCCGCGCCGCCTGGAACCAGCGGTTTCCCCGCCAGCCCCTGGAGCGACAGGAAGTGGTGCTGACCGTGCCGGCCTCGTTCGACGAAGCGGCGCGGGCGCTGACGGTGGAGGCGGCGCGACTGGCCGGATTGCCGCGCCTGCGCCTGCTGGAGGAGCCGCAGGCGGCCTGCTACGACTGGCTGCACCGCCATCGCGGGGAAGTGGCGGCGGCGCTGGGCGAATCGCGGCTGCTGCTGGTCTGCGACGTGGGCGGCGGCACCACCGACTTGACCCTGATTCAAATCGAGGGCGATGAGACCGGCCCGAAGCTGACCCGCATCGGCGTCGGCGACCACCTGATGCTGGGCGGCGACAACATGGACCTGACCCTGGCGCGGACGGTCGAGACGCGGCTGGGCGGGGGGCGGCTGAACGCCGGCGAGCTGTCGCAACTGCTGCAGCAATGCCGGGGAGCCAAGGAGCGATTGCTGGCGGCGGACGCGCCGGAACGGGTGACGGTGACGGTGCTGGGCGGCGGCGCCCGGTTGATCGGCGGATCCCGCTCGGCCGAATTGAGCCGCGACGAAGCGCGGGCGTTGCTGGTGGATGGTTTTCTGCCGACGGTCGGACCCGAGGAAAAACCCCAGGGCCGGCGCGCGGCGGTGGTCGAATTCGGGCTGCCCTACGCCGCCGATCCGGCCATCAGCCGCCATCTGGCGGCGTTTCTGGCGCAGCACGCCGAGGCGTGCCGGCGGGCGCTGGGCGAACGGGCGCCGGCCGAAGATCCGCCGGTGCCGGACGCGGTACTGCTGAACGGCGGGGTGTTCCACGGCGCGGCCCTGGCCGGACGGTTGCTGGCGATTCTGGCCGGCTGGCGCGGCGAATCCCCGTTGCGGCTGGACAATCCCGAGCCCGATCTGGCGGTGGCGCGCGGCGCGGTGGCCTACGGGCTGGCGCGGCGCGGCCAGGGCTTGAAGATCGGCGGCGGCTCGGCGCGCGGCTATTTTCTGGTGGTGGACGGCGGGCGCGACGGCCGGCGGGGTGTTTGCCTGTTGCCGCGCGGGACGGAGGAGGGGCGGGAGATCCGGCTGGATCGAATCTTCTCGCTGCGACTCGGCGCCCCGGTTCGGTTCCATCTGATGTCCTCGACCGGGGACACCGTGATTCCGCCGGGAGAAGTGGTGGCCCTGGACGGAGAGGATTTCGCGCCCCTGCCGCCGATTTCGACCGTCATCGAAAGCGGGACCGGCGCGGGCGAGGTCCCGGTGCAACTGATCGCGCAACTGACCGAGGTGGGTACCCTCGAGGTGGATTGCGTGGAGATCGAACCGGCATCTCCAGCCTCTCCCCCCCGAGCGGGAGAGGGAATATCCGACCGGGGGCGCTGGCGGCTGGCCTTTCAACTGCGCGGTGGCGACGCGGCGACCCTGGCCCGGCTGCATCCGCGTTTCCCCGAGGCTGCGGCGCGGCTGGAGCGGTTCTACGGTTCCCGCGCGACCGATGTGGAACCCAGGGAAATCAAGAGCCTGCGCAACGATCTGGAGCGGTTGCTCGGCAAGCGCGACGGTTGGGAGACGCCGCTGTTGCGCGAGTTGTACGGGGTGCTGTGGGCCGGCGCTCGGCGGCGGCGGCGCTCGGTGGATCACGAGCGGCTGTGGTTCAGTCTGGCCGGCTACTGCCTGCGGCCGGGTTTCGGCTATCCGCTGGACGACTGGCGGACGCGACAGTTATGGGGCCTGTACGAGCAGGGGATCCAATACGGCCAGGACGCCCAGACGGGGTCGGAATGGTGGACGCTGTGGCGGCGGGTGGCCGGCGGGCTGGACGCGGCGGCGCAGACACGGTTGGGGGAGGATCTTCTGGTGGATTTGCGTCGCCCGACCGGCAAGACCGCCAGGGACAGGCAGCCCGGGATCGAGGACATGGCGCGGCTGGCGGGGGTGCTGGAGCGGCTGCCGGCGGCGCGCAAGGTCGAACTCGGCGAGTTGCTGCTGGCGCGGCTGGCCCGCAAGGGCGAATCGCCGCAGTTGTGGTGGGCGGTGGGCCGGCTGGGAACGCGGGTTCCCGTTTACGGCAGCGCGCACGACGTGGTGCCGGCGGCGGTGGCCGCGGACTGGCTGGAGCGGTTGCTGGCGCTGGACTGGAAGATGGTGACGCCGGCAGCCTTCGCCGCAACTCTGCTGGCGCGACTGAGCGGCGACCGGGAACGGGATTTGGACGAAAATCTGCGCGCGCGGGTGACCCGGTGTTTGCGGTCGATCAAGGCTCCACCGTCCTGGATGCGGATGGTGGAGGAAGTGGTGGAACTGGACGAAGCCGACGCCGGCCGGGTGTTTGGCGAAACGCTCCCGCCGGGTTTGCGGTTGGTCGGCTGATTCGCGGTCACAGTAGCGGCGACAACAGCCGGGCCGTGGATTCCGCCAGCCGCTGGCCGAGAGTGGCGCGCCGGCCCGGCTTGACGTAACGGCTGGCGTGGCGAAGATCGGCTTCGAAGCTGTCGGCCAGGCGCGCGGCGAGGCCGGCGTCGTAAATCACCGCCATCGCCTCGAAGTTCAACATCAGGCTGCGGTTGTCGAAATTGGCGCTGCCGACCGCCGCGAGGCTCTCGTCGACCAGCAGCAGCTTGGCGTGCAGCATCGGCGGGCCATATTCGAAAATATGAACCCCGGCGCTGGCCAGTTCGTCGTAATAGCTGCGCGCCGCGGCGGTGACCAGCCGAGAGTCGCTCCGTTTGGGGGCCAGCACCCGCACGTCGGCGCCGCGCAGGGCGGCGGTGCTCAGCGCGGCGGTCAAGGCTTCGTTGGGGACGAAGTAGGGAGTGGCCATCCAGACCCGCCGCCGCGCGCCGGCGATGGCGGAAAAGTAGAGCTTGGCGATGGCGTAACGATTGTTGTCGGGGCCGGATTCGACGATTTGCAACCAGGGGCCGGCCGAAGGCACCGGGGGAGGCGGGAAGAACTCGGGTTCGAACGGCGCCTGGTCGGTGGCGAAGTACCAATCCTCCAGAAAGATGAACTGCAGGCGGTGCACCGGTTCGCCCTCGATGCGCAGGTGGGTGTCGCGCCAGGCGGCCGATCCGCTGCGAGCGCCGCTGTGGTCGTCGCTGACGTTGACGCCGCCGGTGAAGCCGATCCGGCCATCGCGGACCACGATTTTGCGATGGCTGCGGAAGTTGATGTGGTTCGGTCGCAGCCGGCGCAGGCTGATGGGATTGAACCAGGCGACCATGCCCCCCGCTTCCCGCAGCGGTTGCAGGAAACGGTCGGTGATGCGGTCGGAACCGATGGCGTCCAGCAGCAGCCGTACCTGGACGCCGGCGCGCGCCTTGTCCGCCAGCCGGTCGCGCAGCCGGGTGCCGATCCAGTCCGGTTGCCACATGTAGTATTCGAGATGAACGTGGTGGGTGGCCGCTTCGAGGGCGGCTTCGATGGCCCGAAAACAGTCGTCCCCGGTTTCCAGCACCGTCACCTCGGCGGCGGGCGCGGGTGCCCCTTGACCGATCCGTTCCAGCAGGATCGCCAACTGCCGCTCCAGGCCGGTGCTGGGAAAACCCGGCGGTTCGGCTCGATCCTGGCGCAGGCGGTGAGTGGACTGGATGAGACGGTCGCGGGCGCGGCCGTAGCGCAGCCGGCGCCGGCGCAGTCGCCGCGGCCCGAACAGCAGGTAGACCAGGAAACCGAAGTACGGCATGAACAGCAGCGCCAGCAGCCAGGCCAGGGTAGCCGCCGGCGAGCGGCGTTCCAGGATCAGCCCGACCGCGACCAGCGCCACCCACAGCAACCAGCCCAGCGACAGCAGCGCGGTCAGATGCTCGGTCATCGGCTAGAGCCGGTCGGAGGCAAACTCGGCCAGCCGCGACCGTTCGCCGCGCCGCAGGGTGACGTGTCCGCCGTGCGGCCAGTCCTTGAAGCGGTCCACCACGTAGGTGAGGCCGGAAGTGGTCTCGGACAGATAGGGCGTGTCGATCTGGGCGATGTTGCCCAGACAGATCACCTTGGTACCGGGACCGGCGCGGGTGATCAGGGTTTTCATCTGCTTGGAGGTCAGATTCTGTGCCTCGTCGATGATCAGATACTTGCTCTGGAAGGTGCGGCCGCGCATGAAGTTGAGGGAGCGGATCTTGATCCGGCTGCTCAACAGATCGGTGGTGGCGGCGCGGCCCCATTCGCCGCCTTCGCGCGGGGCGAGGACCTCCAGGTTGTCCATCAGCGCCCCCATCCAGGGCGTCATTTTTTCCTCCTCGGTGCCGGGCAGAAAGCCGATGTCCTCGCCGACCGGCACGGTCACGCGGGTCATGATGATTTCCCGATAGCGCTTGACATCCAGCGTCTGTTCCAGCCCGGCGGCCAGGGCCAGCAGCGTCTTGCCGGTGCCGGCGGCGCCCAGCAGGGACACAAAATCGATCTCGGGATCCAGCAGCAGGTTGAGCGCGAAGTTCTGTTCGCGGTTGCGGGCGGTGATGCCCCAGACGGCATGGTTGGGCGTGGCATGGTCCCTGAGGATTTCGATGACCGCCTCCGCGCCGCGCAACTGGCGGACGATAAACAGTCCGCTGTCGCCGGTCTGGAACAGACCCTGGTTCGGATACCAGTTGACCACGTCCGGCCCGTGGATCCGGTAGAAGGTCCGGCCGCTCTCCTTCCAGGAATCCAGTTCCTTGCCGTGGGTATCCCAGAAGTCCGCCGGCAAGTCCCGGGTTCCGCTGTAGAGAAGATTGACGTCCTCGAGGGCCTGATCGTTGAAGTAGTCCTCGGCGTGAATGCCGAGGATGGCGGCCTTGATCCGCAGGTTGATGTCCTTGGAGACCAGAGTGACCTGACGGCGGGGATGGTCCTGCTGCAGGGTCATGGCCATGCCGAGAATGTCGTTGTCCGGAGTATTCCCGGGCAGCGTGGCGGGCGGACTCAGCCGGGTGGGGCGGGTCTGGAAAAACAGCCGGCCGCGGATCACCGGATTGCCGTGAGAATCGGTCGGGCCGGGCAGGGGCAGGCCCCGGTCGATTTCTTCCTTGCTGGCGCTGGCGATGAGGTCGTCCAGAAAGCGGCTGACCTGGCGGACGTTGCGGGCGACTTCGGAGACGCCCTTCTTGGCGCGGTCCAGTTCCTCCAGCACCATCATCGGCAGGTGAATGTCGTGTTCCTGAAAGCGGAACAGGGCGGTCGGATCGTGCATCAGCACGTTGGTGTCGAGCACGAACAGCCGGCGGTCGGACAAGCCCTGCGAGGAGGGCGGGAGAGCGGATTCGGACATCGAAGCGGAGTCGGGCATCATGATGGGGTTGGAGCGGGCGGAGGGGCCGGAACAGTCGCGCGAAAGGATTTCCACCAGGAATGGGCACGAAGGGTGCGACGGTGGCGGGGAATGGTTCGAGAAGGCCGCGGGTCCGCCATTGTGGGGGCGGGTGATCGGGAGACGGCGGCGTGGAACGTCAACCCAGGGCTTCGACCGCCGCCAGCACCGCGGCGGCGTGTCCGTCGACCTTGACCTTGCGCCATTCCCGGCGCAATACGCCATTCGCGTCGATCAGGAACGTGCTGCGTTCCACCCCCAGCGCTTCCTTGCCATAATTTCTCTTCAGCTTGATGACGTCGAACAGCCGACACAAGGTTTCATCGACGTCGGCGAGCAGAGGGAACGGAAAACCATACTTGGCTCGGAAGTTTTCATGACTGCGCAAGCTGTCGCGCGAAACCCCGAAGACCGCGGCGTTCAGCGCGGCGAAGCGTTCGTGCAGGTCCCGGAACTGCTGGCCTTCGGCGGTGCAGCCGGGCGTGTTGTCCTTGGGATAGAAATACAGCACCACCGGGTGGCCACGCAGTTCCGGCAGGCATACGGTCCGATCGCCGGTGGCGGCGGCGCTGAAATCGGGAACGGCTTGTCCCACGCTCACGCTCATGTCGGCTTACCCCTTGATCGGTTCCAGAACCGCATCCAGATTCAGTTCGTCGCAGAAATCCAGGAACTCCTCGCGCAGCATGGCGATGTGCATGCCGGCCGGAATGCCGATGGCCAGGTTGACCGAGAACATCGGCGTGCCGGTATGCGGGGCGCTGTAGCTGCGCGTGACCATGTCCTCGATGTTGATCGACCGGCTGGCGAAAAAGCTGGCCAGATGATGGACGATGCCCGGCTGGTTGACCGCCACCACCTCCACCGCGTAGGGCAGCACGTCGCCGGCGGGCACGCGACCCTCGGTGCGCTTGGCGACGATGGTCATGCCCAGCGCCTGCTCCAGTCGCTTGAACTGCATTTCCAACTTGGTCAGGGTGTTCCAGTTGCCCTGCACCAGCAGGAGGATGGCGAACTCGCCGCCCAGCACCGTCATGCGGCTGTCCGCGATGCTGCAATCGCAGTCGAGGATCACGCGGGACAGTTCGTTGACCAGACCGGGACGGTCTTCGCCCAAGGCGGAAATGACCAGGTAGTTTTTCACGGACGGGCTTCCTACAGGCAAATGGCACGAGAGATACGATACCGCAGTGTACAAGCATCCGGCGGGGGAGAAAACCGCCCCCCGCCGTCCCGGCGGGCGCTTGTCAAGCCCGTCCGGTATCCGTACCATGCGGTAATTGCGGGTAAACGGAGAGCACAAGATCATGTTTCGTGGCAGCATGGTGGCCCTCGTCACGCCGATGCGGGCGGATGGCGCGCTGGATTTCGAGGCGCTGGCGCGACTGGTGGAGTTTCACATTGAGAGTGGCACCGACGCCATCATCGCCGTCGGTACCACCGGCGAGTCGGCGACGCTGGATTTCGAGGAACACATCACGGTGGTTCGCACGGTGGTGGAACTGGTTGGCAACCGGATTCCGGTCATCGCCGGCACCGGCGCCAACTCCACCACGGAGGCGCTGCATCTGACCCAGCGGGCGATGGAGGCCGGCGCCGACGCCTGCCTGCTGGTCACCCCCTACTACAACAAGCCGACCCAGGAAGGGTTGTATCGCCATTACAAACTGATCGCCGACGGCGTGGCGATCCCGCAGATTCTCTACAACGTGCCCGGGCGCACCGCCTGCGACCTCAAGCCGGAGACCGTCGAGCGGCTGGCCGACATCCCCAACATCATCGGCATCAAGGAAGCCAGCACTCTCGAGCGCGTTCTGGAACTGACGCGCCGCTGCGGCGATCGCCTGGACGTCTACAGCGGCGACGACGGCATCGCCGCCGAGGCGATCCTCGGTGGCGCCCGCGGCGTGATCTCGGTGACCGCCAACGTCGCGCCCCGCGCCATGCACGACATGAGCGCCGCCGCGCTGGCTGGCGACCGCGCCCGGACCGAGGCGATCGACGGCCGGCTGGCCGGGTTGCACCAGGCGCTGTTCCTCGAATCCAACCCGATCCCGGTGAAATGGGCGGTCGGGCAACTGGGCCTGATCCCGCCGGGTATCCGTTTGCCGCTGACGCCCTTGTCGGAACCGTTCCAGCCGGTGGTGCGGGCGGCGATGCAACAGGCCGGAGTAATGGGATAACGCCATGGTCGTTCGGTTTTCGTTTTCCCCCTTGCGCGCGGTATCCCTGTCCGTCGCCGTCCTGGTGGCCCTGTCGGGCTGTTCCAAAAGCTTCGATACCCTGTTGCCGGACCGCCGGCCGGACTACCGGCAGAGCACGCTGTCGCAGCCGCTGGAGATCCCGCCCGATCTGACCTCGTCCACCATCGACGACACTCTGGTGGTTCCGGAGATCAATCCAAGCGGCACGGCCAGTCTGTCGGCCTATGCCAAGGAGCGCGGCGGACCGCAACCCCAGGCCAAAAAGGCCGAGGCAGTGTTGCCGCCGCAGCCAGGCATCACCCTGCAGCAGGATGGCAACCAGCGCTGGTTGACGATTGCCGCGCCGGCCGATCAGGTCTGGCCCAAGGTCCGGGAGTTCTGGATCAGCACCGGTTTCGCCCTGAAGCGCGACGATCCCACCATCGGCATCATGGAAACCGACTGGGTGGAAAACCGCGCCGACATTCCCGAGGATGCTCTGCGCGGCCTGCTGAAGAAATATCTGGATATCCTGTATTCGGCCCCGACCCGGGACAAGTTCCGGACCCGGCTGGAGCGGAGCGCCGACGGCGCCGGCACCGAAGTCTTCGTGACCCATTACGGCGTCGAGGAGGTCGCGGTGGGCGGCACGACCGCCAGCTCCAGCAACGCCTTCATCTGGCAGCGCCGCCCCTCGAATCCGGAACTGGAAGCCGAGATGCTCAACCGGCTGACGGTCTATCTGGGCGCCTCGGAGAAGCGCGCCGAGGCCCAGCAGGCCAAGGCCGGCACGGCGGCGGGGCCGCGCGTTCGCCTGGTTCAGGAGGGCGGCGAGAGCCGGTTGGTCATCGGCGAAGACTATTCCCGCGCCTGGCGCCTGGTGGGTCTGGCGCTGGACGGCAGCAATTACGCGGTGGAAGAGCAGAACCGCGGCCAGGGCCTGTACGTGGTCGAATATCGCGATCCCGAGAAGGAAAACAGCAAGCCCGGCGACGAGGGCTGGTTCTCCAAACTGGCGTTCTGGCGGAGCAAGCCGGAGGCGCCACCGCCGGGAACCCGCTATCGGGTGCGGTTGGCCGGTCAGGCCCAGCAAACGACGGTGGTGGTGCGCAACGCCAACGACCAGCCCGACGATTCGGCCGGCGCCCGGCAGGTGCTGGAAGTGTTGCAGCAGACCATCAAGTAATCCAGGTAATCCCGGAGCGTGGCCCGGACCGTCGTTCGCCACGGTCCGGGCCGGATTACCCCGCACCCGCATCGTCCCCCATGAGTGCCCGCATCCAGCGATTGCCGCCGCAACTGGTCAGCCAGATCGCCGCCGGCGAAGTGGTCGAGCGGCCGGCCTCGGTGGTCAAGGAACTGCTGGAAAACAGCCTGGACGCCGGGGCGACCCGCATCAGCGTCGAGGTGGAACAGGGCGGGGTCCGGCTCGTCCGGGTCCGCGACAACGGTTCCGGCATCGATCCCGGCGATCTGGCGCTGGCGCTCGCCCGCCACGCCACCAGCAAGATCGCCCGTTTCGAGGATCTCCAGCGGGTCGTCAGTCTGGGTTTCCGCGGCGAGGCGCTGCCCAGCATCGCCTCGGTATCGCGCCTGACCCTGACCTCGAGGATCGCCGGACAGAATAACGGCTGGCGAGTCGGCGGCGATGGCGGCGACGCCGTCGACGAGCCCGTACCCGCGCCGCATCCGGCCGGCACCACGGTCGAGGCGCGCGATCTGTTCTTCAACGTGCCGGCCCGCCGCAAGTTCCTGCGCGGCGAGCGAACCGAATTCGGCCATATCGAGGACAGCATCCGCCGGCTCGCCCTGAGCCGGTTCGAGGTTGGATTTTGCCTGTGGCACAACCAGCGGCAGGTGCTGGACCTGGAACCGGTGGCCGGTCGGGAAGGCTGGTCGCGGCGCGTGGCGGAACTGTGCGGCCGGGAATTCGCCGCCGCCAGCCTGTTCGCCGACCGGAGCGAAGGGGGCCTGCGGCTGTGGGGCTGGCTTGGTTTACCGGCGGTCTCGCGCGCCCAGCCCGACCTGCAGTTTTTCTTCGTCAACCGGCGGCCGGTACGCGACCGGGTCATCGCCCACGCCGTGCGGCAGGCCTATCAGGACGTGCTCTATCGGGACCGCCATCCGGCGGTCGTGCTCCATCTGGAACTCGATCCGGCCGCGCTGGACGTCAACGCCCATCCCGCCAAGCACGAGGTGCGGTTCCGGGATTCCCCGCCCGTCCATGAGTTCGTCCGCCGGACCGTCCAGGAGGGGCTGGCCGGTGCCCGGCCGGGCGAGGCGCCACCGCCGGTGATCCGGGCCGGCGAGCGGTTGTGGCCGGCCGGTGGGTTCGGCGGCGAATCGGGCGCGGCGGGCCGATCCGCCGTCGGCCAGCGGGACTTGCCGCTGGGCGTGCGGGAGCGGCTGGCGGTTTATGGCCAATTGCATCCCACCGCGCCGCCGGAACCGGTCGCGGCTGGCGCCGTCTTCGAGCCCGACCCCGAACAGCCACCGCTGGGTTACGCGCTCGGACAATTGCACGGTTGCTACGTGCTGGCGGAAAATGCGGCGGGATTGGTGGTGGTGGACGCGCACGCCGCTCACGAACGCATTCTGTACGAACGTCTGAAGGTATCCATCGCCGAGCGCAGCCTCGATATCCAGGCGTTGCTGGTGCCGGTGACGCTGGCGGTGACCCCGAAGGAGCGGCAACTGGTCGAGGACCACGGCGAACTGTTTGCCGGGGTCGGACTGGAATTGGCGGCGCTGGGGCCCGATACTCTCGCGGTCAGGCAAATCCCGGCGCTGTTGGCCGGGGCCGACATCGCGGGACTGGTGCGCGACATGCTGGCCGATCTGGCCGCGAACCAGATCAGCGACCGTTCGGAAACGGCCATCATGGCCCTGTTGTCCAGCCTGGCCTGCCATGGGGCGGTGCGGGCCAACCGGCCGCTCAACCTCCTGGAAATGAACGCCCTGCTGCGCGACATGGAACGCACCGACCGCGGCGGCCAGTGCAATCACGGCCGACCGACCTGGGTGCAACTGACGCTGGACGAACTGAACCGCCTGTTCCGGCGCGGGCGATGACCGCCACCGACCCCCGTCCGCCGGTGCTGTTTCTGATGGGGCCGACCGCGTCCGGCAAGACCGCGCTGGCGGTCGAATTGGCGCAACGCTTGCCGTTCGAAATCGTCAGCGTCGATTCGGCGCTGGTCTACCGGGAAATGGACATCGGTACCGCCAAACCCGATGCGGACACCCGGCGCCGCGTGCCGCATCGACTGGTGGACATCCTCGATCCGGCCGAGGCGTATTCCGCCGGCCGGTTCCGCGGCGATGCCCGGCGCGAAATCGCCGCCATTCAGGCCGGGGGCCGCGTTCCGCTGCTGGTCGGCGGAACCATGCTCTATTTTCGTGCGTTGGAACGGGGACTGGCGGATCTTCCATCGGCCGATCGGGCGATCCGCGCCCGGCTGGCGGCGGAATTGGCCGAGAAAGGTGGGGCGGCCCTGCACGCCCGCCTGGCGCGGCTGGACCCGGCGGCGGCGGCGCGCATCCACCCCCGCGATCCGCGGCGCATCCAGCGCGCCCTCGAAGTGTTCGAACTGACCGGCCGACCGTTGACGGAACTTTGCGCGCATCAACGCGACGAATCATTGCCGTTTCGCATCGTCACGCTGATCGTGGCGCCGGCGGACCGGGGGGTCTTGCACGAACGCATCGAACGACGGTTCCGGGCAATGCTGGAACGGGGCTTTGTCGCCGAGGTCGAACGGCTGCGGGCGCGCGGCGATCTCGATCCGGACAAGCCCTCGATGCGGGCGGTCGGCTACCGGCAGGTCTGGGCGTATCTGGACGGCGGGCTGGATTACGCGATGATGGTCGAACGGGGCATCGCGGCCACCCGCCAGCTCGCCAAACGGCAAATGACCTGGTTGCGGGCGGAATCCGCGGCCATCCGGCTGGACGGCGCCGACCGTCAACTGTTGGACCAGGCGATCGCGAAAGTGCGTGAAAACGGGTTTTTTCCGAACATGGCGGATCGGTTGTGTTAATATTGCGAACGTTTTTTGGATGCCGTTGGTGACGAACCCGCGGGATTTCAGGCGATCTTCGATATTTGCCGGGGACAACGCATCAGGGGATCGCGACGACCCAACCGCTCGATCGAGAGCCCCGGAATGCAGGCATGTATCGTGCATCGCGCCATGCTGATTTTGCGGTTTCGAACTTTTTCGAACTTTTTGAGTATTTTTAAATTTTGAGCTTTTTTCGTGTCTTCGGCCCATAACAACAAGGGAGCGTCGCGATGGCAAAAGGTCATTCCCTCCAGGAACCGTTCCTGAACGCGTTGCGCAAGGAACGGATTCCGGTTTCGGTCTATCTGGTGAACGGGATCAAACTGCAAGGGCAGATCGAGTCCTTCGATCAGTTCGTGGTGCTGCTCAAGAACAGCGTCAGCCAGATGATTTACAAGCACGCCATTTCCACGGTCGTGCCGGTTCGCAACGTGCGCCTGAATCTGGCCACCGACGACGGTGGCGCCGGCGGGGATCAACCCTGACGGGTTCGACCGGAATCACGGGAGGCGGTTTGTTCGAACGTCCGCGCGGCGGCGAACGCGCCGTTCTGGTGCATCTGGTGCTGGAAGGTTCCGAGGATGCCCCCGATTTGGCCGAATTCGAGCAACTGGCGGTCTCGGCGGGCGCCGAGTGCGCGGCGACGATCACGGGGCGCCGTCGAGCGCCGGACGCGCGGCTGTTCGCCGGCAGCGGCAAGGCTGAAGAGATTCGGGAAGCGGTGCGGCTGAGCGGCGCGGAACTGGTCCTGTTCGACCACGCGCTGTCGCCCAGTCAGGAACGAAATCTGGAAACGTTCCTGCAATGCCGGGTCATCGATCGTACGGGGTTGATTCTGGATATCTTCGCCCAGCGGGCGCGGAGCTTCGAGGGCAAGCTGCAGGTGGAACTGGCACAGTTGCGCCACCTGTCCACCCGGCTGGTGCGCGGCTGGACCCACCTGGAGCGGCAGCGCGGCGGTATCGGCCTGCGCGGGCCCGGCGAGACCCAGTTGGAAACCGACCGGCGGTTGCTGGCCGACCGAATCCGGCAGATCCGCCTGCGGCTGGACCGGGTCGAGCGGCAGCGCGAACAGGGACGGCGAGCCCGGCGCAAGGCCGATCTGCCGACGGTGTCGCTGGTCGGTTATACCAATGCCGGTAAATCCACCTTGTTCAATACCTTGACGCAAGCTGGCGTCCACGCGGCCGATCAATTGTTCGCCACCCTGGATCCGACCCTGCGGCGGTTGGATTTGCCGGGCGCGGAACCGGTCGTGCTGGCGGATACCGTGGGCTTCATCAACCGCCTGCCGCACGAACTGGTGGCGGCCTTCCGTTCGACCCTGCGGGAAACCTGCGAAGCCAGCTTGCTGCTGCATGTGGTCGATGCCAGCCATGCCGACCGGAACGCGGTCGTCGCGCGGGTCGATGCGGTACTGGCGGAAATCGGCGCGGCCGAAGTGCCGCGATTGCTGGTGTTCAACAAGGTCGACTCGAGCGGCGAGCCCCCACGACTGGATCGGGACGCCGAAGGTCGGGCGCGGGCCGTATGGCTGTCGGCCGCGACCGGCGCGGGAACCGACCTGCTGGTGGCGGCGTTGACCGAGCGGCTGCGGGGCGAGGCCGTGCATGGCTGGTTGTGTCTGCCGGCGGCGGCGGCCCGGTTGCGATCCCGGTTGTTCGGCATGGGCGCGGTGGTGGCCGAACAGACCGGACCGGCGGGTGAGTGGCTGATCGAAGTGCGCACGTCGCGCGGCAATGTGGATCTTCTGCGTCGCCGGGATGGCCTGCGGGCGGAATGGGTGCGTTCGGGTTTTGAAATCCCGGTGGCGTGAACGGTGCTAAGACGAATTTTGGGGTACGACATGGCCTGGAATGAACCGGGAGGTGGTAACCGCGATCCCTGGAGCGGAGGCGGTCGCGATCAGGGACCGCCCGATCTGGATGAAGTCGTCCGCAAACTGTCGGAAAAGTTCGGCGCCCTGCTGGGTGGCCGGCGCGGGGGTGGCGGTGGCGGCGGCGCGGGTTCCGGGTTCGCCGGTATCGGCCTGGTGGTCGGGATCATTGCCCTGATCGGCTGGCTGATTGCCAGCATCTATATCGTGAACGAAGGCGAGCGCGGCGTGGTGCTGCGGTTCGGCCGCTACCTGGAAACCACTCTGCCGGGCCCACACTTGCGCCTGTTTCCGATCGACCGGGTGGAAATCGTCAATCTGGAGCAGCGGCGGTTCCGGGAAATCGGCTATCGTTCCGGCGCGGGGGGGGGCCGGCAGCCGGCCATCCGCTCGGTGCCGAAAGAGGCCCTGATGCTGACCCAGGACGAGAACATCGTGGACGTGCGGCTGGCGGTGCAATACCAGATCCACGATCCCCGCGCCTACCTCTTCAACGTACTCGATCCCGAGGGCGTTCTGGTGCAGGTGGTGGAAAGCGCCGCCCGCGAGACCATCGGCAAGAGCACCATGGATTTCGTCCTGACCGAGGGCCGCAGCAACATCGTCGCCGACATCAAGACGCTGAGCCAGCGCATTCTGAGTCAGTATGGCGCCGGCTTGCAGATCACCAATGTGGTTCTGCAGGACGCCCAGCCGCCGGAAGAAGTCCAGGATGCTTTCGCCGACGCCATCAAGGCGCGCGAAGACGAGCAGCGGCAGAAAAACGAGGCCGAGGCCTACGCCAACGAGGTCATCCCGCGGGCGCGCGGCCAGGCGGCGCGGCGGTTGCAGGAAGCGTCGGCCTATAAGGAGCAGGTCATCGCCCAGGCTCAGGGCGAGACCAGCCGCTTCGAACAACTGCTGGCGGCCTATCGGAAAGCGCCGGAGGTGACGCGCGAGCGGCTGTATCTGGAGACGCTGGAAACGGTGCTGTCGCGGGCGAGCAAGGTGCTGGTGGACGTGAAGGGAACCAATAATCTCTTGTATCTGCCGCTGGACCGGTTGCTCAAGTCGGGAGAGGGGTCCGGCGCTGGCGATCCGCGCGCCACCGGGGGACCGGTATCCGAGGCGCCGCCGGCCAACTCGTCGACTTCGGTGGATGGCAGCGCGGCGGCCACCCGCCTGCGCGATCTGAATCGCGGCCGGGAGGTGCGTTGATATGGCGCTGTCGCGATTGCCGATGTCCCGCAACGTCCTGCTGGGCGCGCTGGCCGCCGTGGTGGCGCTGCTGGCGATGTCCATGTTCACGGTGGACGAGACCCAGACCGCCATCCGTTTCCAGTTGGGCGAGATCGTCGAGGCCAACTATAAGCCCGGCCTGCACTGGAAATGGCCGCTGATCAACAACATTCGCAAGTTCGATCGCCGGTTGCAGACTCTGGATACCGAGCCCGAGCGGTTCCTGACCGCCGAGAAGAAGAACGTCATCGTCGATTCCTTCGCCATGTGGCGGATCGAGGACGTGCGGAAGTTCTACACCACGGTCGGCGGCGATCCGGCCCAGGCCAACGTCCGGCTGGATCAGATCGTCAAGGACAGCCTGCGCAGCGAGTTCAGCAAGCGCACCATTCAGGAAGTGGTATCGGGCGACCGGGACCAGATCATGGAAACCCTGAGCCGCCTGCTCCGCGAGCAGGCCACGCAACTGGGCATCGCCGCGGTGGACGTCCGGATCAAGCGCATCGACCTGCCGCAGGATGTCAGCAGTTCGGTGTTCAGCCGCATGAAGGCGGAACGGTTGCGAGTGGCCAAGGACTTTCGGTCCCGGGGCGCCGAGGCCGCCGAACGCATCCGCGCCGACGCCGACCGGCAGAGCACGGTGATTCTGGCCGAGGCCTACCGCGACGCCGAACGACAGCGCGGCGAGGGCGACGCCCAGGCGGCGGACATCTACGCGCAGGCCTACGGCAAGGATCAGGATTTCTACGGCTTCCACCGGAGTCTGTCGGCCTACCGGCAGAGTTTCAGTTCCAGGGACGACGTGCTGGTCGTGCAGCCGGAAGGGTTTCAGTTCTTTCGTTACTTCAATCAGTCGCAATGATGCGCGCGGCCCGCCGGGCAAGCGATGGCGCCGCGCCGCGGACCGGACGCCGCCATGTGGAATGAACTGCTGGCGGCGTTCGGGCTGATGCTGGTACTGGAAGGTATTCTGCCGTTTCTCAATCCGGGCGCTCTCCGTCGAACCCTGTTGCGGATGATCGAGCTGGAGGACCGCGTGCTGCGGTTCGCCGGACTGGCCAGCATGCTGTTGGGTTTGTTGGTGCTGTATTTTTTCCGTTGATGATGCATCGCCCCGGTTCGCCGTCGTTCGTTCCGAGTTCGTAACCCGCCTCCCATGATCCCCGAAGACCGCTGGCTCCTGCCCGAAGGCATCGAAGAAATCCTGCCGCCCGCCGCCAGCCGGCTGGAACGGTTGCGCCGCAAGCTGCTCGACCTGTACCAAAGCTGGGGTTACGAACTGGTGGTGCCGCCGCTGATCGAGTTTCTCGAATCGCTGTTGACCGGCACCGGCAACGATTTGGAGTTGCAAACTTTCAAGCTGACCGACCAGTTGAGCGGCCGGATGATGGGAGTGCGCGCCGACATGACGCCGCAGGTGGCGCGAATCGATGCCCACCTGCTCAAGCGCGATGCGCCGGTCCGACTCTGCTACATGGGGACGGTGTTGCGAACCCGCGCCGACGGCTTTGGCGGTTCCCGCAGTCCTTATCAGGCCGGCGTGGAGCTGTACGGCCATCGCGGCCACGAAAGCGATCTGGAAGTCCTGACGCTGATGCTGGAAACTCTGGCGGTGGCGGGTGTCGGCGAGGTGCATCTGGATTTGGGGCACGTGGCGATTTTTCGCGAGCTGGTGTGCCAGACTGGCCTGGACCGGGAGCGCGAGGGGTTCCTGTTCGAGGCCTTGCAGCGCAAAGCGTTGCCGGAAATCCGCCGGCAACTGGCGGAATGGGCGCCGTCGGCGGAATGCGGCGAGTCGTTTCTGGCGCTGGCCGAATTGAACGGCGGGCCGGAGGTATTGGACGAGGCCGGCTCGCGGTTGGTGGCCGCCGGGTCGAAAGTTCGCGAGGCGCTGGCGACGCTGCGCCGGCTGGTCGATACCTTGCAACGCCAGTGGCCGGAATTGCCGATTCACGTCGATTTGGCCGAGTTGCGGGGCTACCACTATCACACCGGGGTACTGTTCGCGGCCTATGTGCCGGGGCAGGGCCAGGCGGTGGCGCAGGGCGGGCGCTACGACGAGATCGGTCAGGTATTCGGCCGGGCCCGGCCGGCGACCGGCTTCAGCACCGATCTGGCGACCCTGTTGCTGCTGGGTTCGGCGCCGGAGGACGCGGCGGACGGCATTTACGCGCCGCCGGTGGGAGATGCGGCGCTGGAGCGGCGGGTGGCGGATTTGCGCCGCCGGGGGGAGCGGGTGATTCGGACGCTGCCTGGCGCGGAGGTGGAACCCGGGGTTCTGGGGTGCGATCGGATTCTGGCGCAACGGGAGGGGGAATGGGTCGTGGTTCCGTTGCCGTTCGATAGGTAAGGGGTGAAACAGGAAAACAACATGGGTAAGAACATAGTCGTCATTGGCGCGCAGTGGGGCGACGAGGGCAAGGGCAAGGTGGTGGACCTGCTCACCGAGAACGCGGCGGCGGTGGTGCGGTTCCAGGGGGGGCACAACGCAGGCCATACCTTGGTCATCGAGGGCCAGAAGACCGTCCTGCATCTCATTCCGTCCGGCATCCTGCGCGCCGGCGTGGCTTGCCTGATCGGCAATGGCGTGGTCCTGTCGCCGGCGGCGCTATTGACCGAGATCGACGATCTGGAAAACCGGGGCGTGGCGGTGATGGAGCGCTTGCGGATCAGCGAGGCCTGTCCGCTGATCCTGCCCTACCATGTGGCGCTGGATCAGGCGCGCGAGAAGGCGCGCGGCGACCGGGCCATCGGCACCACCGGCCGCGGCATCGGGCCGGCCTATGAGGACAAGGTGGCGCGGCGGGCGGTCCGGCTGGGCGACCTGCTGGATCGGGAGCGCTTTGCCGTCAAGCTGGGGGAGGTGCTGGATTTCCACAACTTCGTGTTGCAGCGTTACTTTCAGACCGAGGCGGTGGATTTTCAGCAGGTCCTCGACGAGACGCTGGCGATGGGCGAGCGCTTGCGGCCGCTGGCGGCGGATGTCACCGCGCTGCTGGACGCTCATCGGCGGCGCGGCGACAACATGCTGTTCGAGGGCGCGCAGGGTGCGATGCTCGACATCGACCACGGCACCTATCCCTACGTCACCTCTTCCAACACTACCGCCGGCGGCGCCGCCACCGGGACCGGCCTGGGGCCGCGCTATCTCGATTACGTGCTGGGGATTACCAAGGCGTATACGACGCGCGTCGGCGGCGGACCGTTCCCGACCGAGTTGTTCGACGCGACCGGCGATTATCTGGTCGAGCGGGGCCACGAGTTCGGTTCGACCACCGGCCGGCGGCGGCGCTGCGGCTGGTTCGACGCCGTGGCCCTGCGCCGCTCCATTGCGAACAACAGCGTATCGGGGTTGTGCGTGACCAAGCTGGACGTGCTGGACGGCCTGCAAAGCCTCCGGATTTGCGTTGGCTATCGCAGCGGTTCGCGGCAACTGGACGATGCGCCGCTGGGCGCCGAGGCGCTGGCGGCCTGCGAACCGATCTACGAGGAGGTGCCGGGCTGGCGGGAATCGACCGCCGGCGCGCGCCGTTACGAGGACCTGCCCGCCGCCGCGCGGGCTTATCTGCGGCGCATCGAGGAATTGACCGGCGCTCCGATCGATATCATTTCCACCAGCCCCGACCGGGCCGACACCATCGTGCTGCGGGATCCGTTCGCGGTTTGAGCAACATTCCGTGAAATTTCCCCTCCTTGGACAAGGAGGGGTGGCGCGCAGCGCCGGGGTGGTTTGAGTTGCTCTACCTCAACAAGGCCCACTACCCGGTCACGACTCTCGGTCCGGGGCGGCGCATCGGGCTGTGGTTCCAGGGCTGTACGCTGGCCTGTCCCGGTTGTGTGGCCCGGGATACCTGGGCGTTCGAGCCGGATCGGGCGTTGCCGCTGCCGATGTTGCTGGCCTGGTGTCGGGAGGTCGCGCGGACCGGGCTGGATGGGGTCACGATCTCCGGCGGCGAACCGTTCGAGCAACCGGCGGCGCTGCTGGCCTTGCTGGAAGCCTTGCGCGACTGGCGGGGGGCGGCGGGGCAGGATTTCGACATTCTCTGTTACAGCGGCCTGCCGTGGCGGCGCTTGCAACGCGAGTTCGCCGCGATCCTGGAGCGGCTGGACGCGATCATCCCGGAGCCGTTTCAGGCCCGGCGTCCGACCCGGCTGCTCTGGCGCGGCTCGGCCAATCAGCCGCTCATTCCCCTGTCGCCGCTGGGGCGGGAACGGTACGCTCCTTATCTGGATCGGGCGGCGGAGCGGCGGCCGTTTCAGGTCGCGGTGGATAGCGAACGGGTTTGGGCCATCGGCATTCCCGGCGCGGGGGATATGGAAGCGTTGGAGCAACGTTGCGCCGAACGCGGCCTGCGGTTGGGAGGAGTGTCATGGCGCGCGTGAGAGTCTGTCCGACCTGTGGGGTTGAGAATTCGTTGACGGATATCCGCTGCGCGCGATGCGGCGTGTCGCTCGCTCAGGTTTCTCCCACGGAAGCCGCGCCTCCGGAATCCGAACCGGTGGTGGCGACCGGGGCGGAGAGCGCCACGCTGTCCTGCCCCCAGTGTGAAGCCGCTATTTCCCCGGACAGGACATCGTGTCCGTACTGCGGCGAGTCGTTGCCGGCCGGCCTGCGCATCGTGCTGGAATGGCCCTGGGGCGCGCAGACGCTCGACGGGGAGCTGATCGTGGGCCGCGACCCGGACGCCTCGCCGCTGGCCGACCGGTTGGCCAGCTACGGCAATCTCTCCCGGCGTCATGCCTGCTTGCGTCCCGCCGCCGAAGGCTTGTGGATCGAGGATTTGGGGTCCACCAACGGCGTTTTTGTCGACGACCATCGCTTGACGCCGCATCAGCCCTTTTTGTTGGCGGAAAGCGGGCGGTTGCGGCTGGCGCGGGATTTTGTGGTGGTGGTGAGAGTCGAGCGTTAGCCGATTTTCCCCTCCTTGGACAAGGAGGGGTGGCGCGCAGCGCCGGGGTGGTTGGAACTGTGTATCTTCGCGGCTGCAAAATCCCCTATCATTTTTTGTGGATGTCCCCACCCTGCTGGCTGATTTCATGAAAGACGTACAGGAAGTTCGGCCATGAACCTACATATTCTGCACATCGAAATCCAGCCGGCAGGCGCGGCGCTCGACCGATTTGGCGCGGCGCTCGAAGGGGTGATGGTGGGTCAGCCGGTCGAACCCTATTTCGGGGTTGGTGGCGTGAGCGCTGTCCCGTGAAAAGCGAACAGGCGATTGATCGAACCACCCCGGCGCGGCGCGGCGCTCCTGATCGAACCACCCCGGCGCGGCGCGCCACCCCTCCTTGGCCAAGGAGGGGAAAAATATGTGGAAACAGTGAGTAGCGAGGATTCTTTAGCGTTCGACAGGCGCAAAAAGCTATGAGGGTGAGTCGGTTTCAAAGAGTGGCCAACCGCTCGACGGTATCGGGGTAGCGTTCGACCAATCGGATCAATAAAGCGGCTTGAGCATTCGGTCGGGCGCGACCCTGCTCCCAGTTTTCCAGCGTCCGTTCGTTGGTGCGCAGGCAGCGGGCAAACAGGCTTCGCGACAAATTCAATCGTTGCCGCAATTGAACCAGTTCTTCGGCCGTCACGATCGGAGCCGGTTTTGCGGCTACCGTATGACGGTTCAAGGTAATTTTTCCCTCCCGTTCGGCGGCCAGCGCCTCAAGGCCTTCCACCAGTTCGGCAAACAAACGTCGTTTCATGTCGGGGGTTTCCTTGCAGCCAGTTCGCGCTCGAGCAGTTCGTGCAGAATCTTCCGTTCCCTGGCGGTGAGATCGTCCATTTCACCCTTGTCATAGAGGGTGAACAACCAAAATTGATGGCCGCTGACCCACCAATAGTAAATCACCCGCAAGCCGCCCCGTTTTCCCTGACCGCGCCGTGCGTCGGTGTGGCGCATCTTGCGTAAGCCGCCCGTACCCTCGATCACGGTGCCGGCTTCCGGGTGGGCGAGGAGGCTTTGTTGCAACCGCTGAAACTGTTCGTCATCCAGATAATGCTGACGTTGGCGGGCGAACGGTGGCAATTCGACGAATACGGCTTGCATGGATTGATCATACGCAATCTACGTACATAAAGACATCCCGCAGTCCAGCCGAATACGGATTGCCGGTTGCACCGTTGCCGCCATCACCCTTTCCGCGGGCAGCCCCCCTTCGCCGGACCGGCGCGACCCGTCTACAATTGCTGACAAAGCCGCAAGCTCCTGGAGCCTCCTCATGTCCCCGCCCGCCGATTCCCACCCTGACCCCGCCCTGACCGTCCGCGACGAGCCGGCGGCGACCCGTCGTGACGGTCCCGATCTAACGGTCCGTGATGAAGCCCTGCCGCCGCGCACCCTGATGCAGTTGCCCTCGGCGCTGGCCGGGCGCTACCGCACGTCCGGCCCTTGCCGACGGCGGGCGGGGAGGCGGATTTACTGCTGGTGGACGCGGCGGACGGGCAACGGTATGTCGCCAAGATCTACCGCTACGGCATTCAGGTCAAACGGGAGGTGCTGGACCGGCTCCAGCAGGCCGGATCGGCGGCGGTGGCGCGGCTGATCGAGCACGGCCAGTCGGACGGGCATTGCTACGAGGTGCTGGAATATCTGCCGGAAGGCTCGCTGCGGTCCCGTTTGGAACGGGGACCGCTTCCGTCGCCCAGAAAGTCGCAGAGTTGTTGGCACAAAAGTCAAAGGTGAAAAGCCCGCGCCGGTAGTGGAAGCAGAAGCCGCGCCGGTGGTGGAAAAGGCGGCCAAAAAGCCCGCCAACAAGGCGCTGCGTACCACCAAAAAGGCGGTTCGCGTCGCGTCGCGGCGTAAGGCGTAACGGAGAATTTGGAGGGGTGTTGGCCGAAATTTGCGGGAGGGCAGGGTGCGACGGGTCGAACCACCCCGGCGCTGCGCGCCACCCCTCACTTAGCCAAGGAGGGGAATTTATCGACACTAACCAACCCTTGGGAATATCGCCGTGTTGCAAACCATCGAAGTTGAAGTAGATGCCCAAGGAGGCATTCACCCTTTGCGGCCGCTGCCAAAAGTTCGGGAGCAGCGAGCTTTGCTCACTCTGGTTGTGCCGGAACTTTCCAGTACTCAGGCAAAGGGTGAAAGCATCAAATCGCTGTTTGGCCTGCTCAAAGCTCAGCGGGGAGCAAGCTTGGAAGCCATGGATACCGCCATTCGCGAGCGTGCCAAGGCAAGATTCAATGATCGCGATTGATACCAACATGCTGGTGCGGGTATTGGTGGATGACCCCGGCGCACCTGATCAATGCGAGCATCCCCTCCTTGGATAAGGAGGGGTGGCGCGAAGCGCCGGGGTGGTTCGACCGAACCCGCAACCAATCAATCTCATGCGCATACACAACGCCCGACCCCTCAAGCCACGCAGGAAGGAACTGCGCGCTGGCATGACACCCGCCGAAATCCGGCTTTGGCAGGCGTTGAAACACAGCCAATTGGAACATCTGAAATTCAGACGGCAACACAGCATCGGTCCCTTTATTGCCGACTTCTATTGCCCGGCGGCAAAACTGGTGATCGAACTCGATGGTTCGGCTCACGATAGCGAATCCGCCCAGCAACAAGATCGAGAGCGAACGGCCTATCTGGTGAGTTTGGGATTGCGGGTCATACGGTTTGAAAATCGCGAGGTGATGGAAAATTTGGAGGGGGTGTTGGCTGAAATCAAAAATCGAGTGAGGGGGTGATTGATCAAACCACCCCGGCGCTGCGCGCCACCCCTCCTTAGCCAAGGAGGGGAAATCGAGTAACCCCATCGCTTGGTGAGGCGCGGTCGAACCACCCCGGCGCTGCGCGCCACCCCTCCTTAGCCAAGGAGGGGAAATTGTTGATGCTAACCCTGGATAAAACATGACCGAGCACCCATCCAATCCCCCCTGGCCCCGCTGGCTGGCGGACATCCACCGCCTGCTCGGCATCGCCCCGCAGTTCGTGCTCGGCGGCCAGATTCGCGACATCGTGCTGACCCCCATCGACGGACAATACGTCCTGCTGCCCCTGCTCGATGCCCTGTGGGAAGCGCTGGCGATCCGCGGCTATCAATTCCTGCTGGTTTACGACCGGGTGGACGGCGTGCGCGTCCATCCCAACACGCCCGCCGCCCGCCAGGCCGCCAACCGGGCCCTCAACGCCGACCTCAAGGCCGAACCGACCCCGGTCAGCCTCGCCCGCCTGCCCGGCGCCTACCTCCGCCCGCTGGTGCAGGCCAACCTCCGGGCGGCGGCGGTGCTGGACTACGCCGCCCGCATCCCGGTCAGCGTCCAGCAACTCAGCGAGGCCGAACACGAATTTTTCACCAGTTGCGAAAAGCTCGCCCACACCGCTCATCCCATCGCCGCGCCCGACGGTTCCGCGCCGCGCTACAACCCCCTGTTCTGGCTGTGCCATCGCGAAACCGACCTGCCCTCGTGGTTCACCCTCGACAACGACCGTCTGCACCGCCTGAGCCTGCCGCCGCCCGGCTTCGAGGAGCGCCAGCACGCCGCCCGCCTGCTGGCCCCGTCCTTCGCCGACCACGCCACCACCCCGGATGCCGTCCGCGCCCAGTTCGCCGACAGCTTCGCCCAACTGACCGAAGGGCTGAACCTGCACCACCTGTTCGCCATCGCCCGCCTGGCCGAGGAACAACGGTTGCCGCTGGCGGACGTCGCCGACGCGGTGCGCTGCTTCAAGGTCGGGGCGCTGGACAACCCCTGGAAAAAAGCCTATCTGCGCGACCGCATCCGCCGCGCGCCCGAGGAGATCGGCCGGCGGGTCAAGGGTCAGACCCCGGCCATCGTCAAGACCGTGGACATCCTGATGCGCTCGGTGACCGGACTGACCGGCGCGCAAACCGCCGCCACCTCCAGCCGGCCGCGCGGGGTGCTGTTCTTCGCCGGTCCCACCGGGGTCGGCAAAACCGAACTGGCCCGCGCCCTGACCGCGCTGATCTTCGGCGACGAACGCGCCTACATCCGCTTCGACATGAGCGAATTCGCCGCCGAACACGCCGACGCCCGCCTGCTCGGCGCGCCACCCGGCTACGTCGGCTACGACGCCGGCGGCGAACTCACCAACGCGGTGAAGGCCAGACCGTTCAGCGTCGTCCTGTTCGACGAGATCGAAAAAGCCCATCCCCGCATTCTCGACAAGTTCCTGCAAATCCTCGAAGACGGGCGGCTGACCGACGGGCGGGGCGATACCGTGTACTTTTCCGAAGCCATCCTGATCTTCACCTCCAATCTGGGCATCCAGGTCCGGGACGAAACCGGCGAGCGCCGCCTGCTGGTCCAGCCCGGCGAACCCTACGAGCAGGTCGAGCGCAAGGTGCGCGCCGCCATCGCCGACTACTTCAAATTCACCCTGGGCCGCCCGGAAATCCTCAACCGCATCGGCGACAACATCGTGGTGTTCGACTTCATCCAGCCGGCGGTGGCCGAACGGATTTTCGCCGGGATGCTGGACAACATCGCCCGGCGGGTGACGGAGGAACACGCTCTCGCCTTGCGCCTGTCCGAACCAGCGCGGCAACAACTGCTGGACTGGTGCACCCAGGATTTGAGCAACGGCGGGCGCGGCATCGGCAACCGCCTGGAAACCACCTTCGTCAATCCGCTGGCCCGCGCCCTGTTTCACTTGGAGGAGGATCCCGACCGCCGGGATCTCACCGTCGCGGCGGTGCGCCTGGAAGACAACGTCTACCACCTTGAGTTGGCCCGAACATGAGCGGCCCCAAGTGCTACCGCTACAGCGTCGATCACACCCAGTTGCAGCGCCAGCTTGAGGCCGAACGCCGGCAGCGGGAACTGCAACAACACCAGCAGGCCATCGAGCAATGCCGGGCCGAGCTGCAAACCCTGAGCGGGGCACTGGCGGAACTCCAAACGCGCTATCCCGGCGAAACGCTCCAACTGGACCTGACCCCACCCGCGCCACCGGATG
>JAVMKJ010000039.1:0-32444 GCA_031732855.1 Candidatus Competibacter sp.
GCCTCCAGATCCCGTCACCAAGCCAAACCCGTTCAAACCGGTCAGCGCTCTAGGTCATCATTCAGTCCTCTCAAGATTGAAAAAGCCGATTTCCACCCGCGCCGGATCGACGCACGTCCATAGTGGCATGAGGTTTGCTTACCTTCGTTGAAGGGCGGAAAAAATAGCGGCCTTGGCTGACGCGATGACAATCCCGATCCGCTTGGAGCGACGCGAGCCGGCCCGCAACCGACAGCGGTTCTACACTATCGCCGTGACCCGGACCCTGTTCGACGGCTGGGCGCTGGTGCGGGGGTGGGGGCGGATCGGCCAGCCGGGCACGGTGCGGGAAACGTGGTTTCAGACCGAAGCCGCCGCCACCGAGGCTGGCGCGAAGGTTCGGCAACGCAAGGAGCAGCGTGGCTACTACCAGAAACACAAACAACAATCCGGCCCAATGACCAACCATCTTTACTACGGCGACAACCTCCAAGTCCTCCGCGAGCATATCGCGACCGAGAGCGGAAAACGGCCCAACGCGGGGAAGCAGGAAAAATTGATCTAGGCGCGCGCTGACAGGCAAAGAATCAATCATGACCCAATCTCTCCCCCAAGGCGGTAACGCCGCGCTGGCCCAGGCCGACCCCACCGCTCGTGTGCTCTTCATTGGCCTGAACTGGGAACGGCCCGCTGCTTCACCACCCGTGGAGATCGACGCCAGCCTGTTCCTGCTCGATGCGGCGGGCGTGGTCCGCGACGACCGCGATTATCGGTCGCGCTGTTGAAGCCAAACAACGACAAGGTTGGTGTGATGCCAGAAGAGAAGGGGAGAAGCGAATGATCCTGACCGACAATGAAACGAAGGTCGATCTGCTGAACAACGAAGCCATCGCGACCACGATCATCGGGCTGCTTGGCGCGAAGCCTGATCATCCGGTAACGATTGGCGTGCATGGCGACTGGGGTGCGGGCAAATCCAGCGTGCTTGAAATGATCGAGGCGGGCTTCGTGGGCAAGGATGATGTCCTGTGCCTCAAGTTCAACGGCTGGCGCTTTCAGGGATTCGAGGACGCGAAGATCGCCCTGATCGAGGGGATCGTCACGGGCCTGGTCGAAAAGCGTCCGGCACTGAATAAGGCTGTGGCCGCCGTCAAGGATGTCTTTTGCCGCATCGACTGGCTGAAGGCCGCCAAGAGAGTCGGTGGGTTGGCCATGACCGCGCTCACGGGCATTCCGACGCCCGAGCAACTTGGAGCCATCTTCGGCTCGTTCGAAGCGTTGGTGGCGGACCCAACCAAGCTCGCGACGAAGGAAAACCTAGCGACGGCCATCGACGAGGCAAAGGCGATGCTGAAGCCGGGCGAATCCAAGAACGTTCCGGAGGAAGTGGAAGCGTTCCGCAAGGCGTTCGACCAACTTCTGAAGGACGCGGGCATCAAGCAACTCGTTGTCCTAATCGACGACCTGGACCGCTGCCTACCCGACACCGCCATCGAAACGCTTGAAGCGATCCGGCTGTTCGTGTTCACCGCGCGGACGGCATTCGTCATCGCGGCCGACGAGGCGATGATCGAGTACGCCGTGCGCAAGCACTTTCCCGATCTGCCCGAGAGCACCGGGCCGCGAGACTACGCCCGCAACTACCTCGAAAAGCTGATCCAGGTTCCGTTTCGTATCCCGGCCCTGGGAGAGACTGAGACGCGGATCTATGTCACGTTGTTGCTGGCCGGCGCCGAGATTGGTGAGGACGACGCGGACTACGCAAAGCTGATCGCCGTGGCACGGGAGAAGCTGAAACGTCCTTGGACCAGCGGCGGTCTGGACGCCGCGACTGTCAAGACGGCGCTGGGCAAGCAGGCTGAGAAGGCGAATAACGCGCTCGCGCTCAGCGACCAGATCGGTCCCATCCTGGCGAGCGGCACGATGGGCAACCCGCGCCAGATCAAGCGCTTCCTGAACACGTTGTTGTTACGCGAGCGCACCGCAATCGCGCGCGGATTCGGCGGCGACATCAATCTGCCCGTACTCGCAAAGCTCATGCTCGCGGAACGCTTCATCCCAAGGTTGTTCGAGCAGATCGCGTTCGTCGCGGCGGTCCATCCGCAGGGACTGTGCGAAGACCTCGATGCGCTGGAAAAGGGCTTGGCGGCGGCTGACGGTAAAGAACCTCAAGCTGGAGACCGGAAAGGACAGAAGACCGCCGATACAACACCCGCACCCGACAGCACTGTGTTGACCGAGTGGAAGTCGTCGGAGACGGTGTGCGACTGGGCAAGCCTTTCACCGAAGCTGTCGGGGCTCGATCTGCGCCCCTACTTGTTCGTGACAAAGGACAAAAAGGACTACTTCGGCCCGGTGTCGGCGCTGGGTCATCTGGCCGGTGTGGTCAAGAAGCTGTTCGGCGGCGAGATGACCGTCCAAGGCTACGAAGCTGAGTTGAAGCAACTCGTGCAGCCCGAAGCCGAAAAGGTGTTCGAGGCCGTGCGCAGCGAGATTATGAGCACGGGTGCCTTCGACACCAAGCCGAAGGGTGTCAACGGCCTCGTCGTCCTCGTAAAAGCGCAGCCTAGCCTTCAGAGCCGGTTGATGGACTTCCTGGAGGCACTGCCGAGCGACAAGTGCGGGCCTTGGGCCATCAGCGGTTGGCAGGGCGCCATCAAAGACCCCGAATACGCTGCTCGCCTGACGAAGCTGCTGGAAGACTGGAGCAAAGTCACCAATAACGCTGGCCTCAAGGCCGCCGCCGACCTGGCGCTAAAGGGCCCGAAGGGAGGACGTTGATGGGAACCTCCACGGCTTACGGCGGACCTAGCGGCGGTACACCGCTTGTTCCGTCGTGGCTGGGAGACGCCGATGGCGGGGATGCTCCTGCTACCCCTCCGGGCAATGGCGCAGGGCCGGACGGCCAGCCGCCCGCGGATGGTGCTGTGCCGCCAGGGCCGCCGAACCTCCCGCCTATTCCCAAGACAGCAGACCCGCAGCGATTCTCCGGTGCTCGCAACAGCTTCACGCGATTCGCTGGTTCGGGCGGCGGTGATCGAGCCAACCTGGGCCGCGCCGTCTCAAGGTACGTCTCAACATCTGCTGGCGGCGCGCGCCAAGCTGCCCAACGCATGGGCGCCTCGCGCGGAGCCGGCGCGCGACTCCTTGGCTTTCTCGCCGATGCGCAAGTGCGGGGTGCGCGCGAGGCGCTGCGGGCACTGAACCTGGAATCGTTGGCCGGTCGCCCGATCACTGAAATCTTCGTGGGCCTGGCGGACTACATTTGCCCGGGCGCGGGCACGGTCGATGAAGGCATCGCCCGCGACGCATACTTCGAAACCATCGTTAAACTGGTGAACGAAGGGCTCACCGATCAGACCACATTTACCCCGGATCAGATACAGACGGTTTTCGAACTGTATGCCACCCATGCGATCACGCTGCGCATCTGCAATGACATCGGCACCAAGGCCGTGACCATGCCGGCAGACGAGCAGGCTGCACACCGCGTCGAACAGCAGTTGCGCGACTTCATCCGAGGCGCGGTGAGCGACGCGCTGACACGGGCCCGGGCGGAGACACCTAATCTCACGTCCGAGCGAATTCAGGGCTTCGTAGAGGCCGTGTACGAGTCCGCATTTGCGATCTTGCAGATTCTGGGCGATGTGGAGGCCAACAAATGATGCGACAACTCCTGGCAGGTCGCTTCGGCGCTGACGACCGCTTCGATGCGACGGCGGGCACCGACGAACAGACGACTTATCTCCAACTCGTCGCTGGCGAGAAGTCCTTGGATCATGGTATCGGTGGCGCGCTGACCAGCCTAAAGAAGATTGGCGTGTTTCCCTCGGAGATCGGCATCGACCTGCTGGTGCTGGCCGCTCATGTCCATGCGGCGGACACGCGCATCTCTCGTGCCGAGCAGTCGCAGGACTCGTGGACACGGGAGATACGGCTCGTCGTTCCGGTCAGCGATCCGGCTCGCTGGGGCGCAGCAGCGCCGATGCTAAAGAAATCGCTGGACTTCTTGACGGGCGATCACTGGGCAATCGAGTTTAGGGCGCGTCCGGCCCGGTTCGCGATGATCGCCAAAGCGGCGCCTTCGAGCTTGATCGTTCCGCCCTTCGATTCCCTCAGCCTGTTCTCAGGTGGATTGGACAGCCTGATTGGCGCAATTGATCTGCTGGAGGATAGCGCCACACCGTTGTTGGTCAGTCATTCTGGCGAAGGTGCCACCAGCGCCGCACAAGGAAAATTATTTTCAGAATTGAAGAAGCACTACGACAAATCATCCTTCGAGCGACTGCGTGTCAGCATGACCTTTAAGAAGGGCCTTGTGGAAGGCGTTGGTTCGGAAAACAGCACGCGCGGCAGGTCGTTCCTGTTCTTCGCGCTCGGGGTGTGCGCGGGTACTGGCTTGGGACGCCGCTTCATCCTGCGCGTTCCCGAGAACGGGTTTATCGCCTTGAATGTGCCCTTGGACCCACTGCGGCTGGGATCGAACAGCACTCGCACCACGCATCCTTACTACATGGCAAGGTGGAACGACCTGCTCGGCGCGCTCGGGATAGATGGTGAGGTCCGAAACCCCTACTGGAACAAGACGAAAGGCGAGATGGCCGCAAGCTGCCATAACCCTACGCTGTTGAAAAAGTTGGCAACCGATTCGTTGTCGTGTTCATCCGCGACCAAGGGTCGGTGGCAGGGACTCGGTATCAAGCACTGCGGCTATTGCCTGCCGTGCTTGATCCGCCGAGCAGCGCTGACGGCGGCATGGGGTGCCGGAGGCGACGCGACGCCTTATACCGTGGAAGACCTCCACGCACAGCCACTGGACACACGCAAATCGACGGGAAAGCAAGTCAGATCTTTCCAGTACGTGATCGAGCGCCTGCGCGGGAAACCGCAGATCGCGAACCTGTTGATCCATAAGCCCGGCTCCCTCGCCGACGAGGCGGCACACCTCGATGAGCTCGCCGATGTGTACCGGCGGGGCCTTGGCGAAGTCGAGCGCCTGATCGATGGTGTTGAGGCGAGACCAGGTTGACGAGGAGGCGAGCATGACTCCCACGGCCGGTCTTGTGGACTTTCACTGCCACGTCGATCTCTACCCGGACCATGCCCTTGTGGTCCGGGAAGCAGATGCGGCGGGGGTATTCACACTTGCGGTGACGACGACACCGCGCGCGTGGCCGCGTAATCAAGAACTCGCGCAGTGCACGAAGCATGTCCGCGCGGCGCTAGGACTACACCCGCAGTTGGTCGCGGAGCGTGAAAATGAGATCGAGCTGTGGGAACAGTATCTTTCCGAGACCCGGTACATCGGCGAAGTCGGTTTGGACGCCGGCCCTCGGTTCTTCAAGTCGCTCGATGCGCAGAAGCGTGTGTTCCAGCACGTGTTGCAGCGCTGCGCGCAGGCCGGCGGCAAGATCATCACCGTTCATACCATCCGATCGGCCAGAGCGGTACTCGATCTTGTTGAGGCGCATCTGCCACCGGAGCGCGGCAAAATCGTCCTGCACTGGTTTACGGGAACGAAGAGCGAGGCGAAGCGGGCGTTGGAGCTGGGCTGCTACTTCTCGATCAACGCGGCGATGCTGAACAATGAGAGGCATGTAGCGATGGTGCAAGCTATCCCACTGGATCGGATGCTGACGGAAACTGACGGCCCCTTCACTCGCACGGGCGACAAGCCCTCTCAGCCGGCCGATGTGGTACGTGTGGTGGAGGCGTTGGGCCGTTTGCGCGGACTGCCGGCGGCCGATGTGGCGAGCATCATTCGTGGCAATCTGCGGGTGCTGCTGGGGTAGTCCATGGTCGCGCGAGGCGAAGGCGATGCTGTGGGAGCAGCAGCGATAGCCCGGTAGCTGGGTAGGATGGGCATGGCCCACCTTAACCGACTGCTCAAATGGCGCATCCCCGTTCCCCACGTGTGTGGGGATGAACCGGTGAACCTGTCGGCCGCCTACGCGCGGGAGAACCGTTCCCTACGTGTGTGGGGATGAACCGCCCGGCGCGCTGGGCGGTTCTTCTTGATTCATAGATGCATGTTTCAAGCTGAAACGGCGTGAAGTTTCCAGGTTTCAAATGGAAATCATCGCGGCGCTCGAATCAATAAACCAGCACCGATAACTCCTTTACGAATCACAACATCCGCATCGAGCGCGTCGGTGGCATGGAAGATGCCCTGTATTGAGAGATGCCTGGTGGCGCCGGACCCGCTGCGGGGGGACGGCAAACAAGGCGGAGTTCGAGGGCTGAAGAGCTTATGATGGAGTCATACCGCTGGTAAAGTCTATTGATATCAAATAGTTTTTTCAACCATGGCGGATGGCAGATAGGTAGGAAGTAGACCAGAAGTTGGGAAGATCGAATGCGGTTAGTCGGTCGCGCCCGGATGATAACAGCGTCGGCACTGGTGACAACAAGCCTGCTGGTCCTCTACCCGCATGGAACGCTGCGTGCGGCCGAGAACCCGGCTCCGGTACTCCTGCAGTCAATCGATTCATCAGGGGTCAGTATCGGCAGCCTACTAAAGCTTACTCTGTGCGTACCGGAAGGCCGCGTCAACGAGGTGCCGACATGGCAGTTAGCGCTGGGCGGCGTCATGATCGCCAAAGCGCCGTGCGCCGTGGCCGTCGTCGGCAACTACGCGCCGACCGACGGGCAAACCGCCGGCGGTGCGCGGACGGCGCCCTCGCCGAACGGCAGCACGCTGCGGCTCACCTACGACCTCGATTACGAGGACGAACGCCGCGCGGCGTGGATGCGGATTTTCGACCAGCGCAACGCTGCCGACAAAGTCGATGCGGGGCTGCTCGCCGCAGACGGCACGCCCGTTCGCTTTGCGCCGCCTCTGGCAGGTACGTTGCCGGCGGTGTTCGAAGTCGTCATCCGCAAGTACCCGAGCCACTGGTGGAAACCGCTTGTAATCGTCGGCTTCCTGCTCGCCTGGCTATGGTGGCTGCGAAACACCAAAACGCTGCGCGACAGCACGCAGTGCGTCGAACGCTACTTCCGCGCACAGATGGAGAGTTTCCGCGAGGCACGCCGGCAGGAATGCGCGCTCCGTCGCAGATTGATCGCCGAAGCGAAAGTCCTGGCCGAGATGCGCGTACTTCAATTGTCTTACAGAGAGGGAAAAACATGAAAAACATGCAAATCGACCCAGCTGACATCAAGGAAATGTCACCAACTGCCACCCAGCGGATCATCGACGGAATCGTGAATAACCAGCAATTCATCACGAATGGAGGAATCAATACGCCGCTCCGCCTCTGTCATTTCATGGCGCAGCTCGCGCACGAGAGCGCTCACTTCGGCGTAACGCGCGAGTTCGCTTCCGGCAACGCCTACGAGGGACGGGTAAGTCTTGGTAACACACAGCCCGGTGATGGCCCTCGCTATCGCGGAAGAGGATTGATCCAGACGACAGGACGAGCGAATTATCATCTGGCAACAGACGACATTCGCCAGATCATGCCAGGTGCGCCTGACTTTGAGGCCGATCCTGCCAAGCTGGAGGAATTCCCGTGGGCGCTGCTGTCCGCCATCTCCTACTGGCGGCGCAGGAACATCAACCGCCTGGCGGATCGCGATGATGTGGTCGCCGTCACCAAGACCATCAACGGCGGTACCAATGGGCTCCCCGACCGAAAACGCTATCTTGCGAAGGCAAAAGCGATCTGGATCGATAGCCCTTCGCCTGTGGCAAATAACCCAACCCTTCGTCTTAGGGACAAAGGTGGAGAGGTCGAGGATCTTCAGAACGCATTGGTCGAGGCTGGCTTTGCGGTTCTCGTGGACGGCGACTTCGGCAAGCACACCGAGGAAGCCGTCATGGACTTTCAAAGGCGCCATGGGTTGACGGCCGATGGCGTGGTTGGCCCAAGAACTTGGGGTCTGTTGAAAGCAAGCGGCGGCTAACGTTCGTGCGTCCATAACGAGTCGCGCGGGCCGGCCCGGCGGCCAGGCCCACACGAGGATGGCCTGGCCACATCAAAGTCGCCGCCGAATAGTAATACCATTTCCGTATTGTTGGGCAACGCTACCCTTTTGCCCAACCTACGCCCTACGCCAAACGGCATAAAACCTATACGAAATTGGTATAACCACAACACAGGGCCGACACGATGCGTATCTCCAAATCGCTTGCAACAGCGCAACGACCGAAGGCGAGGTGTTTCGTCGCCATCGTCCTCCTTTGCTGCATGGCGAAGGGTGCCGAAGCAAAGCCGGCCAAGTGCTCCACGACTGACGACGGCAGCTACGCGTGCGAGTTCCGCAGGACGGATGCGGACGGCAGCTTCAAGATTTCAGCGCGAGGCAAGCCGACCTACATCCTCAACATCAGCGAGCCGGGCATCGCGTTTGGATACGTGAATCTCGGCCAGCGGAATATTCCCCTGCCCGGACGCTATCTGCGTAGCAAAAGCGAGCCCGGGTGCTGGGTGAACGACACCACACAAGCGAAAATTTGCGCTCGTTAAGGCGCGGCATCCGCATCAATGCTAAATCATTCCGGCACTCGAATAAATGAATCAGCACCGATAACCCCTTTTGTAATCATTCAGTCCTCTCTCCCCCATTCATGGGGGAGAGGGTTAGGGTTAGGGGGTAAGTCTTTGAAACTAAAGCTATCACCCCCAACTCCTCTCCCGCAAGCGGGCGAGGGGAGCGAACGGTTACGCCCCTTTACGAATCACAATATCCGCATCAAGCGCGTCGGTGGCATGGAAGATGCCCCGGTATTAAAAAATGATTTTGTTATTTCCGGACAGTCCTTTAGCGTCGCCGATCTTCCTCGATCTGGAACTGACCCTCGCCGTCCATCCGGAGCGGTAACCGCTTGCTCTCCAGTTTGAACCGCAGCCGCAGGTTGTTGGCGGAATCGGCGTGGCGGATCGCAGTCTCGTAGCCGATCCGGCCGGCTTCGTACAGGTTGAACAGGGCCTGGTCGAAGGTGACGATGCCTTGTTCGCTGGAGCGGGCCATGATCGGCTTGAGCTCCTTGACCCGACCCTGGAAGATCATTTCCGCCATCAGCGGGGTATTGAGCAGTATTTCCACCGCCGGGATCAATCCGGGCTGGTCCTCGCGCGGCAGCAGCCGCTGCGAAATAAACGCCCTCATATTGAACGACAGATCCATCAGCACCTGCGCCCGTTTCTCCTCGGGAAAGAAGTTGATGATGCGGTCGAAAGCCTGGTCGGTATTGTTGGCGTGCAGCGTGGTCATGCACAGGTGGCCGGTTTCGGCGAAATTGATCGCGGCCTCCATGGTTTCCCGGTCGCGACACTCGCCGATCAGAATCACATTGGGCGCTTGGCGCAGCGTGTTTTTCAGCGCCACCTCGTAGGAATCGGTATCGGTTCCGACCTCGCGTTGATCCACCAGGGATTTCTTGTGGCGGTGGTAAAACTCGATGGGATCCTCGACGGTCACGATATGCTCCGCGCATTCGCTGTTGCGATGATCCAGCATCGCCGCCATGGAAGTCGTCTTGCCGCAACCGGTCCCACCCAGGAAAATCAACAGCCCGCGCTTGGTCATGGCGATATCCTTCAGCATCGGAGGCAGATTGAGTTCCTCGATGGTCGGGATCCGCTGCTGGATCAGCCGCAGCACCATGCCGGCGCTGCCGCGCTGGGTGAAGGCGCTGACCCTGAAGCGTGCGAGATTGGGAAAATGCAGGGAAAAATTGACTTCGTGACACCGGTCGAATTCCCGGGACTGACGGTCCTGCATGATCGAACGCACCAGCAGCGTCGTCTGTTGCGGCATCAATTTCCGCGTACCAACCCGGAAAATTTCCTGGTTGACCTTAAGCGCCGGCGGGCTGCCGGCGGTGATGAAAATGTCCGATCCTCCCAACTCCAGTAGTTGGAGCGTCAGTTCGTAAAGATACTGGGTCGCCTTGTCATGATCGTTTACGATCTGCTGATCCAAACGTTGTTCCACATTCTGTTCCATGCCTGCTCTCCCCTCTTATCGCTCACGCGGACTATCCATTTATTTTATACTGCTTAATCCGCGTCGGCGCTTGGTTATTCCGGGAAACCACACCCACCGGTCCCCCGCTTGCTGTCATTGCACCCGTCACCGCGCGCCCGTTCCGGTACCCGCACCCACCATCAGGAGATCGCCGCCGTCATGCGCCGCCCCCGCCGCCTGCTCCAACTGTTCGTGCTACTGGCGCTACCTCTATGCTCGGTGGCCGCCACTCCGGCCCGTCCCGCCGATCCCCAGCCCTTGCCAGATTTTCGCAAACTGGTCAAGCAGAACGAACCGGCCGTCGTCAACATCAGCTCCACGCAAACACCCAACCGACAGAGTTCGGCCCGTTCGCCTGGCCTGCCGGAACCGCCGAACAAGGAAAATCCCTATCTCGAATTCTTCCGACGCTTCTTTCAGGAGCGGCCGGAACTCCCGGGCGACCGGCAGTCCAACTCCCTCGGTTCGGGGTTCATCATCTCTCCGGACGGCTACATCCTGACCAACGCCCATGTCGCGCAGGATGCCGACAAAATCATCGTCCGGCTCATCGACCAGCGGGAACGGCCGGCCAAGGTCATCGGCGTCGACGAATTGACCGACGTGGCGGTGCTCAAGATCGAGGGCGAAAACCTGCCGGCGGTGAAGATCGGCGATTCCGACGCGCTGGAGGTCGGCGAATGGGTGCTGGCCATCGGCTCCCCATTCGGACTGGAACATACCGCCACCCAGGGAATCGTCAGCGCGGTCGGCCGCAATCTGCCCAGCGGTACCTACGTGCCGTTCATTCAGAGCGATGTCGCCGTCAATCCCGGCAGTTCCGGCGGCCCCCTATTCAACCTGCGCGGCGAGGTGGTTGGCATCAACTCGCAGATTTACAGCAGTACCGGCGGCTACATGGGGCTGTCGTTCGCCATTCCCATCAAGCTGGCGATGCAGGTGGTCGAGCAGTTGAAGGCGACCGGCGAGGTCACCCGCGGCTGGCTGGGCGTGCTGCTGCAACCGGTCAACAACGACCTGGCCGAGGCTTTCAACCTCGACCGGCCGCGCGGAGCGCTGGTCGCGCAGATCCTGCCGGATAGTCCGGCGGCCAGTGCCGGCTTCAAGCCCGGCGACATTATCTTGCGCTTCGGCGGTGAACCGGTGGAGGACTCCTCGCAACTGCCGCGGATGATCGGCGTCACCCCCGTCGGCAAAATCGTGGCGATGTCCGTCCTGCGCAACGGCGAACCGGTCGAGATCAGATCCACCATCGCCCGGCTGGAAAGCGTCGTGGAGAAGGTCGCCACCATGGACGAACATAGCGACTCACGCCTGAAGATCACGGTTGCGGATCTCAGCAACGAGCAGCGCCGCAATCTGGGCGCGGACGAACAGGGCGTGCTGGTCACGACCGTGGACGACGGGCCAGCCGGAAACGCCGGCCTGTATCCGGACGACATCATCCTGCAGATCAATCACAACCTCGTCAAAAACGCCAACCAATTCGTCGAGTTGGCCAGGGAATTGCCCAAGGGCAAGGCGGTACCGATGCTGGTGAAGCGGGAAAGCGAATCGTTGTACCTGGCCGTGCGCGTACCCAAGGATTGAGCGACACCGAAGGAAACCGATGAATCCCAACAACTGTTTGGACTTCGAAAAGCCCATCGCCGAACTGGAAGCGATGCTGAGGGAACTGCGCCATCTCAGCGCCGAGCAGGACCTCAACATCAGCGACGAGATTGCCCGGCTGGAGGCCAAGAGCAAGGCGCTGACCGAATCGATCTTCGCCAGCCTGACGCCGTGGCAGATATCCCAGATCGCCCGTCACCCGCTTCGGCCCTATACGCTGGATTACGTGGAACGGCTGTTCGCCGATTACCAGGAATTGCACGGCGACCGGGCCTTCGCCGACGACCGCGCCATCGTCGGCGGGCTGGCGCGGCTGGAGGGCCGGCCGATGCTGGTGATCGGCCACCAGAAGGGCCGCGACACCAAGGAGAAGATTTACCGCAACTTCGGCATGCCCCGGCCGGAGGGCTATCGCAAGGCACTGCGGCTGATGAAGCTGGCCGAACGGTTCCGGCTACCGGTGGTGACCTTCATCGACACGCCGGGCGCCTATCCGGGCATCGGTGCCGAGGAGCGCGGTCAGAGCGAGGCAATCGCCCGCAACCTGTTCGAGATGTGCCGACTGCGGGTACCGGTGATCTGTGTGGTGATCGGCGAGGGCGGCTCTGGCGGGGCGCTGGCGGTCGGGGTCGGCGACCGGGTGCTGATGCTGCAATACAGCACTTATTCGGTGATTTCGCCGGAGGGCTGCGCGGCGATTCTGTGGAAGAGCGCCGACAAGGCGCCAGACGCCGCCGAGGCGATGGGGTTGACCGCCGACCGGTTGCTGAAGCTGAAGCTGATCGATGGCATCATTGCCGAACCGCCTGGCGGCGCGCACCGCGACGTCGCGCAGGTAGCCGAAAACGTCGGCGCCGCGCTGCGGGATCACCTGCGACAACTGGACGTGCTGGGGGTAGACGAACTGCTCGAGCAACGCTACCGGCGGCTGATGGCCTACGGCGTGTTCAGGGAAGTCGCACCGGCCACCTCGCTGCAATCGACCTGGCAAAGCAGTGTGGCAGCCTTATTGGGGAAGGACAAGGTGGGAGAGGTTTAGACTCTGTTGACATGCCGAACCGGGCCTGGTCTCCCCCACCTGGAAAGGGGGGAACGGCCATGCTTCCTTGCGCGGTCAGGGAGACAAACTTATTTCCGGAAATTGCCTAATCACCGCTGCCTGGAGCAAAGCCATCTTGTGGTGCGTCCCGATCCGCCAGCCACACCCAGTCCTCGATCTCGTTCTCCGGTTGATACTCCGCCACCGTTTCCCGCAGAATCGCCCGCACCGCCGGATAATCGAAGGCCCACGCGGCGATATCCAGCCGTTCCAGGCAACCCCGAATGGCCGACCATGGCGGATGGACCTCGCGGGCGCGACGGATCATCGGATGCTCGGTGGGAAGGTCATCGGCGCCGATCAGCAGTTCCTCGCGCAGTTTCTCGCCGCTACGCAAGCCAGTGAACTGGATTTCGACCTCGCCGTCGGGATGGTCCTCGTCCCGTACCGTCAGGCCTGATAAGTAAATCATTCGCCGCGCCAGGTCGAGAATTCGTACCGGCTCGCCCATATCGAGCAGGAACAAGTCGCCGCCCTGGGCCATAGCGCTGGCTTGGATCACCAGTTGCGCCGCCTCGGGGATCGTCATGAAATACCGCTCGACCTCGGGATGGGTTACCGTTACTGGCCCACCCTTGCGAATCTGCTCGCGGAACAATGGCACCACCGAACCGGAGGAATCGAGCACGTTGCCGAAGCGCACCATGCACAGCCGGGTAGCACTGCCCTCTCCCGCCAACCCCTGCAAGATCAGTTCCGCCAGTCGCTTGGTGACGCCCATGACGTTGGTGGGTCGCACCGCCTTATCGCTGGACACCAGCACGAAGGTTTCGACACCGGCGGCAAGGGCGGCCTCGGCGGCGTGCAGGGTGCCGAATACGTTGTTGCGCACGCCCTCGATGGGATTATGCTCGACGATCGGCACGTGCTTGTAGGCGGCGGCGTGATAGACGGTCTCGACCCCGAACCGTTCCATCACCATCTGCAAGCGCCGGCGGTGGACGACCGAGCCCAGCAGAGGAACCAGTTCGACCGGCGGCTGGCCCATGTTGACCAGCATGTCCCCCAACTCCTGCTCGGTGTTGTACAGAGCGTATTCGGAACGCTCGAACAGCACCAGTCGGCGCGGCCGTAGCGACAGGATCTGCCGGCACAGTTCGGCGCCGATCGAGCCCCCCGCACCGGTGACCATTACCGTCTTGCCGCCGACCCGCGCCTTCAGCAGAGTTTCGTTCGGTTGGACCGAATCGCGACCGAGAATGTCCGCGACGTCGATCTCGCGGAATTCGTCGATGCGGCGGGCGCCACTGGTGAGTTCAGCCAAGGTCGGCAACGCCATCACCCGCACCGGGAGGCCAGCCAGCGCTTCCAGGATTTCGCGGCGGCGGCGGTGGGAAGCCGACGGCAGCGCCAGCAGGATCAGTCTGGCTTCATGGCGGGTCACCAGCCGCGGCAGCTTGAATGGCGCCCGCACCTTGAGGCCGAGCACCACGCTCCCCCAGAGTTGGGGGTTATCGTCCACGAAGGCAACGGGAGTGAATTCGGCGCTGTAGCGCAGAGCGTTGGCCAACTGGGCTCCGGCCTCGCCCGCGCCGTAGATGATCACCGGCGTCCGCGCAACGCTCGATCGAAACCGCCGGCGCAGATAGCGGCGGAGCAGCAGCCGCCCCCCGCCTACCAGCGCGACCAGCACCAGCCAGCCGATCAGCCAGGACGAGCGCGGCACCAGACCCTCGCGCAGGAACACCCAGACCGCCATCATCAACAGGATGCCCGCGCTGACACCCAGCACGATGGTGTACAGCAGACTTTCGTCGGCGTAGCGCAGGATCGGACGATACAGGCCAACCGTGGTGAAAGTCGGAATGAGGACGATCACCGCCAGCGGAAACAGCCAGACCACATCCTGCAACATGTCCGGCCACCAGTCGCCGAGGCGGAGGGCGAACGAGGCCCAGACCGCGACCAGCACAGCCAATGTGTCACCCACCACCAGTAGGATGCGGCGGGCGGGAGCGGGTAGATTGAAGAGTTGTTCGAGCATCACGGAGCGGATACTGTAGCACGCTCGCCCTCCAGCCACCCTATCCCCCACATCAACAAGCCAAAGACGAACAGCCAGCCGGCTGCCAGCGCTGCCTGGCCGATGGATGAAAGGCGAACCGCCAGCAACGCCGATCCAGCGCAGGCCAGCATCAGCGCGTATTCCGCCAGCACGGTACGACGGTGCCCCCAGCCGAGCAGCACCAAGCGTTGATAGTAATGGCTCCGGTGCGCTTCCCAGATTTTCTCACCGCGCAGCAACCGGCGCAGCAAGGTCACGGTGGCATCGACGATGAAGGGCGAAAAAACGAGAATCGCCACCCAGAACGGAAACAATCCGGAACTGCTGCCCCACAGGCTGCACGCCGCCGCCAGAAAACCTAGCGAAGTCGAACCGGTATCGCCCAGAAAGATTTTCGCGGGTGGAAAGTTATGTATCAGGAACCCGGCGCTGGCCGCCGCCACGGTCAAGCATAGCGCGGCGAAGCCAGCATCGGCCCACCCCAACCAAGCCAGCGTTGAAAATCCGATCACCGCCATGCCGCCAGCGAAGCCATCCATGCCATCCATGAAGTTGTAGAGGTTGATCGACCAGACGGCGAACAGCAGGGTGAGGAGGATGGCGATCCAGACGGGAAGGGGAAAGTCAAGGCCGGGCACATCGAACTGCCCGACCACCAGCAAAGTGTTAGCCGCCAGCAAATGAACCAGGATGCGCCATCGGGCGGAGACGCCCATGCGATCATCCAGGAAGGATACGAACGCCAGCGGCGCCAGGCCCGCACCCAATATGATTATACCCCCCCTGTAGGAGCCGTCCATCCCGATCCAGATCACGAGAACGCCGGTCCCCATTCCCGCCAGCACCGCCAAACCACCGGTGCGCGGGATCGGCCGGGAATGCAGGGAACGAACGTTGGGATGATCGAGAATGCGCGATCCCGAACCAGGGCGTGACAGGTAGTCGCCAAGGATAAACGCAGTCGCGAAGGCCGCCAGGACAGCAAGAATCATGGTTTACCCTATCGTTTTGCCTGCGGCTTGCAGGGCAGCTCCGTCCTCGCCACGCCCCCCGATCGCAACGAGCACTTTCCCATCAAGGCGGACCTGCTCGTCGGCTGATGCTGGCAAGACCGCCCGCATCCAGTCGATATATGGTTACCGCAAGCGCTTGCGGATCGATCCGCCAACACGTCGCCCAAGGTCATTCGGACGGGAATCCCGTTGGGCAGTTCCAGAGAGTCCTTTTCCTCAAGTTACGCCGACCAGATCCATCCCCTCGTCGATCCCACTGGGAAGCGCGTATCGCACGACGATCGCCATATTGTACGCGCGCGCGCTGGCAGGATTGCTCCAAAGCCACCCCAGCAGGTGACGCGCCAACCCTCGTTCGGCGTTAAGTCGCGAACGGCATGGCTCTTGCCTCAAAATCCACGGGGTCTTTTGACCAATCCATCAAGGGGTCTGGAAGGGAAGCAGCGTGGATCAAGTTGGCCCATCCTGCTGAGTTACGTCCGCTTATCTGACGCTGCCTGTCCGTCCTCTCGCCCTATATAGGGATGTACAAACATGGGAGACTCAACCATGACGGCCTTGACCGATGACGAGCAATTGAAAGTGGAACAATACAAACAAAAGTATGCTGACTGGAGTCCTTCGCTTGGAGCGCGTGCGGCATGGGCGGACCTCATGGGAGAGATTACACCGCAAAACTTCGAGCGAATGGTGAGAGCTTATGAGGCGGAAATGTCGGGAAATGTTCCATCACCCTTGCAGGGGAAGTGGGCCACGGCACTACTTCGGCTTGGTCGCCATCTCGCGCGCAAACGCCACAATCTATTTGAAGCTCGTCACCATACCCCGCAAATGAAGGAATTATGATTCCACGATCCGAACATCATTGAAACCCTGTTGGTCAACAATCTCACAAGATTTTTAATAAATTAATATTTTGGTGGCGTTATGAACAAGATCATCACAGCGGTCATCTTGACCACTCTGGTAGGACCAGTACTGGCACAGCACCCCATAACCAAATGCGAGAAGGATGGCAAGACCTCGTACCTGCAGGGAGTCTGCGAGAATAACGCGGTCGCTAGCGCCACCGCACCGGCGTCGACCGCCAAGAAGTACCGTTACAAACATCCGACCTCCGGAAAGGAAGTCACTCAGGATTATCCGCCAGCCTGGCCGTTTAAGGTCACCGAGGAACGCGGGAACGAAATCTTGATTGAGGTACAAAGATCAGCAAAGCCTGAACCCGTACCACCAGTCAAGTTCGAACCAACGCCGCTGGAAAAGCCGGAACCCGTACCGCCACCAACACCGCTAGCGGTGGCTTCGGCTGGGGACTTGACTCATGAAGATAAAATCAACCTGGCCGTGAAGCGGGCGGCGGAAATCCGCCAGCGGGGGAGCGCAAATCCTGATGACCTAAAAGCCTTCCTCGACGCCATTCAACGTTTCGATGATGCACGTGGATTAGCTCATAACGCCTCGCGCATTTCGCTATCTGAACCCATCGCTCGCATGCAAGACATCAGGCTGGCAGTCGAGCGCCAACCGGTCGATGCTTGCCATCGCGCCGCACGACGGATTTTGGTGACATGGATGAACACTCTTATTGACGAAGCGATGGCGTTTATGTCCGGGAAAGGTGATGAGGTATTGACATACACCTCCACCAAGCAACAGGAGGCAAGAGACAAGCTGTACGATTTCTGGTTGAGCATCCCGTTGGAGAGCTTGGCCGGCAGGTAAACCTTCCTGTCTCGGCAACCTGTTGCATCCATAACAACTCAATTCTGGAGATGGACCCATGACCGACACCGTTCGGGATCATTTGACTGATCTGCATCTTGCGCTGTGCGCAGCCGATGCGGCGTTCAAGAGCGTGGGGCAGGCGGCCGCCAAGGCTGTTGCCGTTCTACACTCGAATGATCGCGACACCAAGGCAATCAGCGACGTGGCAGCCATGGCCGGGAAGTTCCAATCCGTGTTCCACTTCTTGGACAAGCGGGTTTGGCTCCGATTGCTCGCCGAGGATGAAGCGTCCCGACGTAGCTTGACGCCGCCGATACTCCCGCTGGCGGACTACCGCCCCAGTGCGCTCCCGCCGATGCCAAATCCGACGGCCGACTCCACAATGGTCCGATTGCCTGGCAGCCGTCGAGGCATGCGATGCTGAAAGCAATGCTCTGGAAGAGTGGCAACCTAAGAGGCTAATGGAGTGGTCCATTAGTCTTTAGGACCTGTTTAGAAATAAATCGGTCAAGTTTTACCCGGGATTCTGGGTGAAATAGTGTAACTCCATTCGGTAGTGTTCCCGACCTAATAATTCCATAACCTGTAAAAAATGCTATATCATTGCGGAATCACCGCTTCGAACCATCCTGGCGCTATGCGCTACCCTTCCTTGTTCTAAGGAGAGGAAATTCCACAACCGGTATAGAAGAAGCGTTATAGTGATACCAATAAGGCAATTTCCAACAAAAGCCTTATCGAATCTGGGAGGTTGGATAAGCGTGGTGCAATCCACCATGAGTAGTGGATGACGGGTGGATTGTAGCGCGCAGCGTTTTATCCACCCTACGCCGTCAGGTGGGTATTACTCCAGGAAATCGCCTAAACCCCCTCTCCAGCGGACACCAAGGCCAGTCTCCAGGACTGCGGAACTCAAGAAACTGGTAAGGGGCAGGAACGCTTGAACCCACGATCAAACCCTTCTCACCATCGAGGCCTTTCTCCACGGATCGCCATCCTTGCGATGGTTCCCGTACGAGGAGGGTGTCGATGGTGCCGGCGTGACAACTAAAGCCGGCATGGAGTCGGCAGCGGGTGGATGGTGCGCCGTCAGGTGTCCAACCACGGCTTGGCGCTGAGCTTGGTGCTTTTCTTGACTTGCCACTTGAGGCTTCGCGCACGCCAGCTTGAGGGTCGGCGGCGGGTGCTGGCCATCGGAAGCGTAATTCCGCCATGAGGAGAGTTCGTGATCCAAGAAGGTCCACACCTGCTCCAGCACGGCCGGCGCAAGGTGGCGCCCTACGGCTTCGAGGGCGGCGTGAAAACCATGATGATACCCACACCGGTAGCCGTCCTCCCCGGCCTCCACTACCCTGGTGTATGCAGAGCTTGAGTTGATGATGGGTTCGGTGAGCGGTTCGACCGGAGGTTCGGGCAAGGATTTGGACGGCGGAACAATGGATTTGGAAATGCTATCGATCATCAAAATGTCCTTTCCAGCAACTCAGCCCCACGAGTAATGAGTTTCAGAATCCTGGCAGGTGCATGGCCATGAGGAGGTGTCACCGCACCCCAAGGCGAGCAATCAATTCAAGAACCCCTGCCGTGCAGCGTCCATGCTCGGCTTTAGCCTCATGGTAGGCGATGAGATCTCGCTGGTTTTCGTGCTTGGGATTGTTCGCGACTTTCTCTTTGAACAGCCGGATATAACGTTACCGCCACTCCATAAAGCAAACAGCAGGCCATCTTCAATCAAATTCATCCAGGCAATCTGATCGGTACGGCAGCGCTGATCGATCGGGAGTTTGGAGGAGAAAGGGTGAGGGTCAAATTGGCCCATGCCGCTTTATTTGTGGCGTTTGATCTGACGTTGTCAATCCGTTGCTCTGCCCTGCTCCATGCCATCTTGCATCAGCCGCTGTCCCGGTAACCGGATGGATACCAGAAGGAAACAAGTGGCCAACGCCTCGATTCGATTGGCGTCCCCAAGGGGATTCGAACCCCTGTTACCGCCGTGAAAGGGCGGTGTCCTCGGCCTCTAGACGATGGGGACGTGAAGGCGGGAAAAAATAAACCGTCAAATGAGATGACGGTTGATGGTGGTGGAGCCAGGCGGGATCGAACCGCCGACCTCCTGCATGCCATGCAGGCGCTCTCCCAGCTGAGCTATGGCCCCGTCGACCGGAGAGGCGCAATTTAAAAGACTGGTCTGTCCCTGTCAACCACTATTTCAGTCGCTCGCCGTCCGCAGACCGGCGAATGTGACGTAGCGCCCGCTCGATTCGCCAAAGGGATTTGGACCGCCCCAGCAGTTCCAGCGTCACGTCGATCGGCGGCGACACCGCCGTGCCCGATACCGCCACCCGTAACGGTTGCGCCACCTTGCCCAGCGCCAGATCGCCCTTTACGGCCACCGTTTTTACCACATCGTGGATCGGTCCGGCACGCCATTCCACCAGCGCCCCCAGTGCTTCGCGCAGGTACCGCAAAGGCTCCTCGGCCGCAGTGGTCAGGTTCTTGTCCGCCGCTTTCCCGTCGTAGTCCTCGAACTCGCGGTAAAGGAAAATCGCGGCCTGCGCCATGTCCTTCAGCGTGTCGGAACGTTCGGCAAACGCTTTGACCACGTCGGTCAGGTGCGGGCCGTCGATCGGATCGATCCCCAATTGACCCATGTGCCAGCTCAGATGACGGGCGACATGGGCGGGATCGAGAGTTTTCAGGTAATGCTTGTTCAGCCAGATCAACTTGGAGGGATTGATCGCGGAGGGAGCCTTGTTGCAGCCGCCGAGATCGAACAGACCGATCATTTCGTCGAGCGAGAAAATCTCCTGATCGCCATGCGACCAGCCCAGCCGCACCAGATAATTCAGTACCGCTTCCGGCAGAAAGCCCAGATCCCGGTATTCCATGACGCTGGCTGCGCCGTGGCGCTTGGACAGTTTCTGGCCATCCGGCCCCAGTATCATCGGCACGTGACCGTACTTGGGAATCGGCGCCCTCAGAGCCTCGAGGATGTTGATCTGCCGTGGAGTGTTGTTGATGTGGTCGTCGCCTCGGATGACATGAGTGATGCCCATATCCATGTCGTCCACCACCACACAAAAATTGTAGGTCGGCGTACCGTCGGCGCGGGCAATGATCAGGTCGTCAAGTTCGGCGTTCTGAAACACAATGTTGCCGCGAATCAAATCCTCCACCACCACTTCGCCGTTCAGAGGATTCTTGAATCGCACCACCGGCTCCACGCCGGGACGCGGTGGGCCTTGATAGTCCCGGTGGCGACCGTCGTAGCGGGGCTTTTCCTTACGCGTCATCTGCGCGCCGCGCAGCGTGTCCAATTCTTCCTTGGTGCAATAACAGTAGTAGGCCTTGCCTTCGCGCAGCAATCGGCACAGCACCTCGCGGTATCGGTCGAAGCGCTGGGTCTGGTAGAACGGCCCCTCGTCATAATCCAGCCCCAGCCAGTTCATGCCTTCCAAAATCGCGTTCACCGCTTCCGGGGTGGAACGTTCCAGATCGGTGTCCTCGATGCGCAGGACGAAGGGACCGCCGTGCCGACGGGCGTACAGCCAGGAAAACAATGCCGTGCGGGCACCGCCGATGTGCAGATATCCGGTGGGACTGGGAGCGAAACGGGTCTTGACCATGTCGATTCGTTCGGAATATTGGTAGATGAAAAGTATTGGCTCAACCCTTGTCCGGCTTGACCGGCCGCTGCCAGTTCGCCACTTCCTTGCGCGGTGCCCGGGTCAAGCACAAACTACCGTCCGGCACTTCGATGCTGACCGAGGAACCGGCGCCGACGGTCGCGCCCTTGCCGACCCGCACCGGCGCGACCAGCGAACTGTTGGAGCCGATGAAGGCGCCATCCTCAATCACGGTCTTGTGCTTGTTGGCACCGTCGTAGTTGCAGGTGATGGTACCGGCGCCGACGTTGACCTTGGCACCGATCTCGGCATCGCCCAGGTAGGTCAGATGATTGACCTTCGAACCCGGTCCGATGCAGGTCTTCTTGGTCTCGACGAAATTGCCGATATGCACGCCGGCCGCCAGCCGCGTATCCGGCCGCAAGCGGGCAAAAGGCCCAATCTGCGCGGCGGCTCCGATCTCCGCGCCCTCGATCCGGCAATGCGAGTGAACTTCGACATCGTCGCCGATAACCGCATCCTTCAGGACGCAGAACGGTCCGATCCGCACCCGGTCGCCCAGCCGCACCGTACCCTCGAACACCACGTTGACGTCGATCACCACATCCCTGCCGGTCGCCACCACGCCGCGCACGTCCACCCGCGCCGGATCCAGCAGGGTGGCACCCCCGCGCATCAGGTTTTCGGCCTGCCGCGCCTGATAGAACCGCTCCAGGTCGGCCAGTTGTCGGCGGTCGTTGACGCCCTGAACCTCGGCGGGTTCGGCGACCGCGAACGGCTCGACCCGCACGCCGTCGCGCACCGCCAACGCGACTATATCGGTCAGATAATACTCGCCCTGGGAGTTGTCGTTGTTCAGTTCGGCCACCCAGCCGCGCAGATTCGCTGCGGATACCGCCAGAATCCCGGTGTTGACCTCGCTCAGGCAGCGTTCCGAGGGCGTCGCGTCCTTTTCCTCGACGATGCGTCGAACCTGTCCCCGGTCGTCGCGGACAATGCGGCCATAGCCGCTGGGGTCGGCCAGATCGACTGTCAGGAGCGCCAGCCTGCCCTGCCTGGCCCCCGCAACCAAGGGTTGCAGGGTCTCGGCCCGGATCAGTGGAACATCACCATACAACACCAGTACCACTCCGGCATCGTCGATCAGGGGCAAGGCCTGCGCCACCGCATGGCCCGTGCCCAACTGCTCTGCCTGCTCCACCCACAACACGCCCTCTTCCCCGGCACAGGCGGCCTTGACTGCCTCACCGCCATGCCCGTGCACCACCACCCGGCTCGTCGCCTCAAGACCGCGAGCCGTGGCCAGCACGTGATCCAGCAAGGATTTGCCGCCCAACGCATGCAAGACCTTGGGCAAATCCGAAACCATTCTCTTGCCCTTGCCCGCGGCAAGAATCACGACTGAAAGCTGCTGCATGAAGGGTATGCCTCCCCTGAAAATTGCCGCTATTGTACCGAACGTTACCGGCTGGAAGACCAGCCGGTTTGACGGTGAGTAAACCAAAAACAAAAAGGCCGTGACAGAGTCACGGCCCAGCGGGGTCGAGATTATTATTGTTGTTAGCCTGATTATTATTGTCGCTATCCTGATTAGCCCGATTAGCCCGACTTACGTAGCTTGCGCAATCTTTCGATAGTCTGCAACTGGGCGATGGCCTCGGCCAATTCGGCCTTGGCCCGTGCGTATTCGAACTCGCTGCGGTGGTCGGCGATCACCTGCTCGGCGCGCTGCTTGGCGGACTGCGCGGCGGCCTCGTCCAAATCCTTGGCTCGTTCGGCCGTATCGGACAGGATGGTCACCAAACTTGGCTGTACTTCCAGCAACCCGCCCGATACATAGAACAGCTGCTCCTCGCCGCCCTGCAGGCGAATCCGGACCTGGCCTGGCTTCAGCCGCGTCAGCAACTGGCTGTGGCGAGGCAGAATGCCAAGTTCGCCCAATTCACCCGGCGCGGTCACCATCTCCGCCGCTCCGGAAAACAGTTCCTTCTCCGCGCTGACGATGTCGACATGCAATGTCATGGCCATGGTGCGTCTCCTGGTCGGTTGCGAATGGAACGCGAACCCGGGGATGCCACGCTGCCCCGGATCCGCCGATCCATTACAGCTTGCTGGCCTTTTCCACGGCCTCTTCGATCGAGCCGACCATGTAGAATGCCTGCTCGGGAAGATGATCGTACTCACCGGCGACGATGCCCTTGAACGCCGCGATGGTATCCTTGAGCGCGACGTACTTGCCGGGTGAACCGGTGAACACTTCCGCCACGAAGAACGGTTGCGACAGGAAGCGCTGGATCTTGCGAGCACGGGCCACCACCAGCTTGTCTTCCTCGGACAGTTCGTCCATGCCAAGAATGGCGATGATGTCCTTGAGTTCCTTGTAGCGTTGCAGCGTGCTTTGCACGGAGCGGGCGGTATCGTAGTGATCCTGGCCGACGACCAATGGATCGAGCTGCCGCGAGGTGGAATCCAGCGGGTCCACCGCCGGGTAGATGCCCAGCTCGGCGATCTGGCGGGACAGCACTACCGTGGCGTCCAGGTGGGCGAAGGTGGTGGCCGGCGACGGATCGGTCAGGTCGTCGGCGGGTACGTACACCGCCTGAATGGAAGTAATGGAACCGGTCTTGGTCGAGGTGATGCGTTCCTGCAACACGCCCATTTCCTCGGCCAGCGTCGGCTGATAGCCCACCGCCGAGGGCATGCGGCCCAACAGCGCCGAGCATTCGGTGCCGGCCAGGGTGTAACGGTAGATGTTGTCGATGAACAGCAGCACGTCGCGGCCTTCGTCGCGGAAATTCTCGGCGATGGTCAGGCCGGTCAGCCCCACGCGCAGCCGGTTGCCCGGCGGCTCGTTCATCTGGCCGTAGACCAGCGCCACCTTGTCGAGCACGTTCGACTCCTTCATTTCGTGATAGAAGTCGTTGCCCTCGCGGGTGCGCTCGCCCACGCCGGCGAACACCGAATAACCGGAATGCTCGATGGCGATGTTGCGGATCAACTCCATCATGTTGACGGTCTTGCCCACGCCCGCGCCGCCGAACAGGCCGATCTTGCCGCCCTTGGCAAACGGGCAGAGCAGGTCGATCACCTTGATGCCGGTTTCCAGCAACTCGGTGGCGCCCGACTGATCCTCATAGCTGGGAGCCGGCTGATGGATGGCTCGATAGGCATCGGTTTCCACCGGCCCCTTGTGGTCGATGGGTACGCCCAGCACGTTCATGATCCGGCCCAGGGTGGGCTTGCCCACCGGCACGGTCACGGGTGCTCCAGTGTTGGAGACCACCATGTTCCGCTTCAGCCCTTCCGACGGTCCCATGGCGATGGTGCGGACCACGCCGTCACCCAACTGCTGCTGCACTTCCAGGATCAGCCCGTTTTCGTCGAGGCGCAGCGCGTCGTAAATCTTGGGCACCGCTCCGCGTGGGAACTCGACGTCCACCACCGCGCCGATGATTTGCACGATATTGCCAGAACTCATTATTTGGGTTCCCCTTAGATTGTTTCACCCGCGCGCCCGTCGTCAGGGACGGGCGCTCGCCGCGTTCCCTATACCGCAGCGGCGCCACCCACGATCTCGGCCAGTTCCTGGGTGATCGACGCCTGCCGGGCCTTGTTGTAGATCAATTGCAACTCATCGATGAGAGTGCCCGCGTTGTCGGACGCGCTCTTCATGGCGACCATGCGAGCGGCCATCTCGCAGGCGACGTTTTCCACCAGGGCCTGATACACCACCGACTCGCCGTAACGCCGCAACAGCAACTCGATCAGTTCCTTGGGATCGGGTTCGTAGATGTAATCCCAGCGATGGACGGGCGCTGCATCCTGCACCTCGGCGGTGATCGGCACTAGCCGCTCGACCTTGGGCTTTTGGCTCATGGTGTTGACGAACTCGTTGTACACCAGATAGATCGCGTCGATCCGACCCTCCGCGAAAGCGTCCGCCATGACCTTGACCGGCCCCAGCACATCCTCGAAGCGGGGCGAGTCGCCCAAGTGGGAAACGTGGGCGACGACATTGCCCTTCAGCCGGCGGAAGAATTGGAACGCCTTGGTGCCGACGGTGCAAACATCGATCTCGATGCCGCGATTCCGCCAGTCCTGCATGGCGAGGATGGTCGCCTTGAACAGGTTGGTGTTCAATCCGCCGCACAGACCGCGGTCGGTCGAAACCACGATCAGGCCAACTCGCTTGAGTTCGCGCTCGATCAACCCCGGACTGCGATACTCGGTATGCGCGTGGGCCAAGTGCGAGATGACGTTGCGGATCTTGGTCGCATAGGGTCGGGCCGCTTTCATGCGCTCCTGGGCCTTGCGCATTTTGCTGGCCGCCACCATTTCCATGGCCTTGGTGATCTTCTGAGTACTCTTGATACTCTTGATTTTGGTGCGTATCTCTTTGGCGCCGGCCATGGTGACACCCGCTTAAACGTAGTGGGCCTTGAAATCTTCCACGGCCTTCTTCAGGCCCGCTTCGATCTCATCGTTGTAGTCGCCCTTTTCGTTGATCTTGTCGATCAGGCCGGCCTGGTTCGCTCGCGCATGCGCCATCAGGCCGGCCTCGAAATCGCCGATCTTGTTGAGCGCCACGTCGTCGAGATAGCCGCGATCCGCCGCGAACAGCGAAATCGCCATTTCGGCCACCGACATCGGCGAGTATTGCTTCTGCTTCATCAGCTCGGTCACGCGCTGGCCACGTTCGAGCTGCTTGCGGGTGGCTTCGTCCAGGTCGGAGGCAAACTGGGCGAAGGCCGCCAGCTCGCGGTACTGGGCCAAGGCGAGCCGGATACCGCCGCCGAGCTTCTTGATGATCTTGGTCTGGGCGGCGCCGCCGACGCGGGACACCGACAAACCAGGATTGATGGCGGGCCGGATGCCGGCGTTGAACAGGTCGGTTTCCAGGTAGATCTGGCCGTCGGTGATCGAAATCACGTTGGTGGGCACGAACGCCGATACGTCGCCGGCCTGGGTCTCGATGATCGGCAGGGCGGTGAGCGAACCGGTCTGGCCCTGCACCGCGCCGTTGGTGAGGCGCGCAACCTCGTCGGCGTTGATGCGGGAAGCCCGCTCCAGCAGGCGGGAATGCAGATAGAACACGTCGCCCGGAAACGCCTCGCGGCCCGGGGGGCGGCGCAGCAGCAACGATACCTGACGGTAGGCCACGGCCTGCTTGGACAGGTCGTCGTAGACGATGAGGGCATCCTGGCCGCGATCGCGGAAGTATTCGCCCATGGCGCAACCGGAGTACGGCGCGGTGTAGAGCATCGCCGCCGACTCGGAGGCGCTGGCGGCGACCACGATGGTGTGGTCCATCGCGCCGTGCTCTTCCAGCTTGCGCACCACGTTGGCGATCGAGGAGTTTTTCTGCCCGATGGCCACGTAGATACACTTAACGCCGGTGCCCTTCTGGTTGATGATCGTGTCGATCGCCACGGCGGTCTTGCCGGTCTGGCGGTCGCCGATGATCAATTCGCGCTGGCCGCGCCCGATCGGCACCATGGCGTCGATGGCCTTGAGGCCGGTCTGCACCGGCTGGCTGACTGATTGCCGCTCGATCACGCCCGGCGCGATGACTTCGATGGGCGAGGACTGGCTGGCGCTGATCGGTCCCTTGCCGTCGATGGGCTGACCGAGGGCGTTGACCACGCGCCCCAGCAGCGCTTCCCCGACTGGCACTTCCAGAATGCGGCCGGTGCAGAGCGCCTTGTCGCCCTCCGCCAGATGCTCGTAGTCACCTAGAATCACGGTGCCGACTGAATCGCGTTCCAGGTTCATGGCCAAGCCATAGGTGACCGGATCGCCTTCCCGGGGAGCTGGGAATTCGATCATCTCGCCCTGCATCGCGTTGTCGAGGCCATAAATCCGGGCGATGCCATCGGCCAAGCTGACGATGGTACCTTCCGTGCGCGCTTCGGCGGTCGCCTCGTAACCCTGCAGGCGCTGCCGAATCAGGTCACTGATTTCGGATGGTTTGAGTTGCATAAAGCGGTATTCCCCTTACTGGCTCAAGGCCGTGGCGAGTTTGTCCAGCCGGCCGCGCGCCGAACCGTCGATCACCCGATCACCGATCCGGATCACCGCGCCCGCGATCAACGACGGGTCCGTCTTGCAGTTCAACACGACGCTGCGCTTGAACTTCGCCTTGAGCGCCTTGGTCACGCGTTTGCGCTGGGCGTCGGTCACGGCGGAGGCGGAAATCAGTTCGGCGTGGAGGACACTTTCGGCTTCCGCGCGAAACCGCTCGAACAGGACGGCGATACTGGGAAGCAGGTGCAGGCGATGAAATTCCGCCAGCATCTTGAGGAAGGTGACGAACACCTCCGGTATCGCTTCGGCGCCGCCGCGAACGTCGCGGCACAATCCAGCCACCAACTCGGTTTTCTGCTCGCCGCGCAATTCGGGATTCCAGGGACCCAGCAGCCGTTGCATGGCTGGATCGGCGGCGACGGCGGCGGCCACCTGCAGAAGTTCGGACCAGAGCGGTAGCGCCTGGGCGTCCTGGGCGTCCTCGAACGCGGCGCGCGCGTAGGGTCGGGCGGCGGAGGTGGGTCGGACGACGGTTGTCGTTTCAGCCATTGGCGTGGTCCGTGTTGTTATAGCTGAGCGACCAAGTCATCCAGCATGGCCGCGTTGGCCGCTTCGTCGACCTCACGCTTGAGGACCTTGCTGGCGCCGGCGACCGCGAGACTGACGACTTGATTTCGAAGTTGCTCGCGGGCGCGATTAACCTCCTGCTCGATCTCGGCCTTGGCGGCGAGGAGCTGGCGGTCGCCCTCGACCCGGGCATCCTGTTTCGATTGCTCGATGATTTCGTTGGCGCGCTTGTGGGCCTGGGCGACGATTTCGGCGGCATGCTGTTTGGCTTCTTTCAGCATTTGCGCGGCCTTGGCCTTGGCCAGTTCCTGCTCGCGCACGCCGCGTTCCGCGGACGCCAAGCCATCGGCGATTCGCTTCTGGCGATCTTGCATGGCCTGCATGATCGGCGGCCATACATACTTCATGGTAAAGAGCACCAGCAGGCCGAACGTGATCATCTGCCCTATCAGAGTGGCATTGAAGTTCACGCTGTTACCTCCTCGGATACATTAATTTATGTGAGGCGCGAAGCGTTCGTTAAAGATCAATGGCCGCCCAAGGCTGCCTGTACCGGACCGAGGAACGGGTTGGCGAAGGTGAAGAACAGGGCGACGCCGACGCCGATCATGGTCACCGCGTCAAGCAGGCCGGCAACGATGAACATCTTGACTTGCAGCGCGGGAATCATTTCGGGCTGACGGGCGGCGCCTTCCAGGAATTTGCCACCCAGCAGGGCGAAGCCGATAGCTGTGCCCAGCGCGCCCATACCGATGATCATGGCCACGGCGATGACGGTCATACCCTGCACGTTGGCAATTAGGCTTGCAGCTTCCATTAGTGTCTCCCGTTATAAAGGTTGGGGTGTGGATGAAAGAAAACCGGGTTCGATGGAACCGGCCAGGCGGGTAGCGACAGGCCGGAATCCGGGATTCGCGTTCGCTCGCTCAGTGATCCTCGTGCGCCATGCTCAGGTACACGATCGTCAGCACCATGAAGATGAAGGCTTGCAGGGTGATGATCAGGAGGTGAAACACCGCCCACGGCCAGCCCAGGGTGAACTGGATCCACCAGGGCAGCAGTGCGATCAGAATGAAAATCAGTTCGCCCGCATACAGGTTGCCGAACAACCGCAGACCGAGCGAGATGGGCTTGGCCAAGTCTTCAACAATCCGCAGCAGCAGGTTGAAGGGCATAAACCATTTACCGAAGGGATGGGTCAACACTTCCATGGTAAAATGCCCCGGCCCCTTGACCTTGATGCTGTAGTAGTAGACGAGCAGCAGCACCGAGATCGACATGCCGAAGGTCGAATTCAGGTCGGTGGAAGGCACCGTACGCAGATAGGGAATGCCCAGCACGCCGGCGATGGCCGGCAACAGATCCACCGGGATCAAGTCCATCGCATTCCACAGGAACACCCAGGCAAAAATCGTCAACGCCAGTGGCGCGATGACTGGATTGCGGCCATGAAAAGAATCCTTAACCTGGGTATCGACGAAATCGACCATGATCTCGCAGAAATTCTGCAATCCCCCGGGCACGTCACTGGTGGCGGATTTCGCCGCTTTCGTGAACAGCCACAGGAATAGCGCCCCCAAGCCGATCGAGAAAAACAGGGTATCCACATGCACTACCCCAAAACCGCCCGTCTCTTCTCCATGCAGGAACTTCATCTGGGCAAGATCGAACCGGAGATTGGTCAAGTGGTGGATGATATACCCTGTTGCGGAATGACCACTTTCGCTCATAGCGTCCTCACCGAAGCATCGAATGTGAAGGGTAATGCCAGCCAGTGCGCCATCAGCGCCGCCATATACGCCAGCAGAAGCGGGAGGGGTGAGACCTCGAACCAAAGGAGGGCGGCGCTCAGCAGAACGATCGCCAACAGGATCTTGACGACCTCGCCCACATAGAACGCCCGGGCGACTCGAGCGGCGGACGAGCCGACACGGACCGAAAAGACCTTGCTGGCGAAATACAAGGTAACGAGAGTGCTGATGCCTCCGCCGACCACCGCGGAATAGGCGGCATGGAGGTTGCCGAACACGAGAGCGGCGGCGGCGATCACCAGCGTGACCAGCAACTGAACGAGGGTGATTTTACGAGTGACCTGTTTTGCGCCCATGGCTCGTATTAGTTCTAATTGTCCAGGCGCCGCACTGCGTCGGGCATGTTATATAGTTATGATCTGTTATGGTTTTGTATGATTTTCATCTCCGCGGCATTTCGGAATCCCTCCCCAAACCCGGCTTCCGGGCTATTCTCCGACCGCGCAGAGCACCCCGAAATTATAGGGAATTTGGCGTATCGGGGTCAACGAAAATTACGGTGTCACTTAACACGGGCTATGATGCCGTCCAGCTCATCCAGATTGTTGTAGTGGATGACCAAACATCCCTTGCCAGATGTATCATGCTGCAAGCGCACCCGGGCGCCGAGCCGTTCCGACAAATCGTCCTGCAGCAGGCGGATATTGGGGTCGAGCGGCTTCGACCGCAGGGGCACGATGGCATCCTGCTGGTAGCGGCGAGCCAATTGCTCGGTCTCGCGGGCCGATAGCCCGCGCAGTAGCACCTGGCGAGCGGCTTCCCGCTGCAAAGGGGGTGGAAGCGGCAGGAGCGCGCGAGCATGTCCCATGTCCAACTTGCGATCCCGCACCAGTTGTTGGACATCCTCCGCCAGTTCCAGCAGACGCAACAGGTTGGTGACTGCGGCCCGCGACCGGCCCACCGCTTCGGCCGCCTGCTGGTGGGTGAGATCGAATTCGGCAATCAGCCGCCGGAGGGCGGCGGCCTCCTCCAGGGGATTGAGATTCTCGCGCTGGATATTCTCGATCAGCGCCATGGCGATGGCCGCCTGATCCGACACCTCGCGGATCACGGCGGGCACTTCGCGCAACTCCGCCAATTGCGCCGCCCGCCAGCGCCGTTCGCCGGCAATCAACTCGTAGCGCCCCTCTCCCAGCGGGCGCACCACGACCGGCTGCACCACACCCTGGGCGCGGATGGAATCAGCCAGTTCCCGCAAGGTATCCTCGCGCAGGTCCTGGCGCGGCTGGTAGCGACCGCGCTGAATGCAATCGACCGACAATTGCCGCAGGATCTCGGACGCCGCCGGATCCGGCGGCGTCTCGCTCCGCGCCGTCGCGCCCGCGCCCAGCAGCGCATCCAGACCGCGCCCCAGACCGCCCTTTTTTCTGATCATGCGCTCGTTATCTCCCCCGTCTTGGCGGCGGGACGCCGCAAGCGTTTCCGCACTTCCTTCGCCAGCTCCCGGTAGGTTTGCGCGCCGCGCGAACCGTCGTCGTAATAGATGATCGGCAGGCCGTAGCTGGGCGCCTCGGCCAACCGCACGTTGCGGGGGATCAGGGTCTCGAACACCGCCGCGCCAAAATGCTCCACGATCTGGCCGGAAACATCGTTGGCCAGCCGATTGCGGGGATCGAACATGGTCCGCACCAGACCCTCAATGCGCAAACCGGGATTGGTGGAACGGCGCACCTTCTCGATGGTGTCGAGCAGCGCCGACAAACCCTCAAGCGCGTAATATTCGCACTGGACGGGAATGATCACGGATTGGGCGGCGGTCAGGGCGTTGACCGTCAACATGTTCAGCGAAGGCGGGCAGTCGATCAGAATGATGTCGAAGTTCCAGGCGACCGGGGCGAGGGCGTCGCGCAGCCGGCCCGGCGCGTTATCCTTCTTCAGCAGGTTGACCTCGGCGGCGGTCAGGTCGCCGTTGGCGGGCAGCAGTTGCATCTGAGCCTTCTCGACCCATTGCAGGGCTTCGGTCAGGGTTGCTTCGCCCAGCAGTACGTCGTAGCTGGTGGCGGGCAAGGCGTGCTTGTCCACGCCGCAGCCCATGGTGGCGTTGCCCTGCGGATCGAGATCGATCAGCAGCACGTTCTGGCGCAGCGCCGCCAGACAGGCGGCCAGATTGACGGCGGTCGTCGTCTTGCCCACTCCGCCCTTCTGATTGGTGATCGCGATGATGGTAGCCATGAACTCAGTCTCGGGAAGGGGGAGCGGGCGCCAGATGCACCAGGGTGCGTTCGGCCTCCAGGTTCGGGACGCGCAGCGGGTAAACGCCGACCACGACGTAACCCGGCGGCAGGCGAGCCAGTTCGTCGTCGGGGAAGACGCCCTTCATCGCCAGCAACCGCCCATCCGGCACGCACAGCCGCCCGGCGTCCGCCACCATGTCCGCCAAGGTCGCGAACGCCCGCGATACCACGCTATTAAACAGGACGGCCGGCCGATAATCCTCGACCCGGCCGCGCACCACATCGACATGTGTCAGTTGGAGTTCCGCGGCGACCTGGGTCAGAAACCGGGTGCGCTTGCCGTTGCTGTCCAGCAGGCAGAACTGGCAGTTTGGCCGGGCGACGGCCAAGGGGATTCCCGGCAAGCCGGCACCGCTGCCCACATCCAACACCCGCGGGCCTTCCACCCAGGGGAGAATTGACAGGCTGTCCAGCAGGTGGCGGATCACCATCGCCTCGGGATCGCGCACGGCGGTGAGGTTGTAGGCACGGTTCCAGCGCTCCAGCAGGGCCAGATAGGCCACCAGTCGCGCGACGGCTTCCGCGGTCAAGGAAATACCCAGCCGTTCGCTGCCTTCGATGATGGATCGCTCGATGCTCATGAAAACCTTGTCGTTCGCTTGCATGCCTGCCCTGGAATACTACCAAGAATTGTAACATGTCGGCCGGCTATTACGGCGGGCGGCGCCCACCACCCATCCAGCCAGAATCACCTATGCTTTTGATTGGCGTGCTCCAAAAGTAACCGTTCAGACCCCCTACTGGGGTAAGGGGGCGAGGGGTAGTCCGGCGC
>JAVMKJ010000040.1:0-6037 GCA_031732855.1 Candidatus Competibacter sp.
AACATTAAACTTGCCGGTCGGGGTGATCAGCTTCGGATCCTTGATGACCGTCTTCAGCTTCAGGGTTTTGTCGTCCACCACCACGATGGCCGATTCCTTGTCCTTGGCGCTCCACACCGAGAACCAAACCTCGTCGCCGGCCTTGTTGAACTCCGGTTGCACCACCCGCTTGGCACCTTCGCCCAAGCCGGACCATTCGGCAATCGGCAACACCTGATAGGGCTTGTCCAGATTCGCCAGATCGAAAACCGCCACCGACTGGCTGATCTTGGCATCCGGGTTCAGCGCGGTATCGACATACAGGTTCTTGGATTTGGGGTGGGTCTTGATGAACAGCGAACCGCCACCTTGGCCCTTGAGGGTGCGCACCACTTTCCAAGCCTGATCCTTGTGCTTCTCGGGGTCGGTGCCGATCAGCGAGATGGATTCATCGCCCAAGTGACCGGTCGCCCATACGGGGCCAAACTTGGGATCGGCGAAGTTGGCGCCGCGACCTGGATGCGGAATCTTGCCGACATCCACCAGGGCCTCCAGCTTGCCGTCCTTGGTGTCCACCACCGCGACCTTGTTGGACTGGTTGGCGGCGACCAGGAAGTAACGCTTGCTGGAATCCCAACCACCGTCGTGCAGGAAACGCGCGGCGGGGATTTCGGTGATCTTCAGGTTGTCGATATCGCCGTAGTCGACCAGCAAAATCTTGCCGGTTTCCTTGACGTTGACCACGAACTCCGGCTTGTCGTGGGTGGCCACGATGGAGGCGACGCGCGGCTCGGGATGATAATCCTGGGTATCCACGGTCATGCCGCGAGTGGAAACGATCTTGCGCGGTTCCAGGGTATCGCCATCCATCAGCACAAACTGCGGCGGCCAGTAGGAACCGGCGATGGCGTACTTGTCCTCGAAGCCCTTGGCCTTGGAGGTATCCACCGAGCGCGCTTCCAGACCGATCTTGATCTCGGCGACGTTGTCCGGTTTCTCCATCCACAGGTCGATCAGGTTGATCTTGCCGTCGCGGCCGATCACGTACAGATAGCGTCCGGAAGCCGACAGCCGCGAGATGTGGACCGCGTAGCCGGTCTTGACGATGTTGATGATCTTCTTGGTATCGCCGTCGATGATCGCCACTTCACCACTGTCGCGCAAGGTGGTGGAGAAGATGTTGTCGATGTTGTAATTGTTCATCTTCTTGGTGGGACGTTTGTCCGGCGGCACCAATACCTTCCAGGTGGCCTTCATCTCCTTCATGCCGAACTCCGGCGGCGTGGGTGGTTCCTGCTGGACGTAGCGCGCCATCAGATCGACCTGCTCGGGGGTCATCTCGCCCGAGGTCTGCCAGTTCGGCATGCCCGCCGGCGAACCGTAGGCGATGAACACCTTGAGGTATTCAGTACCCTTGCCGAGGGTGATGTCCGGGGTCAACGGCTTGCCGGTGGCGCCCTTGCGCAGCACGCCATGGCAGCCGGCGCAGCGCTCGAAGTAAATCTGGCGGGCCTTGACGAATTCGGTCTCGGTCATCGGCGGCGCCTTGGGATCGACGTTCTGGTGCATCGGCTCGCCGGACAGGGGCGAACCGCCGGCCTGGTACTTGACTTCGGCCTCGGTGACACCCTTCTTGGCTTCCGGCTGGTCCGCGGCCAGCGCGATGCCGACGGCGAGCGGCAGCGCGGCCAGGGCGACGGTGACTTGTTTTAGTTTTGGGCGGATTTGTGGCATGGTGCGTTCCCCTGTGAGGCATCGGTCGCGGCGCGGCCTCGGTTGTCGTTTAAACTGTTGTTGAAATACGGCATTCTTTGCCATCGCGCCTTGATTTACATCAAATTATCGAATACTTGCATCAATATGGGGCGCGGCGATGCCTGGTTGTTGACCGAAGGTGAGGAACAGCAAAACCGGTGGGCAAGCAAATCGATATCGGCAGGGTGCTCGCCAACCTGCCGCTGTTTCAGCAGTTGCGCGAGAGCGAAATTGTCAATCTGGCGGTGGGAACGCGCGATGTCTGGCTAACCAAGGGGCAGGTTCTGTTTCAGAAGGGCAGCCTGCTGGACGGCTTCTACGTCGTCGTGCACGGTCAGATCAAGCTGGCGTTTTCCTCGCCGCAGGGTCAGGAGAAGGTAGTGTCCATCGTCGGGCCGGGGCAAAGCTTCGGCGAGGCGGTGATGTTCATGGAAAGGCCCTGTCCGGTGTTGGCCCAGGCGCTGGAGGATACCCGCCTGCTGTACATCGCCAAACAGGGCATCTTCGCGGCCATCGACCACGACAGCGCCTTCGCCCGCCGCATGTTGGCGGGACTGAGCATGCGCCTGCACGGCCTGATTCAGGATGTGGAGGACTACTCCCTGCACTCCTCCACCCAGCGGGTCATCGGGTTCCTGCTGCAACTGGCGGGCACAGGTGGCTCGGTTGAATTCGAACTGCCGGCCAGCAAGCACGTCATCGCCTCGCGGCTCAATCTGACGCCGGAAACGCTGTCGCGAATCCTGCACAATTTAAGCGAATCCGGGCAGATCGCGGTAAAAGGCCGGCGCATTGCCGTGCTGGACATGGCACGGTTGCGCCAGTTCGACGATGCGCCGCGTCCTCCGTGCGCGAAGGACGGTTGAGCGATCATCCGGTCCTACCGCATCCCATGGGATACCCGGGTCTGCTCCGGCGCGGTGGGCGCCTCGCGGCCGATGGCGCGGCAACGCCCCGGTTGCTGGCGCCGGGATGCCGAATCCTTCCACTCCCACCGCCGCGAACGCCGCGCCATAGCCGTAGCGATCCAGCCACGGTACCGCAGCGGCGATCTCATGCCGGACCTCCACAGCAGAAAACCCGCCCATACTTGCTTGAATTTCTGCATAATCCGGGTCCTCCAGGAACAACCCTTTCGATGTTTTCGAGCAGGATACCGCTTCGATGTTGACACAAGATCTCTTGCTGCTGGTAACGGCTCTGGCAACACTGATTCACGCCTTGGGAGTATTGTCGGCGATTCATGCCGTGGCCGGTGTCAGAACTTCGCAAGGCGCTATCGCCTGGGCGATTTCGCTGGCGACGTTTCCCTACCTCGCGCTGCCGCTGTACTGGATTTTTGGCCGCAACCGCTTTCACGGCTACGTCGAAACCTTGCGGAGCGGCATGCTGGAGCAGCCCAATCGCGATCGCGTGGCCCTTTTTCTCGAACGACTGCGCGACTGTCAGGCCGACTTGCCGTCCGAATGGGCCGGAGATTTGAAGGTTCTTGCCGACCTGAGCCGAACTCCCTTCACCCGCGGCAACGCGCTGGAATTGCTGGTGGATGGCGTGGCGACGTTCGGGGCGATTTTTACCGCGATAGAGGAAGCCCAGCGTTATATTTTGATCGAGTTCTTCATCTTCAAGGACGACGAACTGGGCCGCGACCTGCACGCCCGTCTGCTGCGCAAAGCGGCTTCCGGTGTGTCGATCCGATTGTTGTACGACGAAGTGGGCAGCCATGCCTTGCCGAAGTCCTACATGGCGACGTTGCGCGCGGCCGGGATCGCCGCATCGGCCTTCCACACCACGCGTGGCCGGCGCAACCGATTCCAACTCAATTTCCGCAACCACCGCAAGATCGTGGTGGTGGACGGCCGGGTCGGCTTCGTCGGCGGCCTGAACGTGGGGGACGAATATATGGGGCGCGGTCCGCTCGGCCACTGGCGCGACACCCATTTGCGGGTCGAGGGGCCGGCGGCGCAGGCGCTGCAATGGGTGTTCGTCGAGGACTGGTACTGGGCTACCCGGCAGGTGCCCGGAGTGGAATGGCGGCCGATAGCGGCCGCGGACGATGACCGAACCGTGCTGATCTATCCCACCGGGCCCGCCGATGCGCTCGAAACCTGCTCGATGTTGTTCCATCAGGCCGTGGTCGGGGCTCGGCGGCGGCTGTGGATCGCCAGCCCCTATTTCGTGCCCGACTCGCCGGTGTTCGAGGCGCTGCAACTGGCCGCGCTGCGCGGGGTGGATGTCCGTATTCTGTTGCCGGCGAAGCCGGATCACCTGCTGGTCTACCTGGCTTCGTTTTCATTTCTGGAGATGGCCGACCGGACCGGCATCCAGATTTACCGCTATCAGGACGGGTTCCTGCACCAGAAAGTGATGCTGGTCGACGACCGGATCGCTGCGGTCGGCACCGCCAATCTGGACAATCGATCGCTGCGACTCAACTTCGAGGTCGTGGCGGTGGTGGTGGACGGGGATTTCGCCGGTCGAGTGGCGGCGATGCTGGAACGCGATTTCCAGCGCAGTCGCCGGACCTCCGCCGCCGATTTGCGGAACCGGGGCCGGGCTTTTCAGTGGGCGGTCCGGGCGGCTCGATTGTTCGATCCGATTCTTTGAATCCCCGGGGAAGGTGGAAAAAACGAATCTTGCCCCTGTACCTTGGGCGCATCAGTGTCTTGATGCTTTTATCATGCTAATATTACAAGGAGATAAATTGGATGGCGATGAGAGGAACGAGCTTCCGGTCGGCATGGATGCTGGCGCTGGCCCTGACGAGCGGAGCCTGTGCGGTGGGGTACGCGAGCGACCCGCAATTCCAGAGCTGGCTGTCCCAGGCGGAGGAACGTTGCGTGCCGCGTTACGGAGCGTTGCCTTTCGGCACGCCGGAACGCCGCGCGCAATTCGAGAAGCTAAGCTATCAGACGTACTACAAGGATTTACCCAAGGAGGTCTACGCGGACCGGCTAAGAATTCTCTATCCTGATAATGGTCTGACCGTCGATTGCCTGGCTACCACCTTCCCGAGGTGGTAAGAATTTTTGCCAAACCAATCGGATCAACCGCGTGGCCAAACGCCCCGCATCGAGCAACACCCTTAGATTGGCAGTGGAGAACTTGACGATGAGTAGTACGTTTGTCGCGGTCGCCTACGACGACATTTACACGGCTCAGGAGGTGCGGCTGCGGCTCCTGCGAATGCAGAAGGAATACCTGATCGACCTGGAGGATGCGGTCGTCGCCGTCCGCGACGAGAAAGGCAAGGTCAAATTGCATCAGATCCACAACATGACCGCCGCCGGAGCGGTCTCGGGCAGTTTCTGGGGTCTCCTGATCGGTCTGATCTTCATGAATCCGCTGCTCGGTCTGGCGGCCGGCGCGGCCGGCGGCGCCATCAGCGGGGCGCTGACCGACATCGGTATCGACGACAATTTCATGAAGAACTTGGCCACCGAGTTGAAACCGGGCAGTTCGGTGCTGTTCGTGCTGGTCAAGCACTTCACGCCGGACAAGGTTCTGGTCGAACTGGAAGGAACCGGTGGCCGTCTCCTGAAGACCTCGCTGTCGCATGAAGACGAGGTCAAGCTACAGGAGGTGTTGGGCGCGTCCAAGCCCCAGTCCGAGGCCGCCCCCAGTCTGGATAAGCCTGCCTGAACAGGCTGTTCCGGTTTCCCAATCGTGCCGGGGCGCGTTATCCTGCACGCCCTGGACCGTTGGGGTTTTACGACCTTGATATCGAATCTTGATTTCCGTGCCATAGATTGAGATTTCGGTTTTATCGCTTATGGCGCACGATTTTTTCGAGTGGAATAACGAGTTCATGAATATCTATGTTGGCAATCTGTCGTATCAGATCAAGGACGAAGACTTGAGAGCGGCTTTCGAGCCCTACGGAGAGGTCGCTTCCGCGGCGGTCATCAAGGACCGGTTCAGCGGTGAGGCGAAGGGATTTGGTTTCGTCGAGATGCCCCGACAGGCGGAGGCCGAAGCCGCGATCAAGGCACTTAATGGTAGCCAGTTGAAAGGGCGGCCCCTGACCGTCAACATGGCACGGCCGAAAAAGGAGGGGGAGCGCGGCGGCGGCGGCGGTGGCCGTCGGCGCTTCTAACGACTCGCAACCCGGTCGGGCGCGAGTTTTCGAATCGGTACCCAATTTTCCATTCATTTAAGATGCGCGCGCCGTTAGCGGCGCGCCTTTTTTGCTTCGATTTACCGTTCTGTTCCGGACATGTCCGGGATCCACCTCCTTCCAGCAGCCGCTATTCCGGGATACCCCTATTGAGTTATCCCTCCCCCTCCGACGGGTTCCGCCAAC
>JAVMKJ010000041.1:0-32117 GCA_031732855.1 Candidatus Competibacter sp.
GTCTTCTCGTATTGACAGAATCGCTGAAAATAACTCAGCTACTGTTGATTGTGATTACACAGTTCGACTGCATCGCCTCATCCGCCCCAACCGCGCCTCTCGGAGACGAGGCTGAGTCGGAGAGTTGAGAGACATGTTTCGCGATGCTATACGGCTCACAACAGATAATTAAATCAAATAGTTTTTTCAATGATGACAGATTGAGGTAGATAGGCGGAAACCGCATAATCACTGGTTCGCCATCAGGAGATTCATGAGAATAAGAAGCCTGTTGCTCGACAATTTTGGACCTTTCAGGAGGTACACGATCACTTTCGTTCCTGAGGACTCTGCGTGTGTCTTACTGACGGGTCGGAACAATGAGGGGAAGTCAAACATCCTCCTAGCTTTAAAGCTACTGTCGTCAGCTTGTCGGGTCGTGGGAAGGAGACAGACTCAGATCATAATCGACGGCGATCAATATTTCCGCCTTCCCCAATTGGACGTGTCACATCTGACGATAGGCAGGCTGCTCCACAACTACTCGGGGGAACACGCAATAATAACGGCTGAATTTGATGACGGCTTGGTCATAACGGTGCATTTGGACGAACTCAAGGACATGATATATGCAGACTATCGAGGACGGATACCCAAGGATCTCCCCACGGTGTTTGGGTTCATTCCTCCCCTGGGTCCACTCTCGGAGTTTGAGGAATTGCTTTCACGCAAGTACGTTCAGGCCAGCATTAATAGCAGTCTAGCGCCAAGGCATTTGAGGAACCATCTCTACCAAGTGTTGTCCGATGAAGAATATGCTTTGGTCCAAGATATAATCAATGCGACATGGCCTAGTATCCAGCTATTGGATTGCACTCACCGTCACGGCGACAACTTATTAACATGTTTCTTTGTTGAGGGGCGAATAGAACGCGAACTCGCTTGGGCGGGGCAAGGTCTCCAAGTGTGGTTTCAAATTATCGCGCACCTTGTGCGGCTAAGGGACACAGCAATACTCGTTCTAGATGAGCCGGAAGTAAACTTGCATGCAGAGAAGCAGAATGACTTGATAAGAGTTTTGCGAGATTATCACGGGGGAAGCGTCATAATAGCCACACATTCGTCAGAGCTAATGAACAATGTCGATGTGAGCCATATTATTCACGTGCAAAAGAGTCATGCGAGACCTCAGATAAAGGCAACGACTGACCGTGCATATTTGAATGTTGTGCGATCTCAAATAGGTAGCTGTTTCAACTTAATCGCTTCGCAGTTTGAGTCATGCGATCGCATAGTGTTCACAGAAGATGTATTTGATTTCGTTCTACTGAGGAAATTTGCAGAAGCGTATGGCTTCACTGGAAATGTGTTTAATATACCACTTCATGGCTTCAGCGAGTATCCGAAGGCTCTTAGCTACAGAGATGCGTATCGTCTGCTCATAGGGCGTGACACGCCGCATGCCGTCTTGCTCGATCGAGACTACTATCCTGAGAACCATCTCGAGTCGGTCCGAGAACGCCTGACGAGTGGCGGACTGATAACCTTATTTACGCCTGGGAAGGAGATCGAAAACCTACTTCTTTCGCCCGCCGTGGTCAATGAGGTGATTCGGTACGAAGACAGAGACGCTTTCGCTGAGTTCTGGGATGATGTATTTGATAAAGAACGACTGGATTGTTACGGAAGCTATTTGACGCTCCATGGGCAATTTCTTCCGAAGCGATTGGACACAAAGACGCTCACAAAGGAATTTACTCCGGTCTTTGACGTCCGATGGGCTGATAAGGACACGAGGCATCTCATAATTGGTGGTAAGAAGGCGCTTCAGCATCTGCGAATGTTCTACCGCTCGAAAACCGGACAAAACCTTACCACAGAAATGTTGATAGAGGCGGCCGTTAGAACTAACGATTTGGATACTAGAAACACTGTAGCGCAAATTTTGGGAGAGGCGGAACCAACCCGGCAAATCCTGCACTACTAGGGCGAACCATCAAATGAAGCGGATGGCTTCGCCACGCGCTTATTTGAGGGGTTAGGCCCACATTACTTCCGGAGGAATCCGCAATGGGAAAAGCTATCTACGAAAAGAAAAACCGAATCGCATATGTCACGTTGAATCGTCCCGACGCCCTGAATGCCCTGGATGACGAGATAAACAACGAACTCTGGACGATCTGGCAAGATTTCAATAACGATCCATCAGTGGATGTTGCAATTCTGACCGGAGAAGGCAAAGCCTTCTGTGCAGGTGCCGACCTCAAAACTTTCATCCCAAAATGGGAGCACGCGAATATGTTGGACGCCCGCCGCAACGCCGCTCGCGGCATCGGCGGAGGCATTACGCGCGGCCAGCACCGAATTACCAAACCGATCATTGCAGCCATCAACGGCCATGCCATAGGTGGCGGTTTCGAGTTGGCGTTGGCCTGTGACATCCGTGTCGCTGCTGACTCCGCAAAGTTCGGGGTGTTCGAGGTGCGTCAGGGGTTACATCAAGGTGATGGAGGTTTGGTTCGCCTCGTGGCCATTGCGGGTGTGGCCGTGGCACTGGAGTTGACGCTTACAGGCCGGGAAGTGCTTGCAGATGAGGCCCTGCGCCTTGGCCTCGTCAATAAAGTTGTTCCCACCGAGCAGGTTTTGCCCACTGCGGAAACCTATGCGAAGATGATTCTAGCAAACAGTCAGCAAGCTATTCGCTCCGCCAAGGAAACGATACTGGACATCATTGGTCGGTCCCTGGACGATGCTTTGCGGCTTGAAACGATCAATGGCTACTCAAGCGTTGGCGACTTTACAGATGTGAGAGAAAGGCTTGCAAAGTTCTTCGACAAGGGAAAGCAAGCCTAACCATTTATTCAAGCCGATGCCGTTTCGTGGCGCGGCTTAATTCAGGCATTATATGGCAAGGAGATTGCGAGTGTACGTCGTTATATTCCGCGCCAAGATTCGAGTTCTTGACGAGAAATATTCACTGATGGCGGCGCGCATGCGAGAGCTGGGGTTGACCCAGTTTGGTTGCATCGAGTTTCAATCTGTCACGCAGGGCGTCAATGAGGTCGCGCTCTCATACTGGCCCAGCGAAGAGGCCATCCGATCCTGGAAGGCTCATCCTGAGCATGTGTTGGCTCAGCGAGCGGGCCGTGAATGGTGGTATGAATCGTATTCGGTTCAGGTGGCGGAGATCACACGTGAATATCGTGTTGCCACCTGACCCATCGCTCCACCTGCCGGCCCTGACGGGCCGCCGGTGAATCCGAACGTTAGCCGGCTTATGCGTAACCCCTGGCTAGAAGTGCCGCTCTCGGACTACGAGTCCCACATGTCGCTGCCAGCAATCGATCAGGCCGAAATGTTGGCTGCTCAATTCTCGGACGCGTTGCACCACTTCCTGCCGGAATCTGTTGCGGTTATCGGTTGTGCCGGCGGGAACGGCTTCGACAGAATCCCCGCCGAAACACAGCGAGTCGTTGGCGTTGACATCAACCCAAGTTATGTCGCTTGTGCGTCGTCCCGCTATTCCGGGCGTATCCCAAGTCTCGAATTACATGTGGCTGACATTGAAAGTGGCCCGTTGCCGTTCTCACCCGTCGACTTGATTTACGCCGCCCTAGTATTTGAATACGTCTCTCTTCCTGCGGCGTTGGATAATTTGTCGCATGTGTGCCGTCCTCGCGGCCATTTGGTCTCGGTGCTTCAACAGCCATCAGAACAGATGCCTACAGTATCACCATCGCCGTATCAGAGCATTCAAATGCTTTTCCCACTAATGCGCCTGATTCTCCCAGTCGAGCTCGCCAGGTGCGCAGCGGCGTCGGGCTTTACGCTGGAGTCGGAGAAAGCGTTTGCTCTCAAGTCCGGGAAAGAGTTTGTCACTCAGGTCTATCGCCGTGCAGTCGACTAACGTTTCGCTGCACCCGACGTGCTGCCGCGGGCTTCGCCCGCTTCCACGCGCGGGCGAACTCCAACGTTGTCGCGGTCGCTTCGCGTCCGCGACAAGGGGGCGGTGGATTGCCGCCCTGCTAGCCTTCACAATAGCCGTACCCCTTACCCATTCGAGACTACCCAATGGCAAAATTCCTGAACACAAGTGCCACCAACTACTTTCTTGAAGAACTGATCAAGGGCGCCAAAGATCGACTCATCTTGATCAGCCCGTTTTTGAAGCTCAATGATCGAATCAAGGAACTTCTTGCAGACAAAAACCGATTGAAGATCGACGTTCGTATTGTCTATGGCAAGAGCGAACTCGAGCCAGAGGAAATCAATTGGTTAAAGGAGCTGACTTATATCCGCACAAGCTTCTGCAAGAACCTTCATGCCAAGTGCTACATGAATGAGGAGTTCTGCATTATCGCCAGCCTCAATCTCTATGAGTTCAGCCAAGTCAACAACAACGAAATGGGAGTGCTGATTCGCCGCGCCGACGATGTCGATCTGTACAAGGACACCTACGAGGAAGCGCAACGTATCATTCGCGTCAGCGAAGAAGTTCGCATTTCGCTTGAACGTGTGTCGAGCGAGGCCGAGAGCAAATCCGAGGCTGATGAAACATCGTCTGAGAAACTGACCACTTCAAAATTTGCTCAGCGATTGGGTATAAAAACCAACGAGCTTACGGAGAGATTAGTTCAGTCCGGCTTTTTGGAGACGCGAGATGAAAAGCACCACATCACTCCAAAGGGAAAGGAAGCCGGTGGCGAATTCCGGATGAGCCCGAAGTTTGGCCCATATTTTCTTTGGCCTGAAAACTTGCGGCCATAAAGGCTAATCATCGTGTCGATGGGACCACCGGCAAGCTATATTTGTTGATTTACTACAGATTGCAGAAATAGAGGACAGACCACGTTTTTTCATAGACAAGGAGCTGATCTTGATTAATTCTACTTTGTCAGATTAGAGGCAAGCATTTGATTTATAAAGATTTATCAATTTCACCAATTTTTGCTAATTTTAGCAAAATCAATATGTTGTGTTTTAATCTGACAAAGTAGAATTAAATCTGACAGCCCTAAACAAACGCATGCAGCTGACGCGCTACGCGCGCGGCTGATGCTGAACATTGGACAATTGCCCTGGGGGCATAACTTGGTGCTGCTGACCAAGCTCAAGACGCCGGAGCAGCGTCTGGCCTATGCCCGGCGAGCCATCGAACACGGCTGGTCGCGTAATGTGTTGAACATTCACATCGAGCGGCGCTTGTTGGAACGCGAAGGGAAGGCCATCACCAACTTTGACGCACGGTTGCCCAAGCCCCACTCGGACTTGGCGCATGAATCGCTCAAGGACCGTGGTCAATTCCTTGCCAGATGCGTATATTCGCTATTCGCGAATAGCGAATAGCGAATAGCGAATAGCGAATAGCGAATGAAGGAGCCACCTGGTGGCCCGCTCGAAGTCCAACCCGCAAATCGTGCTGCGTCCGCAGGACTTGGTGGTGGTGCTGCGCCTGGCGCTGGAGCGCGGCCCGGCGCCGACTTATGCGACGCTCGCCGCCGAGTTGGGAATGACCGCTTCGGAGGTGCATGGGGCGGTCGAGCGGGCGGTGGTCGCCCAGCTCGCCCACAAGGATGCGAGCGGCAAGGCGACGGTGATCCTCGCCGCGCTGCGGCCGTTCGTCCAGCATGGTGCGCGCTACTGCTTCCCGGCCACGCACGGCAGCTTGACGCGCGGCATGCCGACCGGGTACGCCGCCGCGCCGCTCAAGGACTTGATCGTGCCGGGCACCGACCCGGTTCCGGTGTGGCCGCACAAGAACGGCACGGTACGCGGCATTGCCCTGCACCCGCTCTACCCGAGCGTGCCGGAGGCGGCGGGTCGCAACCCGGCGCTGTACGAGTTGCTGGTGTTGTTCGATGCCGTGCGCGGCGGCAGCGCGCGCGAACGCGCGCTATCCATCGATCTGCTGGACAAGCGCTTGCAGGCATGAACGCCAACGACCCCAATATCGCGCTGCTGGAACTGGTCGCCGAACGATTGGGCGATGCGCTGCGCGAGGAAATGGTCTTTGTCGGCGGTGCGGTGGCCGGGCTGCTGATTACCGACCCGGCCATGCCGGCGATCCGCCCGACCGAAGACGTCGATCTGGTCTGCCAGGCCGTGATGCTGGCCGACTACCATCGGGTCGAGACAGCGCTGCGCGCCCGCGGTTTCGTGCAGGACATGCGCCCTGAGGTGCCGATCTGCCGCTGGCAAGTGGGGTCGGTGGCGGTGGATGTGATGCCGACGCTGGAAAAGATCCTCGGCTTTTCCAATCCCTGGTATCCGCTGGCGCTGGAAACGGCGCTGCCTGTCGCGCTAGCGGCCAGCTCATCCGCCTGATCGCCGCGCCGGTGTTTCTGGCCACCAAGCTGGAAGCGTTCGACGGACGCGGCGAGGGCGACTTCCTGTTCAGCCATGATCTCGGCGACCTGCTCGCGGTGGTCGATGGCCGCGATACGCTGCTGGAAGAGTGCCGAACCAGCTCATCCGAACTCAGGGGCTATTTGGCTGACCGCTTCCGGGAATTGCTGGCGCTGCCTGCTTTCATGGATGCGCTGCCGGGCCACTTGCCGGGCGATGCGGCGAACCAGGAGCGCTTGCCCGAGCTTCAAGCCAAGCTCCGCGAGATTGCCGGACTCTCCCAGCCATGAGCGCCCATGCCTACACCGAAGACCATCTCGTCGAGCGGCCCGCCATCGGGCTGTTTGCGGCGCTCGGCTGGCAGACGGTGTCGGCGCAGGAAGAAACCTTCGGCCCCTCACCCCCAACCCCCTCTCCCGTTCCTGGCGGGCTTCGTCGTCTTGTGCCAACTCGCTCGGGGACCGAGCGCCCCGTCAGACCATGAAGATCCAGCAGCAGAGAAAACCATGAGCAAACATTATCAAGGGAGTTGCCACTGTGGCTCGGTTCGCTTCTCCTTTGAGAGCGAGATCATTACCAAGGGCCTGCGCTGTAACTGTTCGATTTGTTCCAGAAAGGGGGCGCTGATGTCCCCCGAGCCTATCCCCGCGGACCGGTTGAAGATAGAAGCACGGGAAGATGTGCTGGGCCTTTACCAGTTCGGGGCCAGGACGGCAAAGCATTATTTCTGCAAGACCTGCGGAATCTACACTTTTCACGAAACTTCGCGGAAGACCGGTCATTTCCGGGTCAACCTCGGTTGCGTGGAAGGCGTCGATCCGTTTTCGCTGGAAACGGACGTCCTCGATGGAAAGCATTTGCTTTAACCCAGCTTTCGGGTATGCGTTCGATGCCACGAACCCGTCGGCGAAGCCCCGGGCGAGCAAGACCCGGTGGCGACCGGCGGTCATCGACGCGAACTACGGCCGGCAACCGAAACCGGCAACCTCGACCAGCCGCGCCGGAGCGGGGGTGGCCAAACGCCAGGCGCCCGCGCTCCGTTCGATGCGTACCGGGATCGCCTCGGCGTCCTGGGCGCCGTTGGGTTTCACCACCAGATCGAACGTTTGGGGATCGTGCCAACCCTTGAATTGCAAAGACGGCCGGTCGCCGGTCGCCAGGCAGTGGAGTTCGAGGCGTGGCCCGGCCGCATCCAGAACGCCCAGCCGGAGCGACAGCGGCGGATTCAAGGCGTTGAAGGTGACGAGGCGCAGGCCATCCGGGGCCAGCGCCACCACGTCGCCGCCGTCGTGCACGAAGATCGTTCCACCGTTGGCGGGATTGACGAGAAAGCTCCCCGGCGCGTCGTGGCCGAACCGCACGTCGACGCGATGGTAGCCGCTGCCGTCGAGCCGGCCGAGATAGCGGTGCGACTCGCTGTCGCCTTCGGCGGTCCGGGTCACCGGCTGGTTCCAGTCGACGAATACCGCCACCGCGCCGCTGGCCGGATTGACCGACAACCGTTGGCCCGCGCGACGGACGCTATCACCGGCGGCGGCGATCCGCTTGCGTTCGCCCGCGCGTTCGCAGGTCTCCGACGGCGGCGCGCAGCCGAACAGGACCTCGGCAACCGGCAGCGAGCCGTGTTCCTCAGCCAGCGTCGGCATGGCAAGTATCCGCTCGCCCTCGCCCGCCGCCAGCGGAACCACCGCTATCGCCGGCTTCCCGCCGCTGGGAATGGTTCGCTCGGACCAGTTGAGGACGCCAGGACTGTCGAAACGCAGACCCTCGCGCGGCGCGGCGGCAAGGCCCGGCGCGAGGAACCCCGCCGCGAGCACCGCGACGGCGAGCCAGAGGCTGGAGCGACTGGTGCTCATGGCGAACGAAGGAACGCTCGGGCGAACCGGGTATGCCTCGGAGCCTTTCCCCGGGCTCGGCGTTGAAACTCCGGACCCAAGCGGGTCGGCGGATTCCAGCATTGCGGAACCATAAGAAGCTGGTACCTCACTGGATTTTGGAAATCCAACGAGAAAAGGCTTGGCAGTTGCCTGCCAAGCCCTTGTTTCAATTGGTCGGGGCGAGAGGATTTGAACCTCCGACCACCTGCACCCCATGCAGGTGCGCTACCAGGCTGCGCTACGCCCCGCGCACGGCGGACCAGCCGCCGTGAAGAGCAGTGATGTTAATTCAATCCGCCTGGCTTGCCAAGCGTTTAGGAATTAACGCGATTACTGAGCCTCGCCCTTGAAGGCGTCCACCCGCGCCTTGAGCTTCTGTCCCGGCCGGAAGGTGACCACCCGCCGCGCCGTGATCGGGATTTCCTCGCCGGTCTTGGGATTGCGACCCGGCCGCTGGTTCTTGTCGCGCAGGTCGAAATTGCCGAAGCCGGACAATTTCACCTGCCGCCCCCGTTCCAGGGCACTGCGGATTTCCTCGAAGAAAATCTCCACCAACTCCTTGGCCTCGCGCTTGTTGATGCCCAGTTCCTCGAACAACCTTTCCGCCATGTCGGCTTTTGTTAGTGCCATGCTCCTAAATCCTAAGCGTTGCGTCAAACTGTTCCGCCAGTCCGGCAATGATGCCGGATACGACCTCATCGACCACACCATCAGTAAGATTGTGCGCGAAATCCTGTAAAATCAATCCCAAAGCCAAACTTTTCCGGCCTTCGGGAATTCCCCGGCCCCGGTAGAGATCGAAAAGCCGAATATCGCGCAGCAATTCGCCGCCGCATCGGCGAATGCAGTCCAGAATCGCCCGCGCGGTAACCGCCTCGTCCACCACGATGGCGATGTCGCGGCGGCTGGCCGGGAACCGGGACAGCGCCCGGAACGCCGGAATCAGCGCCAGATCCAATCCTCCCAGCCGCAGCTCGAACGCGAAAGCGTCGCCCTCCACGTCCAGTTCCCGCGCCACCCGCGGATGCAGGGCGCCCAGCCAGCCGACCGGCTCGCCAGCCCGCTCGATCCGGGCGCTCTGCCCCGGATGCAACGCCGGATGGGCGGCGGCGACGAAAACAAACGCCTCCGGCTCGCCGGTCAGGACCAGCAACGCCTCGACGTCCGCCTTGAGATCGAAGAAATCCACCATCCGCGCCGGCACGCCCCACTGTTCCGGCAAGGCGGTACCCGCGGCCACGCCGCCGAGGTAGGGCTCCTGCCGCAATCCACCGTCCGCCGGAATGAAATTCAGGCCATGTTCGAACAACCGCACCCGTGGTTGCTGGCGCTTCTGGTTGTAGACCAGCGCCGCGAGCAGGCCCGGCCACAGACTGGTGCGCATGACCGACAGATCGGCGGAAATCGGGTTGGCCAGCGCCAGCGGCTCCCGCTCGGGATCGAGCCGTTGCTGGAAAGCCGGATCGACGAAACTGTAGGTGATGGCTTCCTGGAAACCGCGCTGCGCCAGGACCTCCCGGAACCGTTCCAGCGCGACCCGCCCTTCCGGTTGCGCCGGCATCTCCAGCCGGGTCAGCGGCCGGTTGCCCGGCAGGCGGTCGTAACCGTAAACGCGGGCGATTTCCTCGATCAGATCCACCTCCAGGGCGATGTCGAAGCGGCTGCTCGGCGGTGCAACCAGCCAGTGATCCGACCCGATCGCCACCGCCATGCCCAGCCGCCGCAGGATCGACTCGACTTCGGCGGCGGCAACGTCCATCCCCAACAGCTTGCGGATCCGCTCCGGCCGCAACCGGATGGCCGGTTCCGCCGGCAGGTGCTCGGGCGAAACCGCCTCGACGATGGGTCCCGGCTGGCCGCCGGCCATGTCGATCAGCAGCCGGGTGGCGCGCTCGGCGGCGCGGCGCTGCAATTGCGGGTCGACGCCGCGCTCGAAGCGGTAGGAGGAGTCGGTCTGCAAGCCGTGGCGGCGGGCGCGGCCGGCGATGCTGGCCGGCGCGAAGAAGGCGCTTTCCAGAAACACGTCGCGGGTGGCGTCGGTGCAGGAGCTGATTTCGCCGCCCATGATCCCGGCCAGCGCCAGCGGGCCGCGATGGTCGGCGATCAGCAACGTCTCCCCATCGGGCTCCACCACCACCCCGTTCAGCAGCTCCATCCGCTCGCCGGGCCGGGCGCGGCGCACCACGATGCCACCGGTCAACCGGCCCAGATCGAAGGCGTGCATCGGCTGGCCGAGTTCCAGCATCACGTAATTGGTGACATCCACCAGCGGCCCCAGACTGCGCGCGCCGGCGCGGCGCAACCGCTCCTTCATCCACAGCGGCGTCTCGGCGGCGGGATCGACGCCGCGGATCACCCGCCCCACGTAGCGCGGGCAGTCGGCCGGATCGAGCAGCGTCACCGGGAAAGTGGCATCCACCACCGGTTCCACCGCCTCCGCCGGCAGCGGGCGGAACTCGTGGCGATTGAGCGCCGCCACCTCGCGGGCGATGCCCTCCATACCCAGACAGTCGCCGCGATTGGGGGTCAGTTCGATCTCGATCAGGGAATCGTCCAGGGCCAGCAGCTCGCGTACGTCCTGGCCGGGCCGGCTGTCGGCGGGCAGGGGCAGCAGACCGTCGGAACTCTCCGCCAGGCCCAGCTCCCTGGCGGAGCACAGCATCCCTTGCGACTCGACACCGCGCAGCCTGGAGGGTTTGATGGTCGGCCCGCCGGGCAACACCGCGCCGATCAGGGCGGTCGGCGCGTGCATGCCGACCGCGACGTTGGGCGCGCCGCAGACGATTTGCAGCGGCTCCGGTCCCCCCACGTCCACCGTCGCCACCCGGAGTCGGTCGGCGTCGGGATGCGAAACCAGGCCGATCACCCGGCCGACCACCACCCGGTCGAAGGCCGGCGCGGCCGGTTCCACGCGGTCCACTTCCAGGCCGGCCATGGTCAGTTGCGCCACCAGTTCGGCGCTGGATACCGCCGGATCGACCCATTCCCGCAGCCATTGCTCGCTGACTTTCATGCTGGTTGCCTCACTGAAACTGGCGCAGGAAGCGCAGATCGTTTTCGAAGAACAGCCGCAGGTCGTTGACGCCGTAGCGCAGCATGGTCAATCGCTCCACCCCCATGCCGAAGGCATAGCCGGTGTAGCGTTCGCCGTCGATGCCGACCTTGTCGAACACCGCCGGATGCACCATGCCGCAGCCCAGCACCTCCAGCCAGCCGCTGTGCTTGCACACCCGGCAACCGCCGCCGCCGCAGATCACGCACTGGATATCCACCTCGGCCGACGGCTCGGTGAACGGGAAGTAGGACGGCCGGAAGCGCACCGCCAGATCGCGCTCGAAGAAATGACGCAGGAAGTCGTCCAGCACGCCTTTCAGGTCGGCGAAGCTCACGTCCTCGTCCACCAGCAGGCCCTCGACCTGATGGAACATCGGCGAGTGGGTCAAATCCGAATCGCAGCGGTAAACCCGCCCCGGCGCGATGACCCGCACGGGGGGCGCCCGCCGTTCCATCACCCGGATCTGCACCGGCGAGGTGTGGGTGCGCAGCAGGGTGTGGGCGTCGAAATAGAAGGTGTCGTGCATCGCCCGCGCCGGATGCTGGGGGGGGATGTTGAGCGCCTCGAAGTTGCGGAAGTCGTCCTCGACCTCCGGCCCTTCCGCGATGCTGAAGCCGATCCGGGCGAACAGCGCTTCGATGCGCGCCAGAGTACGGCTGAGCGGATGGTAACCGCCCGGCCGCTGGCCGCGCCCGGGCAGCGTCACGTCGATGGCCTCGCCCGCCAGTCGGGCGTCCAGCACCGCCGCCTCCAATACGGCCTTGCGCGCGGCGATGGCGGTTTCCAGCGCTTCCTTGGCTTCGTTGATGGCCTGGCCGGCCTCGCGCCGCCGCTCGGGGGGCAGGCGGCCCAGTTCCTTGAGGCGTTCGGTGAGCGCGCCTTTCTTGCCCAGATAGCGCACGCGCACCTGATCCAGGGCGGCGAGGTCGCCGGCCCCGGCGATGGCGGTCCGGGCGGTTTGCATCAGTTCGGGCAATGCGTCCACGCTGGCGGGTCTCTCAACTCGGTGGTGGTTGGGGAACAAACGAAAAGGGGAAAGGATCGCGGCCTTTCCCCGTTCGGAATCCCGGATGCCGCCGGACCGGAACCCGGTCCGGCGGGCGGTTCAGGCGATGCCGAGCGCGACCTTGGCGCGATTGGCCAGTTCGGCGAACGCCGGCTTGTCGAACACCGCCAGATCGGCCAGAACCTTGCGGTCGACCTCGATGGCGGCCTGCTTCAGGCCATTGATCAGCCGGCTGTAGGACAGACCGTTCTCGCGGGCGCCGGCGTTGACGCGGACGATCCACAGCGCGCGGAACTCCCGTTTCTTCTGGCGACGGTCGCGATAGGCGTACTGGCCGGCCTTGATGACGGCCTGCTTGGCGACCCGAAACACCTTGCTGCGGGCGCCGTAATAGCCTTTGGCCTGTTTCAGGACTTTCTTGTGGCGGGCGTGGGCGGTAACGCCACGTTTCACTCGGGGCATGGCTTAACTCTCCGATCCGGCGGGCATCAATGATAGGGCAGCATCCGGCGCACCGCCGGGACGTCCACCGCAGCCAAGGTGGTGGTGCCGCGCAACTGGCGTTTCCGCTTGGTGCTCTTTTTGGTCAGAATGTGCCGGTGGTGCGAGTGGGAACACTTGTACTGGCCGGACCCGGTGCGGCTGAAACGCTTGGCCGCGCCACGGTTGGATTTCATCTTGGGCATTGCATGACTCCGCGATTTAAAAAGGAAAATTCTGGGTTAACCCCGGGACGCGCCGGAGGCGGAAAACGCTGGTCGCCGGAAAGGGGTTTATTTCTTCTTGGTCGGCGCGATGGTCATCACCATCTGTCGCCCTTCCATCCTGGGCCGTTGTTCCACCGAGCCATAAGGAGCGAGATCGTCTTCGACGCGCTTGAGAAGGTTGCTGCCCAGATCCTGGTGCGCCATTTCGCGGCCCCGAAACCGCAGCGTCACCTTGGCTTTGTCGCCTTCGCTCAGGAAACGGATCAGGTTGCGTAGTTTGACCTGATAGTCTCCTTCGTCCGTGCCTGGACGGAACTTGATTTCCTTGATCTGGATCTGTTTTTGTTTCTTCTTCGCTTCCTGCTGCTTCTTGGCCTGCTCGAACCGGTACTTGCCATAATCCATGATACGGCAAACCGGCGGCTTGGCGCTCGGGGAGATTTCCACCAGATCCAGTTCGGCTTCCTCGGCCATCCGCCTGGCTTGCACCAGGGGGACGATTCCGGCCTGCTCGCCATCCTGATCGATCAGGCGCACTTCGCGCCCGGTGATCTCGTCGTTGAGCCGGAGTTCATTGTTTGCGGCGATGTTGCTGTCCTCCCGTGATTATTCGGTTCGTCCGCGCCGGGCGATGTCGGCTTGCAGGAGCTCCACGAAAGCCGTCGGACTCATGCTGCCTAAATCCTTGCCAGCGCGGGTGCGTACAGCGACGGTCTCCGTCTGCATCTCACGGTCGCCAACGACCAGGAGGTACGGAACGCGCTGCAAAGTATGCTCGCGGATTTTAAAGCCGATTTTCTCGTTTCTCAAGTCGGATGCGACGCGGAAACCTTGTTGCATAAGGAATTTTTCGACTTGGACGGCATACTCGGCCTGATGGTCGGTGATGTCGAGCACCACCGCCTGCACCGGGGCCAGCCAGGCGGGCAGCGCCCCGGCGTACTGTTCGATCAGAATGCCGATGAACCGTTCCAGCGAGCCGAGGATCGCCCGATGCAGCATGACCGGCACCCGCCTGCCGCCGTCCTCGGCGATGTAGTGGGCATCCAGCCGGCCCGGCATCGAAAAATCCACCTGAATGGTGCCGCACTGCCAGAGCCGATCCAGGCAGTCGCGCAGCACGAACTCGATCTTGGGGCCGTAGAAGGCGCCCTCGCCGGGTTTCAGCGTCCACGGCAGGCCGGTGCGGTTCAGCGCCAGTTCCAGCGCCTTTTCGGCCTTGTCCCACACCTCGTCGCTGCCGACCCGCTGGTCCGGCCGGGTGGCCAAGGCCAGTCGCACTTCGCTGAAGCCGAAATCGGCGTAGACCCGGAACAGCAAATCCATGAACGCCGAGACTTCGGGCTGGATCTGGCCTTCGGTGCAGAAAATGTGGGCGTCGTCCTGGACGAAGTTGCGCACCCGCATCAACCCGTGCAGGGTGCCGGACGGCTCGTTGCGGTGGCAGGAACCGAACTCGGCCAGCCGCAGCGGCAGGTCGCGGTAGCTCTTCAAGCCCTGGTTGTAGATCTGGATGTGGCAGGGACAGTTCATCGGCTTGACCGCGTAGTCGCGATTTTCCGACGCGGTGGTGAACATGTCGGCGCGGAACTTTTCCCAGTGCCCGGAACGTTCCCACAGGCTGCGGTCCACGATCTGTGGGGTGTGGACTTCCTGGTAGCCGTGCTCGCGCAGCAACTGGCGGATATAGTTCTGAATCTCGACGTAGATGCGCCAGCCGCGGTCGTGCCAGAACACCATGCCCGGCGCTTCCTCCTGGACGTGGAACAGGTCGAGCGCCTTGCCGACCCGGCGATGGTCGCGCTTTTCGGCTTCCTCCAGCCGGTGCAGGTAAGCCTTCAGCGCTTTCTGATCCAGCCAGGCGGTGCCGTAGATGCGCTGGAGCATCTCGTTGCGGGAATCGCCGCGCCAGTAGGCGCCCGCCACCTTCATCAGCCTGAACGCCTTGAGCCGGCCGGTGGAGGGCACGTGCGGACCGCGGCAGAGGTCGATGAAATCGCCCTGCCGGTACAGCGAAATGTCCTCGCCGGATGGAATGTCGGCGATGATCCGGGCCTTGTACTCCTCGCCCATGGCGCGGAAAAAGGCCACTGCTTCGTCGCGCGGCATGACCGAACGTTCCACCGGAATGTCCCGCGCCGTGAGTTCCTCCATCCGCGCCTGGATGCGCTCCAGATCCTCGGGGGTGAAGGGGCGCTCGAAGGCGAAGTCGTAATAGAAGCCGTTCTCGATCACCGGGCCGATGGTGACCTGGGCGCTGGGATAGAGCTGCTTGACGGCGTGGGCCAGCAGATGGGCGCTGGAATGGCGGATGATCTCCAGTCCTTCCGGATCGCGTTCGGTGAGGATGGCCAGATTCGCGTCCTGGACGATGACGTGCGAGGTATCGACCCACCGGCCGTCCACCTTGCCGGCCAGGGCGGCCTTGGCCAGCCCCGGCCCGATCGCGGCGGCGATCTCGCCAACGCTGACCGGCCCGTCGAAGGCGCGCTGGCTGCCATCGGGGAGCGTGATGATCGGCATCGTTGCAACTCTCCATGATCCGCTGATTGTTTCGCCCGGGGTGAAAAATAAAGGGCGCGCCATGAAACCCTTCTTTTGGAAGGAAGGCGCGCCCTTTGTAAACCGGTCTGCTCTGCAACTCACAAAAATCTGGTAGGCGCGATTGGACTCGAACCAACGACCCCCACCATGTCAAGGTGGTGCTCTAACCAACTGAGCTACGCGCCTGAGCGATAGGCGCGGAAGATTAACCAAAGGCGGCGGGCTTGGCAAGAGAATAAACGATTTTTTCCATCCCGCCCCGGCGTTCCGGGGCATTCGCCAACGCCGCCCGCCCCGGCTCTTGGCCGGCGAGCATTCCTATTCCTGAATCCACACCGAGACCGAACCGCCCCGGCAGTGGAACTCGCCCCAGCCGGCGTCGTTGGTATGAACCGGTCCCTCGACCTGCCCGGTCAGGTCCACGAATTTGGCGTTGGGTTTGCAGACTTCCATCCATTTGCCGCCGCCGGGTCCGTCGCTCAGCAGTACCGCCATGGCCTTGGGGTGCTCGGCGTCGCCCAGCCGGGTCCAGCCGACCCGGTTCCAGTGATCGAAATAGTCGTATTGGGAGCCGTGGGCATGGTGGCGACGGGCGTGGAGGAATCGGTCGATCAGCGCGCGGTGAGAGGGCAGCACGATCCGATAGAGTTGACCGTCCCGACCCCGATCCTCGTATTCGGCGCCGTAATAGTCGGCATGGAACACGCAGGGATAGCCTTCCCGCCGCAGCAGGATCATGGCGTAGGCCAGCGGTTTGAACCACGGTTCGACCACCGATTCCAGGGCTTGCAGGGGTTGCGAGTCGTGGTTTTCCACGAAGGTCACCGCCTGATACGGCCGTTGCTGCATGAGGGTGCCGTCCAGGATCCGCCGCATGTCGTAATTGCCGCCCATGCGGCTGGCGGAATGGAAGTTGTAATGCAGCGCCACGTCGAACAGGGACATTCGCGGTCCCAGACGATTCAGGTACAGGTGCAGGTTGTTGACGTCGGGGGACCAGTACTCGCCCACGGCGAACAGATCCCTGCCGGCGTGGTCCGCCATCGCGTCCAGCCAGGTCGGGAAAAACCAGGCGGCAATGTGTTTGATGGCGTCGAGTCGAAAACCGTCGACGCCGGTGGTGTCGAGATACCACTTTCCCCACCGGATCAGTTCGGCTCGCACCTCTTCGTTCTGGAAATCGAGGTCGCAACCCATCAGGTAGGCAAAATTGCCTCTCTCCAGGGAGACCTGATCGTCGAATTGCTTGCCTTCGAACAGGTAGATCATGCCCGATTCCCGGGTCCTGGCGTCGTAATCGACCGCGTCGAAATGCCGCCAGCGCCACTCGAAGGGCGAGTATTGGCCTCGGCGCCCCGGAAAGTGGAAGTGGGTGTACGCCTCGACTTCCCGTGGTTCTCCCCTTGGATGGAGGCGGTCGTCCTGGAGGAACGGCGTGGCCCGGGCGATTTCCGTGGCATCGCCGCCGATGCGATGGTTGAGGACGGCATCGGCGTAGACCTGGAGTCCGGCGGCGCGCAGCGCGGCGATGGCCTGGAGGTATTGCCGGCGGGTTCCGTACCTGGTGCGAACCGAACCTTTTTGCTCGAATTCGCCGAGATCGTACAGATCGTAGACTCCATAACCGACATCGCCGCTGCCCCCGAATCCCTTGTAGGCGGGTGGCAACCACAGGGCGGTGAATCCGGCTTGGGCCAGCGCCGGCGCCCGTTCGGCGACTTCGTTCCAAAGGCTGCCGTCGTCCGGGGAATACCAGTGGAAATACTGCATCATTACGCCGTTCAGCTCGGTCATGGTTGCTCCCGAAAAATCAGCCCACCAGATGGAGTTTAGCGTAGAAAAATTCCATGATCGTGCAAGTTGCACGGGTCGAAATCGATCCGTTCGACTGCCGAGACACGGATGTTTTAACTCGAACGAAACGGGTGCCCGATCCCGAGAATTCGGTCGATTGCGCGGGTGGAGTCCTCGCAACGGCGCGGTTCCAGCGGACGGCGCGCTGCGCCGAACTGTCGCCCGATCGGCTCGAGGAGTTTCGGAAGGGTCGGCTAAAAGGCGGAGCGCCGGTGCCGGCCAGGGACGGGCAAAGCCAGATCGCCATGAACCGCGCCGGCCCCTCGCGCGTTCCTGTCGGGCGATCAAACTCCTCAGGGTTCCGGATCGAAAAAGTAGTGCCAGGGCTCATCCGGCGAGGTCAGCGGCCCGTGGAAATGCGGCGCCACCGATATCGCCGATTTGAGCTTGGCCGCGAACCCCGAAGAGCGCCAGTTCGCCGCCCCGCCCGCGCCGTGTAATTTTTTGCCGGAACTGTCGTGTACTCGAAAGTCGATCGCCCGTCCGGTACCGTGCGCCGAGAGCCCCGGCGGCGCCACCAAGAGCTTTGCGACGGAACCTCTGAAGGGTTTCTTCAGGAATTCGATGAAGCGCGCCACCGCCTGGAAACGCTCCGCCTCGATCAGCCCGATCGTGGTCGGTAGCAGCGCCGCCGGCCAGAAGAGCAGCGCCGCCGCCGAGAGGGCCACTAAAGCCGGCCCGCCGTGCCCGATCTGAAAAACGTGCTGCCCCGTCGCCGGGTCGAGCAGGTCGCCAAGATCGGGATAGCGGGGCGTGCCGTCCTTCCTGGTATTACGCCCGATCTCCACGCGGGCTTTGGCCAGGTATTCCGGCGCGTTGGCCTGGACGCCCGGATTATTCGTCCAGCCCCAGATCTGGTCGCCGAGATCGCGATGGTCGGAGCCGGCTTTTAGCCGATAACCGGGATTGTCGTCGTTGAATTTTTTGATCACTTGCGCAATCTCGCTCGCCTGGGTTTCATGGGCGGGCGTGGTTTCCCAGTCGCTGACTTCATCCTTCGACCAGACCCAGCGGTCGGCGATGAACGCCGCGCCCCGGTCGGGATCGCTCAGCACGCGCACGAAGCGGTGCAGGGCGTAAAGCCTTTGGTCGAGCGGCTTGATTCGCGGGAACATCTCTCGTACCTCGCCGGCAAACAGCATGAATCGCGCCGCGTCGAGATAGTTTTTGATCAGTTGGTCGCTAGCTTTCATGCCCATAATGTTCGATCAATTCATCATCCAGTTGGATTTGCAGGGTGCTCATGGATTTTCCCCAAACGATCATGAAGGCATGATCGACTACAGTGTCGCAATCCACCCCGCCTTCACCTCCGGCAGCCCCAGTCCGAACCGCCGAATCCGCTGAATCTCGTCCCGCAGTTTTGCCGCTTCCTCGAATTCCAGATCGCGGGCGTGGCGGACCATCGCCTGTTCCAGTTGCTTGATCTTTTTCATCAGCAACGCCGGTGTTTCGCGGGCGTAGGCCGCCGTTTCCTCCGCGACCTTGGCGTATTCCGTCGCCGGCAGCGGTGCGCCCGGATGAGCGTAGGCGCCTTCCATAATATCGGCTACCGCCTTCTCGATGCCGCGCGGAGTGATGCCGTGCGCCTGGTTGTACGCCTGTTGCCTGGCACGGCGACGTTCGGTCTCGTCCAGCGCCCGCCGCATCGAGCCGGTGATCTGGTCCGCGTACAGAATCGCCTTGCCGCGCAGGTTGCGGGCGGCACGGCCGACGGTCTGAATCAGCGAGCGGTCGGAACGTAGAAAACCTTCCTTGTCGGCGTCGAGAATTGCCACCAGCGATACCTCCGGCAAATCCAGCCCCTCCCGCAGTAGGTTGATGCCGACCAGCACGTCGAACTGGCCCAGGCGCAAATCGCGGATGATCTCGACCCGCTCCACCGTCTCGATGTCGGCGTGCAGATAGCGCACCCGCACCCCGTTCTCGGCCAGATACCCAGTCAGATCCTCGGCCATGCGCTTGGTCAGGGTGGTGACCAGCACCCGTTCCTTCAAATCCGCTCGCTCGCGGATTTCGCCCAGCAGATCGTCCACCTGATGCAGGGCGGGCCGCACCTCGACCTCGGGATCCACCAATCCCGTGGGCCGCACCACCTGCTCGACCACCGCGCCGCCGGAATGCTCCAACTCGAAGGGGCCTGGCGTGGCGGAAATGAACACGGTCTGACCGCTCAACCGCTCGAACTCGTCGAAACGCAGCGGTCGGTTGTCCAATGCCGAGGGCAGGCGGAAACCGTACTCGACCAGGGTTTCCTTGCGCGAACGGTCGCCTTTGTACATCGCCCCCAGTTGGGGCACGGTCACATGACTTTCGTCGATGAAAATGATCGCCTGGGGTGGCAGGTAATCGAACAGGGTCGGCGGCGGCTCGCCCACCTCGCGGCCCGACAGATGGCGCGAGTAGTTCTCGATGCCGCTGCAATAACCCAATTCCAGCATCATCTCGATATCGAAGCGGGTGCGCTGTTCCAGCCGCTGCGCTTCCAGCAGTTTGTCGGCGGCGTGCAGTTCGGCCAGCCGCTCCCGCAATTCGTCCTTGACCTGATCCACCGCCCGCAATAGTTGTTCGCGGGGGGTGACGTAGTGGGTCTTCGGATAAACCGTGTAGCGCGGCGTCTTGCGCAGCACCTTGCCGGTCAGCGGATCGAACAGGCTGAGCGATTCGATTTCGTCGTCGAACAGCTCCACCCGCACGGCCTCCGCGTCCGATTCGGCGGGATGAATGTCGATGATTTCGCCGCGCACCCGGAAGGTGCCGCGCGCCAGCTCCAAATCGTTGCGGGTGTACTGCAAATCCGCCAGCCGGCGCAGGATGGCGCGCTGATCCGCCCGCTCGCCGCGCACCAGATGGAGCAGCATCTTCATGTAGGCCTCGGGATCGCCCAGGCCATAAATCGCCGACACCGTGGCGACGATGATCGTATCGGGCCGCTCCAGAATCGCCTTGGTCGCCGACAGCCGCATCTGCTCGATATGCTCGTTGATCGAGGCGTCCTTCTCGATGTAGGTGTCGGACGACGGTACGTAGGCTTCCGGCTGGTAGTAGTCGTAATAGGAAACGAAATACTCCACCGCGTTGTCCGGGAAGAACTCCTTCATTTCGCCGTACAGTTGCGCCGCCAGGGTCTTATTGGGCGCCAGCACCAGCGCCGGGCGTTGCACGGCGGCGATGACGTTGGCGACGGCAAAGGTCTTGCCCGACCCCGTAACTCCCAACAAAGTCTGATGCGCCAGACCGTCGTCCAGACCGGCGACGAGCGAGCGAATGGCGTCCGGCTGATCGCCGGCGGGCTGGAAGCGGGCGCGAAGCGTGAAAGGTTTGTTCGTCTGCATGGGGAATTGGTCTGGGCATGAATTTTCAGTATTATCGGACAGTCCCTTCAATCCCGGCGTTCAACTTTTCGGCCAGCATCCAGGAGCCCCCGTGAGTACCCCTCTTTCCGAACGCGTACAGCGCATCAAGCCCTCTCCGACCCTGGCGGTGACCGCCAAGGCCAACGCCCTGAAAGCCGCGGGCAAGGACGTGATCGGCCTGGGCGCCGGCGAGCCGGATTTCGACACGCCCGATTTCATCAAGGAAGCGGCGATCAAAGCCATCAATGCCGGTTTCACCAAGTACACCCCGGTGGACGGCACGGTGGGGCTGAAAAAGGCGATCATCGCCAAATTCCAACGCGACAACGGCCTGAACTACGAGCCGAAGCAGATTCTGGTGTCGGTGGGCGGCAAGCAGAGCTTTTACAACCTGGCCCAGGCGCTGCTGGGCAGCGGCGACGAGGCGATCATCCCGGCGCCGTACTGGGTGTCATATCCCGACATGGTGTTGCTGGCCGACGGCGTGCCGGTGATCGTCGACGCGGGCATCGACCAGAACTTCAAAATCACCCCGGCGCAACTGGAAGCGGCCATCACCCCGCGCACCAAGCTGGTGGTCGTCAACAGCCCCTCCAATCCCACCGGCGTGGCCTACAGCGCCGCAGAACTGGCCGCGCTGGGCGAAGTGTTGCGCCGTCATCCTCAAGCCTACATCGCCACCGACGACATTTACGAACACATCCTGTGGACCGATGAGAAGTTCCACAACATCCTCGACGTCTGCCCGGATTTGTACGACCGGACCATCGTGCTGAACGGCGTGTCGAAGGCGTATTCGATGACCGGCTGGCGAATTGGCTATTGCGGCGGCCCGAAGGATTTGGTTGACGCCATGACCAACATCCAGTCGCAGAGCACGTCCAACCCGACCTCGATCTCCCAGGTGGCGGCGGAAGCGGCGCTGAACGGCGATCAATCCTGCATCGGCGTGATGAACAAGGCGTTCAAGGAGCGACACGATTACGTCTACGCCACCTTGAAAGCCATGGACGGGGTCGATGTGGCGCCGGCGGACGGCACGTTCTATATCTTCCCCAGCTTCCAAAAGGTGATCGAGCGGTTGGGACTAGGCAACGACATTGCCTTCGCGGAACTGTTGCTCAACGAAGTCGGCGTGGCGCTGGTGCCGGGTTCGGCCTTCGGCGCGGAAGGCTGCGCGCGGATTTCTTTCGCCACCAGCATGGAGAATCTGACCAAGGCGCTGGACCGCATCGGTCGAGTGATCGCCCGCTGATTCAGGATTGACAGGGCAACCAAGGAATTAATAGAATTCTCTTTCTTATATTCCCCAGTAGCTCAGTCGGTAGAGCAGGTGACTGTTAATCACCGGGTCCGTGGTTCGAGTCCGCGCTGGGGAGCCAAATAAAACAAGGGGTTAGGCGAAAGCCTAGCCCCTTTCTTTTTGCCCGTTGTCCACTGGTTGTCCACCTTCTGAAAAGCACTGGCGATTGTCCACAACAAGCGGGGTGTCAGTTCCAGGAATCGCCGGGCATCGCTATTAATAGTTCGGTCGTTCCGAATTCCCGGAAATTTCCAGATTCCGCCGAACCCGCTATTCAGTGGACAACCGATGGACAACGCGCCGGCGGCGAACACCCTGCTACATCAGGTGGAACAGCCGCCCGGTAGGAACTCCCGCGCCAAGGCGGCGAACACTTCAACATCCGTTTCCAGCCGCAACGCCAGGGGCGCATGGTCAAAGCCGGTGGCGACGTGGCGCAAGGCCACCACCACCCGCCACGGTTGCCGGTCCAGCCGGTAGAACAGCGCGGGCCGTTGTCCCGTGGCTTCCGCTTGCTGGCAAGTCTGCAACCACCACTCCGACAGCCGGGGCCGGGCCGCTCGCTTCACTTCTACAGCCCAGCCGGGAACGCCCAGCAGATCCGCGCCACCTTCGCGGGCCTGGACGAGGTTCCGCGCCACGTCCGCGCCCAAATGCTCGCGGAGTAGGCCGGCAAGCTCCCGCTCGCCACGCGCGCCTTTCCTCCTCTGCATCGCCGTCATGGTTCGCCCTCGTTCAGTTCGGTTCCATCATCCCGCGCCGCCGCGTCATCATCGTCAGCGCACATAAATATTTTCTCCCCCTCTACCCTCACAGATTCCGTAACTTCCGTAACTTCCGTAACCGCGCCTTTAGAATCAATTGGTTAATGGTTACGGAATCGCGGAAAACCCGCAAAAATCCGTAACCGATTCCGTAACCGCATCGCCAAGGCCAGCCGCCCGAACCAAGGGCCGGTTACGGAATTGAGGGTTTCGGTTACGGAATTGAAAACGAATCCGTAACCGAACAGCGCCCGCAACTGATTGAATGAATTATCCTTTTTTTTCACGGTTACGGAAGTTACGGAAGTTACGGAATTTGTGAAGGTAGAGAGCTTTAACTTTCGAGGGCGTTTGCATCGAACACTAAGACCCTTTCCGACTTGCCGGCTATTTTCACGGTTCGGGTCGTCTCTTGCCCGGCTCCGGTCGGGTTGCCCGGTTGCAACCAGCCGCGTTGTTGGCACTGACGCCACAAGGCGCGCGGTCGGATGTTCAGCCCGGTATCCCCTTTAGTCAGAGCCGAGTTGACCGCTTCCAGGGTCGGAGTCGCGAGCAGGTACAGTTCGCCCTTGGCGTCGTTGCGCCAGCCCAGACAGGGACCGTGCAACGGTTCGGGGGGAGCTTCCCTGCTTCCATCGTTCGCCAGGGGTTCCACATGGGCCGCGCCGCCGGCCAGTAATTCCGCCAGGGCCAGCCGGAAGCGTTCCGCCGGTTGCGAGTCGGACACATGCCGGGCATGGCGCCGCGCCAAGTCGAGCAGGATGTCCACAACGGACAGGTCGGGGAGGGTCAACCCGGCTCGCCGGAAATGGCCGAACGCCAGTTGCGCGCCGGTCAACAAAAACGCCACCTGTTCGGGCGCCCGCCCGGATAACCCGTGTTGCAGGGCCGTCGCCCGATAGCTCGCCCATGCCTGCTTGCAGTCCGCTACGGTCGCATCAAACCGCGCCGCCAAGTCCTGAATGAAATCCGCCATGGCGCGGGCCAGCAAGCCGCCGGCCGCCGCCGCTTGCCCTCGGGTCAACGCCGCCAGGTCCACGTCGCCGCGTTTCAGCGTTGCGCCGAACAACCGGGCGTTGACGCTTTCGCCGATAGGCCACTGTTCCGCCGTGCCGATGACCAGCCCACGGGGGAAGCGTTCGGGCCGTTGCGACAGATCCGCCCGCAACCGGCCGCGCCCTTGCCGGTTCCCGCAACCGCGAATCACCCGGCTTGCCGTCGCATCCAATTGATGCTGGGCTTGTTGGGACGGTTGCGGGGCATAGTCATCAATCACCGCCAGGGTATCCGCCAGCGTGAACAACTTGCCCTCCAAGGCGTTCGCGGAATCCGTCCAATTCGCCGTCAAGCACGTCCGGTCCATCGCCGCGCCGAAATGCGCCAGCGCCACCGCCGCGATGCTGGATTTCTGGCTTTGCGAGGGCGCTTCCAGCCACAGCATAAAATCCACGTTCAGGGCTTGCGCCAGGGGCGCCAGGTAGACGCACGCCAGCAAGGGCAAGCTCGCGGCATGGGGCGCCAGGTCGAGGCACGCCAGGGACGCTGCCGCCGCTTCCCGCCGTTCCTTGGGAGTGGTTGAAGGAGCCGGGAGCGCGTAGCGGGCGAGGTCTTTCAGTTCCACGTCGATTCCCGCCACCGGGCCGGCCGCGCCCATGGCGCCGGCGCCGTGCAGGTACAGCCACGCGCCGTCCACCTTCCGCCATCCGGTATGGGTGTAGACGGTTCGCCGTTCGACGGTGCCGGCCGCATGGCTCAAGGTTTGAATCGCCGCTCGCAAGGTGTCTTTCTTGCCGTTGCCGGGTTCGACGATGCAGTGCGTTCCCCAATTTTTTGCGGGCCATCCCATGGCCATGAACTCTTCAAAGGTCACGGGCACGCGGGGCAGGGGCCGCCCGCCCTGTTCGCCCTCCACGGTCAACAGCAACTTGGTTTCCGCGCCGTCATCTTCCGTCGTTTCCGCCACGATGCGCGCCGTGAAGTTGCACAACGGCATTTCCTCGGGTTCGCCCTGGGCGTTCCACTTCACCGCCTTGATGCCGGTCGGAGTCGCCACGTAGCGCCCGCCGCCCGCGTTCGCCGGCTTTCCATGGGCCCGTTCGGGCTTGGCGTCATCCGCCAACCAGTCAGCCGGGGGCGGTTCGCTCCGTTCCGCGAGGGCGAGCAGCTCCTGCGCCAGATCCGCGCGCCGTTCCTGGGGGAGCGGGTCCAAGCCGTTCCAGCCGGGCACGCACGCCGCCAGCCAATCCGCCGCGTCGCCTTTCTCGGGAACGGGCAAGCGAATCAAGCGCACCTCGGGGGGCGGGGTCAACCGCGCCAGCGCCTTGCAGGCCGCCCGCGCGTACCCCTCGCCGGGCAGGTCGTTGTCGGGGAGCAGGTAGACTTGGGGCACGCCAGCCAGGGCCGGCCAGTCACCACCGGCCGCTTTGTTGGCGCCGCCTTGGGCGGATACCGCCGCCAGTCCCAGCGAATGCAGGGCCGCCGCGCATTTTTCCCCCTCCACCACGAACGCCGGGGCCGCCCGTCCGTTCAGCCGTTCCGCGCCGAACAGTACGGGAGCCGGGGGGCCGCCCGTCTTGAATCCGCCGCGCCCGTCCGGCTTGAAGTAGGGGACAACCTGCTTGCCTTGGGGGCCGTCGAAGCGGGCCACCACGCCTTGTGGTTCGCCGGCTGGGTTGCGATACCACCACGCCGCCTTGAAGGAATAGAAAGCGCCCGTCCGGTCTTTCCAGCGTTCGGGGATGAAGGAGGGTCTTGAAGTCGAGTCGTTCATGGGAAGATTCCGCGAGGGTCCGGGAATCGGGTAGAATTCCTGTCCGGTTTGGTAGGAATCCCGCCCGCTCCCGATGGTGTTCAGGTCATGTCATGGGGAGCGGGTTTTTCTTTGCCCGTCGATTTCATGAAGCAGATACCGTCGCGCCAGATCCGCCACCGCTTCACGAAACGACAGCCGGTTCAGATTGGCATGGAACGTAATTACGTCGCCTTTCTCGCCACAGCCGAAACAGTGAAAGCCGCCGCTTTTGAGATTGATGGAGAGCGACGGGTCTTTATCGCCGTGCAGGGGACACACCGCCAGAATCCAGCCCTTGGCGTTCGGTTTACCTTTCAGGGCCGGGAGCGTCTGGCGGTAATAGCCCTCGGGGTCAATCGCGGCTTTGAGGGTATCGGGAGAAAGGCGGGGCATGGTCTGACTCTCTCAATGCCGCGCCAGGCTCGGCATAACTTCCACCATCATATTTCGGTAGAAATTGATGGAACTGAGCACGCCATAAGGCAAGGTCAGGTCAGGCTTATTCCTTAGCCAGTGCGTCAACAATTCCAGGTCGATTTGAGCCTGAGCGATGGCGGAAAGGAGCGCTTCAGAGTCGCACTCAGCGGGAGTATCCGGGTAATACCGGACACGCGGGGGAGCAGCGTTTGTCGAATCGTCAGCCATGGGTTCAACTCCACCAGATGAAGGTGAAACCCGGCAAGATGGCCGGGCAACTGGCGGGGTTAGGAAACTGCACAGCAGAGCAGCTCGCGCCCTCACGGGTAGCGACTCCCGCCAGCCGCCCGATTGGGGGAGACTGACAGCCGAATCCTGGGCGGATTGCGGGCATGAAAAAAGCACGTTGACGGAGTGCGGGGCCGCTGCTGTGGCGTTTCCTAGGCGCCAAGGGCAAGCATAGTCCGGGGCTTGGCGGGGAACAAGGGGCATCATCGCCGTTCCTCCCGGAACCACCGGGCCGCTTCTCGAAGGGCCGCGCCCAGTTGGCACCAGCGCCAGCAAGTCAGGCACAGCCGATGGTGCGCCGGGCCGGTCAAGGCGATGCCGCACACTTCGCAGTAAAGCTGACGGCTTGGGGTCACCACGCGGAACCTCACAGCGGCAACGCCCGTTGAATTGGGGCACCAGGCCGCCAGCCGGCTTGAAGCTGGTAGACCACCGGGGGATTCAGGGCGGTATCCGGGCCGGGGTTCGGCATGAGCCGCGATTCGATAGGCCAGCCGTCGCCGCGCAACCGGTGAACGAGGGCCGCCAGCCGCCAGCCGCCGCGGCCGCCGCAGGCCGAAACCAGGTCGGGATGAGCGAGGGCCGCGCCGGATAACAACCGGGCCTTTACCCAACCGAGTTGGGTTTTCCCGTCAAGCCGCCGCGCGCTCATGGGAAGAATCCGCCCGCCGCTCGTTCAACCACGCTTGAAACTGTTCTGCGTCAATCAAAACCTTTCTCCCGACTCGGAGAATTGCCCGTTCAAGGCCGTTGCCAGGAATCGGGCCTTTTGTGGATTGCCGGGGCTTGGCGCAAAACACCAGATTCCTGATGGAGGGTTCCGAGAACGCCGGGAAGCGTTCGGACAGTTGGCGAATCGTTAACGGTTGCATTGCCGGTTAATCCTCGTGGTTGCCAGAAGTGGCGAACAGGATTAACCGACCTGGGGGCTAAAGTCGAAAAAGCGGGGAAAGCGGGGAAAGCGGGGAAAGCGGGAGTTAACCGCCCTGCTTCATGCGGTCAAGTCGCTTGGCGATGGTCGAAAAGTCTGCACTCTGCTTGTTGCCGTTGCTGGCAATCCAGTAGAAAACCGTTTTCGAGTCGCCAGGAATCACTACGCCGGTTGTGTCTTGGGTGAGCAGGTATTCAAACAGCCGCACCGGGGTCGGCAACCGGCCATCAGGCGAAAGCACTTCAAGCGCCGCATCAATCGCTTCCGCCAGGGCGTCAACCCGTTTGCGCTTACGCGATGATTCCGCCGCGCCCTGTTCGGGCTTGTCGGGTTCGCCCTGGGGGAGTGGTGCCGGGGCGATGGCCGCGCCTTGTGGAACTGGAACGATTGGCGTTCGCCACTTATCCGGTACCGCGCCATATTCCTCCAACCAGCGCAGCATTTCATCGCGGCGAATAATTTCGCCGGTGGTTGTATTCAAATCTCGCTGGCGGATAGCTCGCGCTATCTTTTGCCGCCACCACGCGCCACTACCGTAGCCAGTGGCCGCCAACATCGTCGCCCACTCCGGGCCGGTCGCTTTCTCGGGTAACTTTCCCAACCGTCCTCGTTCGCGGAACGGTAATCCCGATTCAAGCGATGGCAACCGGCGCGGTTGCCGGGTATCATCTTCATCCGTCATCAGCCAATTTCCAAGGTCGGTCAGTGACACGGGGCGCTTCCAGATTCTCCGCTGGAAGCGCCTCAACTCGTTTCTACTCTCCATTGCCCGCCGCGCGCCTTGCCGGCCGTCTACGGGCCGAATGGCACCACGTTCAGCGGTACACGTCGCGGCGGCTGCCGATGCGGATAATCTCCACCGTCAAGGTGTTCGCCGTCACCTTGTAGATAACCCGATAATCTCCGTCGCGGATTCGCCAGGTGTTTTCCATTGCCGTCATCTTGGTTGTGCCCTGGGGGTAGGGATTGCGTTGCAGGTCCTCAATCCGCGCCACCAGCCGGGCAATGACCGGCTTGGGAAGCTTGCGCAACTCCCGCACGGCGGAGGGTTTCCAGGTCAGGTTATAGGAGTCCATCGGCTTTCAACCGGGCCATGACGTCATCATGGGGAATCGTCGGTTCATCGCGCCGTTCCACCAGCGCCGCCAGATCCGCCAAATCTTCCATCAGCCCCTCAAACTCGCTCACGGGCAAGATGACAGAGACTTTTTGCCCGGTATCGTCAACCACGTATTGAGCGTGGAGTGCCGTTGTCGTCATACATCCATCCTCATTTGGGGGGTTATCAGGCCGCTTCCCGCCGATACTGGCGAACGTCCAGATGCACGCCGGGTTGCAAGGTCTGTTCGGTTAACTCCAACAGCCGCGCGGATACCGCATCCTCAAAGTACCGCTCCCCGCAGTTGTCGCATACCAGGGCGGGAACACCCTGCACCACCAGCAACGCGCCTTGCCGGTCCACCGTCACCGATACCAATTGCGGTTGCAGGTCGCCGGTCTTGCAAATCACGCATTTCATGGCCGGTTCAGCCGAATATGGCCGCGTTCATCCGTTCCACCACGCCGGCCTTGTGCGACTCGGACAGGTGCGCGTAGCGTTGCACCATGGCGAGGGTCTTATGTCCCAACACCGCCGCAATCTCGTTCAAGCTGGCGCCGTTCATCGCCAGATAGGACGCGGCGGAATGCCGCAAATCGTGAAAATGGAAGTCCGCCAGATCCGCGCGCTTCACCGCCGCTTCCCATGGCGCGCGCAGGTCCATGGGCTTGTTGGGGCGTTTCTCGCCCGCCTTGATGTTCCGGGGGCCACGGTTCGGCCACACCAGCGGGGTATCGAGGCGCCGCACCTTGGCATGTTCCCGCATCAGTTCGAGGGCCATACCCGCGAGCGGAACGCCGCGCCGTTCGCCGTTCTTCGTTTCCCGCAGGGTGAGCCAGCCGCGTTGCAGGTCCACATCGCGCCATTCCAGGTTCATGATTTCGCCCAACCGCATCCCGGTAGACAGGGCGAGCACCACCACGGGGTAAAGGTAGGGGTTCGCGCTGGCTTGGCACTCCCGCAGCAGCGCCGCCCGTTCTTCATCGGACAGGAAGCGAACTCGCCCGCGTGGTTCCTGGGGCTTGGAGACTTTCCGCAGGGGCGAATCCTCAAGCCACTGGTATTCCTTCACCGCCACCGTCAAGCAGTGCGACAGCGCCGCCAGGTAGCGCACCACGGTTGCGGGGGAGCGGGGTTCATCGCCGGGGAATCCGGCCGCCAGCTTGTCTCGATATTCCGCCAGCAACGGCGGGGTCAGGTCGGACAGGGCATAAACCCCAAGCTGTTCGCGCCACCACGCCAGTTGCTGACGCTGCTTGGGCGCTCCTTTTTTCCGGGGGAGCACGTCCGCAACGTAGCGGTCGATCAGTTCCGCCAGGGTGTGGCGTTGCGCCTCGCGGGTCTTGAAGTAGCGCCCTTCCCGAATCGCCGCCTCAGTCTGTTGCGCCCAGCGCCGGGCATCGGTGAGCCGTTCGAAGCTGGCGGTTTGCAACGGGAATCCCTTCATGCGGATTCGTACCCGATGCGTCACTTTGCCATCGTTCGCCGTGTGCTTGTCGAAGGTCGCCATTGTCGCTTTCTCCAAGGTTCAAACCATGGCGAAAGTGTACGATAAACAGCGATAAATCACAACATGGGATATGTAATCATCTGTTGTAATCTTCAAAAATTTGAAAATAGAGAATTTTTAGTGAAATCGTTTTTCAATTGTCCACTGGCAGTCCATTGGTCAAAATTTTAGCGGCACATTGTGGATAACTACACGAATGCCATGGGGATAGGGGAAGCGTTCCGTTGTCCACTGGTTGTCCACTCAACCGCGAATAATGGCGTTATTTTGGTTAATCACCGCTTGTTGCATTTTTTTCAACTCATTGAATCAAAATGCAAAATTGACGCGGAATCAAGGGGATTCGGGTCGCTCCATGGGACTGTTAATCACCGGGTCCGTGGTTCGAGTCCGCGCTGGGGAGCCAAATAAAACAAGGGGTTAGGCGAAAGCCTAGCCCCTTTCTTTTTGCCCGTTGCTCGCTTGCCGCCCGATGGCGGGCGAACCATCACCAGCCCGAAAATAAAAAATATTCTATAATGTTACATAAAATGAGATCGAGGGAGAACATCAATGAAACTTTCGCCGATCATTACCGCGGGACTCGCGGCGTTTCTGGGCGCGAACGTTCACGCCTATCAGTCGGGTCAACCGTGCGACGAGACGTGCAAGGCGCTGAAACAGGAGCGGAAAGCAGCGCGGTCGAAAAGCGACCGGCAGGATGTCAAGCAGCGGCAACTCCAACTCTACGAGGAGTGCCTGCGCAAGGCGGACTGGCCGGGCACACCCTCGCGCTCCGAGTGCCGGGCCATGCATGGAAAGTGAGTACGAAGCCTGAATCAACTGGCGCGCCCCGGCGAGACTCGAACTCACGACCTTCGGCTCGGGAGGCCAAGGGAATGTACCGCAATCCTGTTCGCGCTTCGTCGCCAGCAGCGCCCGGGTCAGCCGCGGCGGCTCGTCGGTACCCAGCCGCAGGCGCTTGCTTGCCCGAGGTCAGCGCACTCTCCACCGCTTCCCAGCCCGGCCCGTCGTACAGCCTTCCGTGCGGGGTACGGTGGATACCGCAGCCGATCAGGCGCTTTCAACGGGCCGGATGACCCGACCGCGCAGGGCTTTCCAGCCGTCATCGCCGCTCACCAGGATGACGCCCGCCAGGACCAGGATAGCGCCGATCAGGAAACTCGCCTCCAACGGTTCGTCGAGCAGCCACACCCCAAAGGCGATTCCGAACAGCGGCGTCATAAATGAAAAAACCCCCAGCCGGGACGCCCAATAATGCCGCAGCAACCAAAACCAGGCCAGATAGCTGGCGAACGAGACCACCAGCGACTGAAAGAGCAGACTGCCCCACATCAACGGCGTGTACCGAACGGCGGTCTGGCCCAGGCCGACGGCGGCCGCCAGCAGCAGGACAAATCCGACGACCAGTTGATAGAGCAAGGTCTCGGCCGCGGAGACCCGGGCCAGCCGGGAGCAACGCACCACCAGCGTCGTCGCGGCCCAGGTCATTCCCGCCAGCAGCGCCAGGCCATCTCCCCACAACATGGCCATGGGCTCCCCGGCGACGGCTTCCGGGCGACGCCTCAAAAAGGTCACCACAATTCCCGCGAACGCCAGGATAATACCCAGCCACCGGATAGCCCCCAAGCGTTCCGCCGGCCGCAACCAATGCAGGCCGAGGGCGACAAAAATGGGCGCGGTGTAGAGGAAAACCACCAGGTGGGAGGCGGTGGTATGGCGTAACCCTTCTCCCACCAGCAGGAACTCGACCGCAAACAGCACCCCGGCCAGCAAGCCGGGACGCCACGTACCCTCTTCCACGGCGATCCGCCGCGCTCGCCAGAGCATGAGCCCTCCCACCAACAGGGCCGCCACCCCCGAGCGCAAGGCAATTTGCAGGAGAGGCGAAATATCCGGCGCGGCAGCCTTGAGGACGACCTGCTGGAATCCCCAAATCAGGCAGAGGATCAGCATCAGGCTGATGGCCAGCCCGTCGAGTGCTTTGCGAGTTTCCATCATGACGTTGCGGTCTGGAGGAGGACGTCGCTATCTGACCCTGCCGGGTACGGTGGACGCGAGGACCTGCCTTGGCCTGGGTTTCACCAAGGCATGGCGGCGAGCAGCAGCCAGGCCAACGCCGCCGCCGACAGCCCAGTTTTTAAACTTTTGTTTCTGAAAGCTATAGTTCATTATAGCGGCTTGTTAACACCTTAAGTTAGGTTAATTTCCACCGAAAGATTCCAGCGCGTAACGAAACGCCAGTGCCGGGCTTAGCCTGCCGCGCCAGCCTTCACGATCCAAGGGCAAAA
>JAVMKJ010000042.1:0-5994 GCA_031732855.1 Candidatus Competibacter sp.
AGGCCACCGCCAGGCCCCTATCCCCCTCCTCCCCACTAAAGACGGGGAGGTTTTCCGGATGCAAGAATCGAATTGAGACGAGCTCGGTCGCGGGTCGTGGTGTCGCCGTCGCTGAATTCCGGCAGCAACCGCTCGTACTCGGCGATCACCTGCGCGCCCAGCAGGATGATGATGCCGAGCACGTCCAGGGTCATCAGCATGATGACCACTCCCGCCAGCGATCCATAGACCATGTTGACCGCCGACAGGTTGGCAAAATACCAGACCATTCCGTAGCGGATTCCTTCCCATAGCAGTGTCGCGGCGACACCTCCGATCAAGGCATGCCGCCAAGGCAACCGGCCGGCCGGCATCAGCCTGTAGATGAGGGTCAATACCCCGATCTGGCTCAGCAAACCGATGAGATAGAGCAGGGTGACCGGCAGATTGCCTGGCGACCATTGCCAGCCGAACAGCCGGATATCGCCGGCCATCAGGGTTTGCAGTACCCCGATCATCAAGGTTACCGCCAGCAGGCCGAATCCCAGCAGCAGTACGTATAGATACGGCAGCAGCAGCGAGGTCAGGACGTTCCGGGCATGGACCGCGTGGCGGTGGGCAAAGATGACCGCCAGGGCATTTTCCAGCACCCCAAAAGCCGCCGAACTGAAGAACAGCAGAGTGCCTGCCATCATCCAGCCCAGCGCGCGCCGGTGACCGAGAAATTGGGCCACCTGATCCAGGATTATTTCCGACTCGCCGGGCACCAGTTGTTCCAGATAGCGATGCAGCATGGCCAGCAACTGGGCTTCGCTCGCCACTTGAGACAGCGCGACCAGCAGCAGGATGATCAAGGGGACCAGCGACAGCAGGGCGTAGTAGGCGATCGCTCCGGCGAGCAACAGGCCCCGATTGGCCTGAAAGCGACGCAACACGCGGCCGGCGAAGGCGAGCGGATGGCGGAGAACAAAGCGGATAGGGGGGTGGGGCCTCACGGGGCGGCGGCGCTCGCGGTATTGGGGAGATGAGGTGATGATGCCAAATTGAACCGGTTTCTACATGGTATTGGGCACGGTTTTTTGTTATCTGAAAAGCTAGGTCAAAACTTTCCATTGCGATAGCCGGTCTGGCCACCTCCCATTCCCGAATTGCCGCGATCACGATCATGAGTGTCAAGAAAAAAGCTTTGCGACGATGCGAGGATGCCATGGCGCATGCGACCGATTATGCCGACTGGAGCGAGGCGGCACGCGAGCATGACCGACTATCCGGCGCCGCTGACTGGAAGGAGTGGACTGAATCGTCCGAGTTCGATTATCGGCTGATCCAGGCGCGGTTGCAGGAATTAAGCACCCTGCGTCGGCGTGGAGAGGTTGCCCGGCTGGTGTTTTGCCTGCATGAGGGCTTGCACGGCAACCTGGGCAACATCGCGAATCCGACGCTTTATTCCCAATGCCGGTTCGGTACCAAGCGGTTGCTGACCGAGTACCTCGACGAGGTTGCCACCGCGCTCGATTATCTGTGCGATTACGAAACTCCCGTGTTTTCGCCGGCGGACAAGCTGCGCTTCTTCGAGCGTACCGCGCAAAGCTTCGGTCGCTCGGCGCTGATGTTGAGCGGCGGCGCGACCCTCGGGTTGTTCCATCTGGGAGTCATCAAGGCGCTCTGGTCGGAAGGGCTGCTGCCGCGGATCATTTCCGGTTCGAGCGCGGGTTCCATCGCCGCGGCGATGCTCGGCACGCATACCGGTGCCGAACTGGCTCGGATTTTCGATCCGGCCACGTTCGTGGTGGAGGCTTGGCGCAGCCTGGGATTCAAGAGCCTGCTCAGGGGCAGCACGCTCATGGACATCCGGCAATTGGAGCGGTGTATCGAGCAGAACGTCAGTACCCTGACCTTCGAGGAAGCTTTCGACCGCACCGGCCGGATCATCAACATTCCAGTATCTCCGGCTCGGGCCCATCAGCATTCGCGGTTGCTCAACTATCTGAGCGCGCCGAACGTGCTGGTCGGTCGCGCCGTGTTGGCGTCTTGCGCCATTCCAGGGGTGTTTCCGGCGGTGATGCTGGAAGCAAAGGATTTCGAGGGGATCATCGTCCCCTACATGCCCAACGACCGATGGGTGGACGGTACCCTCAACAGCGATTTACCGATGCTGCGGGTGGCGCGGATGCACAATGTCAATCACTACATCGTCAGCCAGACCAATCCGCACATCGTTCCCTTTCTGTCCGAGCCCAAGCCGCACGAGAAGGGCCTGCTGTCGTTCACCCGCGATATCGTCGGTTCGACCTTCCAACTCTACGTCAAGCACGTTCTCGATCTGGCCCGGCAAAACGTCGATTCCCACGCCTTGGGGTTGCTGTTGGATAAGGCCTACACGGTAGCCGACCAGAGTTACAGCGGCGATATCACCATCTTTCCACCGACTTGGCTGAGCAATCTGCTCAATGTTTTTTCCAATCCCAGCCCGGCCCGGATCGCCGAGTTTATTCAGACCGGCGAACGGGCGACTTGGCCGAAGCTGGAGCGCATCCGCAACGCGACTCGTATCAGCCGTGCGTTCGAACGCTGTCTGGAGCGATTGCGGGCGCGATTCGCGCTCCCCGCAACCGTTGTTGAATCATCCGGGGATGGCATCGCTTGAAGGCCGTTGCGCGCCATGGAGGGACCTCATCGTATCGGCTGAATGGTTTCTCCCATCGCCATTTGGTTCGGCGGCTTTGTACGTCTCGATGTCCCGGTGTTCCCTTCAAGTCCGGCTGAGTTCCTCCAGCAGCAATTGCAGTTCCACGGCGTACTGATAGTGCAGGTTTGGGTCGGCGGCCAACGCCGGGTCGCGAGAGCCCGCCAGGATGGCTTGCAGCTTGACGATCAGCAGTTTGCCGGCGGCGGGGACATTGGAGCTGGCCGCAATCTGCTCCAGTCTGGCGACCAGCGCGCCGGTATCGCCGGCCTGGATGGCTTGGCCGATCTGGGCGCACAGCCGGGCACCAGGGTTCGTGTTTTCGCCGCCGGCCCGTCGGTAGACCAAGTATTTCTGGATCGCCTGTTGCCGGGCTTGATCGGCCACGTCGGGGTTTTGAACTGTTTGACCGACGTCGCGCAAACCGCGACGGATCGCCCAATTGCGAGCGGTGGGGCTTTCGGGCAAATTGCATTCGCTGGCGCGGTACAATTCCTGGCGGGCCTCATCGTGCCGCCGCAACTGGATGAGGACGTTAGCCAGCTTGTTGCGGCTGGCTTCCTCGCCGTGGCCATCACCCCGTTCCGCACATAATTCCGCCATCCGGCGATACGCCAGAACCGCTTCCTCAAGCTGGTTCAGCGCCTGATGCAAATGGCCGAGTTCGCCCAGGACATCGGCTATCCCGCTTCGATTGCGTTGTTGTTCGTACAGATACAGCGCTTGTTGGCAAGCCAGAATCGCCGGTTCCATCCGTCCGTTAAGTTTCTGGGCCAAAGCGAGGTGCCGCCAAGCCTGGGCGGCGCCTTCCGGTTCCCCCAGGGATTCGAAAATCTGGCGGGCGGAATCGTACAGCGTGGCGGCCTCGGTATAGCGTCCCTGTCGCTGGCGCACCAGCCCCAACTGCATCTTGTTGGATGCGACCGTTGGATTGATGGCGTTCGGATCGGCTTGGGCGAGAGCGGCTTCGTAGGCGTCGGCGGCGTCCTGCAAACGCCGCAGATAGGTCAGGCAATCGCCGGTTTCGGCATCGGCGACCGCTGCCATGCGACCGGCGCTGGCATTGCCGGCATCGGCCAGCGTTTGAAACTGCTGGCGGGCCGCGGTCAGTTCCCGCGCCGCGGCTTCGGCGGCGCCGGCCAGCTTCAGCAGCTTGCCCAACTGGAAATGGGCGCGGGCCAGATCGTAGGAGGCGCCGGGGTAGGCATCGGCGCCGACATCCTGACACTGGCGCAACAATTGCCGGGCGTTTTGCAGGGCGTCTTCCAGCGAACCCTCGTCGCGCAGCCGTTCGATGCGCAGCCGCTCGGTTTCGAAGCGGGCCCGGCTCCAGTCGAGCAGCGCCTGGCTGGCCCGCTCGCGGGCGGCCACGACCTCGGCGAGCGCCGCCGGGCTCCCGAGATTGGCCAGCAATTGCTCCATCTGACTGGCCAGCCGGGCGGTTCGCTCCGGTTTGGTGTGTTGCTGGCTGTCGCGCAGCAGGGCCAGCAGATTGGGCAGTTCCAGCCGCAGCAACCGGAGCGTGCGGGTATTGTCCTTGAAGTATTGCTGGTAGAGAACCGCCAACAGTCGTTCCATCCCGGTGCGCCAGCGCTCCCTTTGACCGGCCCGCCGGCCCTGATCCATCTGGCTGGCCAGATAGTGCGACAGGGCGGAATCGAAGCGCAAATGGCCATAACCCTGATCGTCGGCCAAGCCCAGGTTGATGATTCGATCGCCCAGCGCGTCGATGGCGGTAGTGTCCAGCGCCAGGGCGTGCCCGAGGGCGATGCGGTTCGCCCCATCCTTGAAGAAAGCCAGGATGGTCAGCCGTTCCCGATCGCTGGCGGGCAGTTGGCGCAGGGTCAATTCGAAACTCAGGTAGAGCGGCCATTGCGGATCGTCGCCGTGGAGGCGCAGCAGGGTATCGCGGAGGGGACGCAGCAGCGTCAGGGTGGCGCCCGCGCCCCGGGCGCCGATTTCGTGCGCCAGATGACGCAGCGCGCCCGGATGTCCGCCGGCCAGCGCAACCAGATCGCGCAATTGCTGAAAGTTGCTGCCGTTGTCCGCGGCTGGGGGAATTTCTCCGGCCGCGATCAACGTTCGACCGACCAGGGTAATGGCGTCGCTTTCGTCCAGAGGACTCAAGATCGCTTCTGCCCAGGGTTGGGCGAAGGATGGCGGTCCCAGACGGCCGATCCCCAACAGACGGAGATTCGGCCATTCTTCCATCAGTTGTTTCCAGAATCGATCGAAGGCCTCGGTTTGCTCCGAGGGCCATTGATCGAGTTGATCGAGCAGGATCAGGGTCGGTCGCGTTCGCAGCGTTTGTCGAAGGTGGTCGGTGGCTTGCCAGAGGGTTGGATAACGCCCGATCGACCAGTAGGCACCTTCGGGAAGCAGCTGGCGTCCCAGGGTTTCCAGCAGAGTTCGGGTATCGCCGGCGTCGGCGGCGCGAGCGTAGGCGATGTGGCGATAGAGACCGCAACGGGTCAGCCAATCCACCAGGGCGATCGCGGCCGCGGTCTTGCCGCAACTGCCTGGCCCTCGCAGGAAAACGGTCGCGTGGCTGACGAGCAATCGTTCCAGAACCAACAGATCGCGACCGCGACCAATGAAGCCGGTTGGCGGCGGTGACATCAGGCCTGGTTCGCGAGTTTGGGCGCGACCGAACAGCCGGCGCCAGAGTTCCAGCGGGGGGCGCAGGAATAATCGGAGGTCTTGTTCGCCCAAGTATAGCTTGCAGGCGAACCAGTCCTGCAGGTGGACGCCTCCTCCGCCCAGTCCCTCGATGCGGAAGCTGTCGCCAGCCAGCCGACGCTGGCCGGCGAACATGGCCTGACTGATTCGGGCGCCCCGCAGCAGCTCCTCATAAAACGCACTCCAGAACCGGCGCAGGGTTTCCGCCGGCGTATCGGGATGAACGGTCACGACCGCCGTGATTCCCGCCGCCAGCAGGGTGGAGGCCAGCCCGGCCGCGGCTGTCTTCCTGGGGCAGACCAGAGCGACCAGGCGGATGTGGTAAGTGACCAACAGGGATGCCAGCGCCGATGCCGGGACGAAGTGAGCGTCGCGACAGACCGGCGCGTACAAATCGTAGCTGGCTTCGAAGCCGAACATAGGGGCGCCACTTTCGGGATCGCCGTGGATATGGCTATCCAGATGCAGAGCGGTAAACGGACGCCCGGAACTCCAGGCATCGTTTAGCTGCTTTTCCAGCGCCGCCAGGGTTGGGGGACCGAGCACCTGGGTTTGCGCCAGGTCGCCCAAACCACCCAGTGCTTCGAGCAGCGGTAGGGCGCTGCGCCGGTAATCGGGATGACCGGTCGGTTCGGTATCGGGACGCGGGC
>JAVMKJ010000043.1:0-32008 GCA_031732855.1 Candidatus Competibacter sp.
TGTCAAACGGCTACTGTCACCCCGGCAGAGCCGGGGGTTTACCCAATGTAATTAACGGAGGTGGGCGATGACAACAATACCACGTAAGAGTCGCATTCTGGATGAACTGCATGATACAGCTTGCGGGCTACACACCTCAGGCCTGATTAGCGCGCATCGTCTGGCGGAATACGATGCTTTGCGTCAAGGCGGCGGGGAAGATATGCCACCCGAGAAGATCAAGCGGCTTCGGGAAAAGGAACGCCTGAGTCAGGCGGATTTGGCTGCTGTACTTAATACCAGTATCTCCACCATTCAGAAATGGGAGATCGGCCATCAGCGCCCGAGCGGTCCTTCAAGAAGGCTGTTGTCGCTCATCGAACGTAAGGGACTTGAGGCTGTTCTGTAATGGATCCAGGCTTAATTTTGATTCCAGACAACTAAGAACCGATGGGCTTCGAGCGGGAATTGCAGGCGATGGCAAGGGGACAGTTGTTGGTGACGGGATCGTATAACGACGTGCCGTTGCCGGTGCAAGTGCCAAATTTCGATGGGATAGGAGTATAAGCATGGCTGGCGAAACGCGAGGCGAACTTGCGGAAGCCATCGCTAAAGTGGCGCTTGAAAGAGCGGTAGCGCTAACGGGACGCAACGAGCAGATCTTTTGGCAGGAATCGCCTGATGGAGCCGTGATCAAGCCGGATTTTACCATTGGCGTAGATTCGAAAAGTCCATCCATGCTGGTTATGGTAAATGCGAGTGAATCACCCAAAGAATCAGAAAAGAAATATTGGCGCAATGTGGGCGAAATTTTCGATACCAAATCGCGGCTTTCGACAGAAACAACCGTCCTGAATCTCGTTTTTCGGTCTGAGATCAAGCCTGAATTGGTCAGATTGATCGAAACCATCTGTGACGCTACGCTCCTTGTAGATAGAGATCCTGCTTTCGGTTCAGTAATTAGTCAATGGCTGGATAAGAATCATGCAGCGGCACCTTCCAAAAGAGATGAACGGGTTGAGTTAGTGCTTCGTGCAGTGAGGCAGGGAGAAGCAAAGTTTGATGCCTCATTTGCCCAAGCTATGAAGGGATTTGAGCAGGCGCTATCCAAGATTCTGTTCGACAAAAAAGATTCATTAACTTCCCTTTGGACATTATGTCGAGCAGATTATCTTTCGCGAATAGGAGCCTCTGTCAGACCAGCAAAAATTACGATGTTGAGGCGGGGACTGGCCCGCTGGCTGGTTTTCGATGGTTCGATTCGCACATTGGTTTTGGTTTCACATCTAAAATCTGGCCGAGTGAAGCTTGATAATGCGCCCGCGCATGTAGAATCTTTGGGAATGCTCAAGGAAACAATCGGCAGTTATGCAATCCCAGTAGCTGATGACCGGGCATCGGATATGCTGGGAACAACTTCCCGTGACCTGCGATTAGCAGCGGATTTTTTCCTGGAAGCAGCCAAGGGTAATTTGAAAGAAGCGGCAACTGCTCTCAACAAGTCATTAGAAAATGCCCCGGATGAAATGGTTAAGGCGGCGGAACTGCTCCGCAAAATGCCATCACAAGTAACTGATTGGCATAATTATTGTTTGCAAAATTGGAAAGAACTGATCGATCCATTGGGTTGTTATGCACTCCTCAATAGATGTTATTCAGATCCAACGATGTGTGGAGAAGTATCAAATTTTGGTGAAACCAGAGTTTGGTTATATGATCATTTAGTAGCAATTTTAAGGTCATATAAAAACCTCAATAACGATTTCGGATATTCACGAATGATGGCGGAATTCAAGGAAGCACACGTAGCAGGAACACTTAAACCGTTTTTTGAGCAAATACTCAGTCAGTTAAATGATCGTCAGAAACTTCAATCGATACGTTGGATCGAGCGTGTGTTACCAAAAGCCAAACGACCGGGTGAACGAGGATTTCTCGAATGGTTGAAAGGAGAAAAACAGATTGCCGATGTTTCAATTTTTTGTTTTTCTTATGCCGTAGCTAAATTGCTGAAGGACGTAAAAAACCCAAGTCATCTTAATTTAGCTGATTTACAGCAACGACATGCTTACAATCTATGGAACAAATTACTAACACACCAAGACTTTGAGCCACTACCGACACTAATCGAAACTGCCTGTAGCCCCAAAGCTTGGCGAGTAGCAGCACCTAGCATTATGGGTGAAATCGCAGGTGGAACGGTACAAGACGCCGGAAAAATGCCGGTTTTCGCTTTCAAGGATGGTTTAATTTTTTGGCAATCAGTCACAGAAGCGGGCCGCGACCATAAGCGCAAGGAACTATGCGGTAGAGCAAGAGCTTTGAAGTATACTATTCGGAATGGTGCATTTAAGAAACGGCAATCTGCCTCAAGGATGCTGCTAGTCATTGATGGTGAATGGCGCGACGAGGATATCCGAGTTTTTTACGAAAGTGGGTGGGATGAAATTTTTTATCCCGACGAAATGGAAAAGCTTGCCAAAGCAATTGAATAACCCATGTCAGAAGAAGATGTGCTCGCCTCAGCGACAGCAAAAATACACCTAACGCACATCGGTATTGCGGGGATCGCTGTAGCGAGGCAAACATTGCTTGATTGGGCTGATTTTTCCTTGCCGGCATCGCTAAGCAAAGCAGCATTCATCCTTACTTGTAGAGCCGCGCCCCGCCCCCTCCAACTCGCCGCCTTAGAGCGCGGAATATTCGGCAATCGTCGCCACCTTCTGATTTCCGCCCCCACCAACAGCGGCAAAACCCTCATCGGCCATTTGATTCTGCTCGAAGCCCTGTCTCGTGGCAAACGAGCGGTCCTACTCGAACCCCTCCGCGCCCTCGCCCGCGAAAAAGCCGATGAACTGGAACGACTGGCGCCCGCCCTCGGCGAAGCCATCGGCCGCCCCTTCGCCCTGCGCGTCTCCACCGGCGACTACCGGCTGGAAAACGAAACCTTCGCCGACCCTGCCCCCGGGGCCGAACTAATCATCGCCACCCCCGAACGCCTCGAATCCATCCTCCGTGCCCCGGAAAATCAGGGCTGGTTCGCCGATCTGGGCGCGGTTTGCGTGGACGAAGCGCATCTCATCTCCGAACCGCGCCGGGGCGCCACCCTTGAATACCTCATCACCTCGCTGCTCTGCCTGCCCGCCCCGCCCCGGCTGGTGTTGCTGTCCGCCACGCTGGGCGGCACCGACACCGTCGCCGACTGGCTCGCACCCTGCGACGTAATCTCGGTCACCGAACGCACCCCTCCGCTCGACAAATGGCTCGCCGAATTGGCCCCCGGCGAAGACGCCAACGCCGGCATGGCCGACTGGCTCCAGAACGAACTGACCACTCCCAGTACCCAAGCTTTGGTTTTCATCTACCAGGCCCGCCACACCGCCAGCACCGCCGCGCAACTGACCCAACGCCTCGGCGATCGGGCCGGACCTGCCGGAGCCTTGCCCTATCACTCCAAGCTGCCGCCCGCCCAACGCGACCAAGTACGCAGCCAATTCCTCAGCGGCGCCAGCCGGGTCGTGGTCACGACTTCGGCGCTAGCCCTGGGCGTGAACCTGCCGGCAACCCACGTCGTCGTCCGCGACCTCACCTATCCCGGCGCCCGCTCGCCGGGCGTGGCGGAGCTGTTGCAGATGATGGGCCGCGCCGGGCGCAGCGACCGTCCCGGCAAGGCGCTGCTGCTGAAACGCCCCACGGATGAGTGGTCGACCCCCGAGTTGGTGGAAGCCCTGCGCCGCGAAACGCTGCCCCCGCTGACCTCGGCCCTGGCCCTGTCCGAACGCGCCCACGATTCCCGTCTCCCCCCTGCTGCCGAGGCGGTGGCTTCGCTGCTGCTGCGCGCCGGTACCACCGGCAAAACCGTGGCCGATCTCGAAACCTTCTTCCAGCGGTCGCTCGGCGGGCGGGCCATCGTCGCCCAAATACCGGCGGCCTTGCGCTGGCTGAACCAACAACGCCTGGCCTACCACGACGAAACGACCGATCACCACCACCTGACCGTGCTGGGTGATGGCGCGGTGCGCTCCGTGCTACCGCTCACGGTGGCGGCCGGCTTCGGCTGGCTGATGCGCGACCTGCTCTCGCTCGGCGAAGACGATCACCTCCTCGGCCGCTGGACCCCGCTCGACACCCTGCTGGTCCTCGAACTGCTGCACGACGACACTCCCACCCTGCGCAAATTCAGCGCCGATCTGACCGGGCAAGTGGAAAGCTGGTGCGAGGGACACAGCGCGCAAGTACCGCTGCTGTTCCGCCGCTGGCTGCGCGGCGGCAAGGGCCACGCCAACGCCGCCGAAGTCATCGGCTCACTCGGCCTGGAGCCCGCGCGCAAGGTCGCCGACCGGGACGAATGGGCGCGACAGCGCGGCTACCTCGCCACTTTCAACGCCATCGTCCTGCACGAACGGGCACGGGGACGGTCAATCACCGACCTGGAACGCCAGTACGGCATTACCAACCTCGAAGGCGTCGAAGAGCGCTGGCGGGACACGATGCTCTGGCTGCTGGCCGGACTCGCCCGACTGCTCGACGTGCGGGCGTTCTACTACCACCTGCGCGAAGAGTGCGGCGCCGACCTCGAACGGGTCAAGCGGGTCAAACGCCACCTCGGCGCGATCCACCGGCAAGTGCTGGAACTGATCGAACAGATCAAGTTCGCCTCGCCGCTCGGGGCGCTGGTCCTGACCCTGCGTCGCCGCAAGGGCAAAGCCGGGGTCGGCGTGGACTCGATCCGCCGGCTGGAGGCAGCCGGCTTCACTCAGATCGCCCAAGTCGCCCGGCTCTCCACCGAGCAACTGGCCGCCCATGGAGTGCGCAAGGACATCGCCCGCCGGATCATCAATCACTTGAAAGCCATGGCGGTGTGAGATAGAAGCCATTGCCGGCAGCCAAATTGAAAAACGTGGCATCATCGGAATTTGGCGGTGTCGTAATTACCGCAATGGCAAATACAGAATTTGGCCTTCCCATTCGTCCTCCAGACTAATTTCGGCCAACAGGAGTAAATCTTCAATCACTGTTCCGATAGTGACTTGGCGGTTGATCTCGAATATGCCCGGCATGGGCTGACCGGCACGAATTCGGTCATAAGCATATTTTGTAATCGTATTGATATCATGGGTGAGCAATATTCGCTTGTTTAACGCAACCCAAGCCAAAATGGTGGGATCATCCGCGCCATACAGTTCGGTATCCTGAATCCGAACTATATCCAGCGTCGGAGCGCGACGTAGCAGACCGCGCACGATATCGTTATTCAAATTTTCGTCGGCGGCAAACCGGATCATGACTCAGGCTGTTTTCTCGGTGCGCCGGGCCAGCAGTCTAGCCCGGATACCTGTCGGGTCCCAGCGTGCTTCATTCTCTTGCCGAATCTGTGCGGCTTCCCTGCGTCGCCGGGCGAGATAGGCTTCAATCTCGGGTCGCTGGTGAAGGTAGTACCCAATAACAGAATAAATATCCGCCAACGATACCGATGGATACTGCTGTGCGATTTCCTCGGCGGTCGCGCCATCCTGGAAAGCGCTCACCAGCGTATCCACGGTTACTCGGCTACCGACGATGCGCAGAACACCATCCGCATTCATGGCGATGGGGACTCTGTCCATCACACCGTCAGGATTCATCATATTCATCAAATACCTCCAGTACGAAGAAAGGGCTGATGTGGAGCCCATGCGGGCAAAGAGAATAAGCTTGGGTATCCTCAGTTCGCAGGCAGTCTTGGACGCCCTGCATCGAGGGATGATCGCTCGCCATCGATTGGGCCGATATGCTTCTGTATTCTATATTTTACCGATCTGCTTCTTGAGGTTTCATCCGGTTGCCGACATCGGCGAAGCTGACGGTTCTACCGCTACCGAATTTGCCTGTTGAGAAGACCAACAAAATCAGGAACCATGATCTCATTAGACCAGTTCTACCAGGCGTTGACCACCTTCCGCCCCAGGCCGGATACCGAGCAGCGAAAGGCCATCGAACAGCCGCCGGACGCCGCGTTGTTCATTGTCGCCGGCCCAGGGTCCGGCAAGACCACCTGCCTCACCGTGCGCATCCTCAAGCTGATCCTGGTGGACGACGTGCCGCCGGTGGGCATCCTGGCCACCACCTTCACCAAAAAAGCCGCCGAAGAACTGCGCTCCCGCATCCTGGGCTGGGGCTTTCGCCTGATTGATACGCTGCTCGCCGATCCCACCCTGGGCCGCCCCCAGAAAAAGCGTGTGGGGGATACCGACATCAACCAGGTCTGGACCGGCACGCTCGACAGCTTGTCCGAACAGTTGCTGCGCGACTTCCGCGCTCCAGGCACCCAGCCGCCCATCCTCGCCGACGAATTCGTTGCCGCCACCCTGCTGCTGCGGCAGGGACTGCTGAATCAGGGCCGGTACCAGGATGCTGACCTCGATCAACTGCTGCTGGGCATTCATGCCCACAATCGCAGCCGGTTCGGCTACCACGTGGGTACCAAGGCCGGATTACTGCAAACCCTCTGGGACCGGCGCCACCACGATCAAATCGACTGGAACCGGTTTATCCAGTCCGCGCCACCGGCCCAGCAAGCCGGCTACCAGGTTCTGGACGCCGCCCTGAGCGACTACGCCAACGAACTTCAGCAGCGCGGCATGGTGGATTTCGCCCGGCTGGAACATGAGCTATTGCAGCGCCTGGTTGCCGGGCAACTGACCGACTTCACCCAGAATCTGCGGGTGGTGCTGGTGGACGAGTACCAGGACACCAATCTGTTGCAGGAACAGATTTACTTCGAGTTCGCCCAGGCCTGCGGCGGGGCGCTGGGCGTGGTCGGTGACGACGACCAGTCCTTGTACCGCTTTCGGGGCGCCACGGTGGATTTGTTCAGCAATTTCGCCGCCCGCTACCAGCAACGCTTTCCGCGCACTCCACAAACGGTTTTTCTCAACACCAACTACCGTTCCACCCAGACGATCATCCGGTTTGTGAACGACTTCGCCACGCTGGATCATGACTATCAAACGGTCAGGGTCGCCCAGAAGCCCGCGCTGGTTCATGCGCCCAATGCCGCGCCCGGTCTGCCGGTCCTCGGACTGTTCCGGGATACCCTCGATGAGTTGGCCGACGATCTGGCGGGATTCATCCACGACGTATTCCGGGGTAACGGCTACCGGCTGCCGAACGGGCAATTCGTGATCCGCGATAACCGGACTGGAGATCTGGGGGACTGCGCCCTGCTGTGCAGCAGCCCGGCCGAGTACAACAGCGGTGGCAATGCTCGGCTCCCCCTTTTCCTGCGCCAGAAACTGGGGGCCATGACGCCGGCCATTGCCGTGTTCAACCCGCGGGGCGAGGACTTCTCCGGCATCCCGCTGGTCGAGCGCTTTGGTGGCCTGCTGGCCGAGTGCCTCGATCCGGGCGGCACGCTACAAGGCCAGTTGTCGGGATTTGCCGATGCCGGCGCCACGCTGAACCAGTGGCGACAAAGAGCGATTGACTACGCCAACGACCCCGCCACACCCCCGGAATTGGTTGCCTATGCGAGTGGCTGGAGAGACCGTGACCCGCAGCGCCCTGGCCTGGTCTGGCCTCGGTCGGTCGCGGTTATCGAACTGGTTTACGGACTGCTTCATTACTTCCCAGATCTGCATGACGACCCTGAAGGGCAGATTTATCTGGAAGTGTTCACCCGCCAGCTCAGCGCCTGCGAACAGATCGGCAAGTTCCGCGGTCGGCTGGCGCACGATCCGGCTAACCCCGGTCTGAGCGAAGCTTCGATCAAGGAGTTGCTGCGCGACTTCCTGGGGCCGATTGCCACCGGCACGGTCAAGGTGGACGAGGAACTGATCGAGTCGTTCCCTCGTGATCGGCTCAGCATCCTGTCCATCCACCAGTCCAAAGGTTTGGAGTTTCCTTTGATCATCGTCGACGTCGGCTCAGACTTCCGCACCAATCACCACGCCAACGCCTTCAAGCGTTTCCCGAACGTGGGTGGGCCGCCGCACCGGCTTGAAGACCTGTTGCGTCCGCACTCACCGCTTGGAACTACGCCACGCCGTCAGATTGACCGCGCCTTCGACGACCTCTACCGCCAGTTCTTTGTCGCGTACAGCCGGCCCCAGGATGTGCTGCTGCTGGTCGGTTTGCGGGCGTCGCTACCGGGTGGCTCCGTGCACAACATCGCGGCCGGTTGCGATCGGACGGGCCGCCGTCTTTGGCAAGCGAACGCCTTGCCCCTCGTCGCGATTTGAGGAGTGGAACGATGTCCCTTTCGGTTCGACCCAAAGCCTACACGCTCCCTTCCTACAGCCTGACCGGCGATCTGATCGGCTTCCTGCGCTGCGGCTTGCAGTACCGCTACACGCGCATCGGCAATCTGCCCCCGTCCCAGCCGGTACAACTCTGGTTTGGCGAATTTATTCATGGGGTGCTTGACGAAGCGTTCCGCCGCTATCAGGACACCGTCCGGAATGGAAATCCGGTCCTGCCACCTTGGCCCGACGCCGAACTGGACGACATCCGCGCCCTGATCAAGGCTCGCCTGGCGGCGCGCGGCCTCCATGCCTGGAATCCCGACATGGAAGAACTGGGCGACCAACGTGCGCGCGCGGCTATTCAGGAACTCGGCCCGTATTTGTTTCCGCTGATCCACCGCTCCGAGGTGCGGCTGTACGGGGCACGCCTGCTACCGCCCATTCAATCGCAATACCAGTTCCGGCTAGCGGACCGCTACGAAATGGTCGGCATTGTGGATGTGGTCACCCACATCGCTTTCAATGATCCGACGTTGCGCGACAACCCTCTCATCCGGCTGATCCGGGCGCAATGTCCGAACTTGCCCCACGATGGCACGTATGAACTGATCGTTGATTACAAGGGGATGCGACGCCCCGCGAACCTGGGGCTGGTGCGAGGCAGTTATTGGGATCAGTACGCCTGGCAAATCCAGACCTACGCCGAACTGCGCCGCAAGCAGGCCGACGCGCTCAAGGTCGTGGCGGGGGTGTTGATCTATGTCAACGAACTGTACCCATCCAAAAGCGACATGCGTGACCTCAAGCGAGAGGTTCAAGGCAACCTGACGGATGTACCGCCGGCGGCTGGCTCGGAAGCGGAGCAGTTGCTGCGGTCCTGGTCGTCCCATCAAGATGCACCTGTGCTATCCTTGGAATATCGGCTAGCGCGGGCCTTGCGGGTGATCCCCGTCGATGGGAAATCGGTTCAGGAAGCGCTGGCCAACTTTGACGACGTGGTCAGACGAATTGAGACCTGTCGGGGGAAGGAACTGACTGGCACGCCCATTCTGCAAGCATGGGAGCGCAACGCCAGCGACGAAAGCACTTGCGTCATCTGCGATTCGCGGACCTTCTGTCCAGATTACCAAGGTCAATATGCCCGGCGGCATGGGGAAATGCGTCCCCGGTTGCCAAGTATCCGCAAGCAGTCTTGATTAAGCTCAATGTAAATGTAATTGAGACTATGAGAAAAAAAATTCCTGAACTAATGCCATTACCAACTGCGTTCTATGTTGGTACAGACGTTAATATAGATCTCTTAAAATGTCTTTTTCAATTATCTATTGAACCAAGTAGTTATTCGAAAAAAATTGCTAGACTGATCCAGACTGAAGTTCCCCGACAACACGAGGAACGGGTAGCTATTATTAGCCGTTATTTGCCTAATTCCAATTTCAGAGTCAATTGGTATCAGCAAATAGATCCGAGAAAGTCAAACAAAAAATGGGTTCCGCTATTTCAAATGATCGTGAATTGGGTGCGAGATTCAGTGCTTGAAATATCATCAATTGATCATGAAAAAAAACAACTATTATTTATTCGAAATCCAGGTTATGGGGAGTTTATCAAACCAACAAAAATACTTGATTTTTTGGAGATAGTCCGCACTGCGAATTGCGACCCAAGTAAAATGGCTCTGTATCTTTGGGCATACGCTGAAGCTGCGGCATGGCGACAATATAAGCCCGCACAATTTGATGCAAATTACATCTATCCCATTTCTGTGGATGAACCACGTTTGGCTGACTATTGTTTTCAGGTATTTGAATTATTTAGCCAGCCAACCTCAGATATAGAAGAATTGAAAAATGAACTGAATGCCTCAGATAGTGCTCAAGAAAGTGATGCGGGACTGATGCTGGATCAATCATACCTGATTACTGAAGGCAAAATAGAAACAAAAAATAAGCATGATAATTCTACACTTATTATGCCCGTTAAGTTAGTAGAGGAAAAGTCAAGTACTGTAAATTTCTCTATTGATAAAACCGATTCGGACGATATTATACAGTTACGTAAAACTTTAGACCAATTTGCATTGGCATGGCAAGCTTATTTGTTAAAAATTGACGATTTCATGTCTTCTACTTATGAGATAAAATCCGAGCCATCATCCATAGAAATCATTTCTAAATTAGAAAAAAATTTATCAGACATCAATGTTACTTTGCAGTCAATTAACGAATCCATAAATTCATACTTCACATTATTCCAGAACAGTTTGATTAGTATTGGGAAAAAAATCATAGGTCAAGAGAACCTAGTGACAAAAATACAACATACCGAATATAATGACATAGACCAATGGTTAAGACAACAGTCGAGTGAGTTGGCCATCCTAATTGAATGTGAAAAGAAGCTAATCTGCTACCGGGATAATACTAAGAAGCTGGAAGAACATGGAATCGTTGTTAGCTGGGAAGGGCCATTTGATAGTCTTTTGGCCCTGATTGACTGGCTTAATTTAAGCAATAATAATAACAATCAGCTTTATCAGAAGCTGAAGAAGATCGAAAAATTTAGACATCATTGTGCAGATGAATCAGAAAATAAAAACTGGACTCCATTTGCCGATGATGTATTGAAATTTGAGGGATGGAAAGTACTTTGTTATCCATTTGAGAAATTGAAGGTGACACCATATGCCATAGGTGTAGCGCTACGGATGCTGCTTGATCAAGAAGCGATTAAAGACGATCAGTTTATTACTGATGTCTTAAAAGATTGGCGTATGGACTTAATCCGTACCTGTAAAATTTTATCTGCATTAAGCCGTGTACAACTTGAATATCTCTGGGGTAAAGATGCTTTGCTACAACCAGCATTGACCCTGTGTTTACTCAATTCATGGTTAAATGCCTGTGATAATAAAGATCCATCACACATAGATTATTGGTATTGGAGACCCCTAAAGGAGGTTTCGATTAGACCAGAGGACCAATATGATCGGGTAAGGAACAGTGCTTACAAGTTTCTTTATGAACTAAGAAATCTTATATGGAAAAATTATATCTGTGAAAGTAGTAGCTTACAACAAATGATTACTAATTTGGGAAGAGAAAAAGAAGACATCAATTTGCGGGCTAGTCAATTGTACGACCAAGTGAAACAACGAGTTATCACTCGCCCAAATTATGGTGGAAATTATGGCCGAATAGCTATATGCGCCTACGAAGAATTATTTTTACCTCTGAGTAAGGCCATTTTAGCACACAATTCTGATGAGGTTCGCCACTTATTCGATAAGCTAAATAATCAATTCGATTTTGGAACTTGGTTTGTACATAACTCTGGGCAGCTCGAGCGTTTTGGTCACATCTCATCAGAGCATAAAAAGAAAATCCAAAGATACATTAGTGATAGATTTGATTGTTTAAGAGAATGGCTAAATGTAGAATCCAATATTACCAGCGAGCATGAAAATCAAGTGCGAAGCTTACAGAGTGCTGCTACTGAATTATTGGAGCAATATGAAAATAATCCATTGATAGCACAAGATGATTATCTTGCAGTGCTCAGTTGGTGGGTATATGAAATCAATAAGAGTGGTAACATTCCAGTTCTTTCGGCGGGAAACCTCGCTGGATCTCTTAATCACTTGCCCGTTCCCAAGAATTTAATTGATGAACTAGAGTTTCCGTGGCGTTGCATTGAGGCACAGGCTGAACAATTGCAGCCAACATGGGAGATGTATATTGCAGATGTACTTTCTTATTGGAGCAATCCTGAAGTTGTGAATACTGTGTTGCAAAAATGGCAAAATAGGGGGCAATTTGCTTGTTTATGGCTTTATAAACAGAGCTGTGAACGTCGAGGAGCCAGTTTCTCGACTGATTTAATACAGTGGATCGAAGAGCGAGAAATGGATTTACAACGCTCTTTAACGTCTGATTTGAAAGAAATTCAATCCAAATTGGAAGCATTTAAGAGCGATACAAAGTCATTATTTATAGATGAACTCGAAGACATCATTAATTGTACCAAAACTAGAGATTGGTATAACCAAATAGCTCGCACAGAGTCTCTGAAAGCGGAAGTTTGTTCTGCATTAGAGCGTTACGGTAACGAAGAGCTACGCCAGCAGCTTTGTAAAGATATTTATTATTTGGGGGGTACTGTTTCCCCTGATAAAGAACTATCTGAGTTAAAAAAAGAACTTAAGAAACTGATGAATACCGCTAAGGAGCGAATGGTTCATATTACAGTACTTAACCAACTTATGCAATTACCTGATCTTCCTGAGAGACTTAGAGAGGAAATCAGTAATATTACTCAAATTTTAAATTTACCTCGAAATCTACCGGATGCCAGCCGCGCTGAATGGCTTAAATGTGTGCTTGATACCATATTCTCACCTCTATTGAAGCTTCTGGAAAGACCGAATATTTTGCGGCCGGAATATCGAGATTTACTGTTTCTATTAATTTTGAAAATTATGAAGTTACTAATAACACCAGAATGGGTTTTAGAACAGGATAGTTTGACTGAAAAACTGCTGGTTAATTTATCGGATCGAATGGAGAACGAACATTGTATTGATAGTATTCAGACTATAAAAAAATTTATCGAATGGTTATCGACAGAAAGTGAGAAGTTTGATATTCCCAAAGTGGAAACTGAATTAGATGTTTTTAAGGGAAATTACGAGGGAGGAGAAAATAGACCCGCTGTTACCAATAATAATATTTATGTTGAAAAAGCAAGACACAACCTGATTGATGTGATTAGAAACTATTCTGTAGGTCAAACCGAATTCTCTTTATTAGAAAATGATGGTGATGAGCAGATAGAATCGGCTCTGAATCGACAAAATTGGGATGAAGTAATAAAGTTATGTGTCTCAAAAATTCAATTGACAAAAGAAGAGAGTTTAAGCGATGTTTTTTTTGTTGGCGCTGGATTGTCGCTTGCGCATTTGTTAAATAATGAAAATCGTCCTGATGTCGTTGAGTCTGTATTGATGCTAATTGAACACACCGGAGCAAAAAGTTTACTTAAGAATATAAGTAGGAAGGGGCAAAAATCAGAAAAATCTCCTTTAGAGATATTTTCAGTATTCTGGCTTATTGAGCAGGATGACTTCAACCTGTGGCGCAGTGATGACGATGATTTAGTGGGATCGGCGGCAGTTCGCCTAGCTAGGGTCTTAGGTGAAAACAGCAAAAATGTAACAGGGATACCTAGGAGTCCTGTCTTGGATGCACTTTGGGACTATGCATCCGGCGAGACGCGCCGGGGAGCAGATTTCCGTGCTCTCTTGCTGCGCATATGTGTAAAGGGAGGATTGTCAGGGGCTCTAGTATTTCTGCTAAAAAAAGATCCGGTAAAAATGCAGCAAGAGCGGGCAGAGCTGTTTGCTGGGCTCATAGAAAGGGCAACTGATGTGCCGGGATGGGAACGACTGATTGGATTTTTAGAATCGGAACGTAATAAACAGAGATCAAAGCCATTTTTATTGTTTGTTGAACATCTCTTCACGTTAAGCAAGAGGCGCCAAGAGCGGCCTGCTGAAATTGAGGTTATCGGCACACTAGAGAAGGGACAGGAAAAAAATCTATGGATTGTTGTTGTCGAGATAGTTCCATCAGTGATGGATCCACCGCAGGATATCGTTTTAAACGTGCCAAAAGGGAGCCCTATCACCTTTGGGCCTAACCGAACCCCAACCCACCGAGTCACAGGTCCCTTTCTAGACCGACAACAGATCCGTATTACGCTAAACCTCAAAGATACACTCAGAGGTAAGATCCCTATTGAGATCAGGTGCCAAGTTAAGACACTGCAGGATAGGCATACAGAATACATTCAAACGTGGACAATTGATACTGGTAAAACTGACGATAATTTTGTTGCACCTACACCCTTATTTATCGAGCAGTCTTTTGATGGGTTCCCGTATAGCCCAATGAGGGGTAAGGACTATATTCCTAGAGATTCAGATGAGAAAAAAATAGAGGACATACTGTTTAACTCTCAGCGGGCAGGAAGCCTTTGGATTACCAGTCCTAGGCGCTCCGGAAAGACTACCATGTTATTTCGGATACTAGACGAGTTTTCCTATAGAAAGGGGCGGGATGATATTGTTTTGTACTTCACATTAGATTCTCAGTTTGATAATGAAAAAGCTTTTAATTCTTGGATTTGGAGAAGAATTTTAAAAGGATATGATAATCGAGAATTGAAAGATTATATTCCAAACTTGCAAGAGATAGGTACGACATTAGAGAAAGAAACCGAAGTCGACATATTTCTTTCTGACCTTACTGCAGGATTGCTCGAAAAATTACCTCAGGGAGCTAGAGTGTATTTTGTCATAGATGAAATTGATCGTTTTGCCGAAATGTTTCTAGATGGTGGGCTAAAAAAAGATAAAGCTATGGGAATTATGTGGCAGCTAAGGCATTTGATTGCAAATAATAAAAATATAGGTCTTTTGTTTGCCGGTTCACATGCTGCAAGGCGATTTTTTGTATCCGATGCTTCAGCACCATTTTACAATAGCATACCGGCAATTAATCTGACTCCTTTTAATGTGGATACGCAGCAAAATGAGCAGAGAACTAGAGCTGTTGTACAACCTAAAAGCTTAGCAAATACTTTTAAAGTTTCGAATGATACACTACGTCATGTATTACGTATAACAGCAGGTATTCCCTACTATATGAAACTATTAGCAGGGTCGACTTTTTCTTGCGCAAAACACTCGCAGATTTTTCCAGCAGACGTGAATGAAGGGGTAAACCGAATGCTGGCAAAAGAAACAGGTATCAAGACAATTGATACGCTTGAAAACCCAGGGGAGGATGAGCTGCGAACTCTTTATGCGAATTCCATAGACGATAAGGTAATGATTAAAGGCGTATTGTTAGCTGTAGCCAATATGCGGAGTCCAATTAGCGGACATCCTGTTAATGTAGGAGAAATTTGGATGGAACGATCTCCGTTAGTTACTCGTGCAGGTCTTAATCGGAAAATGATAGAACCAGCACTTATAAGTGCGCGGAATATGGGTTTTTTAAAAACATCATGTTCAAGTGAATATCAAGTTGAGTTTGCTATACCTTTACTTGGTGAATCGATGCGAAGACGATTCAATTTACTATGGGCAGATATTGAACGCCAACTAGAGGATATAAGTCGTCAACAATGAATATAAAACATCCTATGGCTTCTGAGAATGTAGCTAAACAAATTGCATCATCATGGCTAAATTTAGGCGGAAATTTTATTTTAGTTGCACCTCCACTCACTTATCCTGATTATGTTTTCAAATTGCTTCGTGATGCTTCATTTCAAGAGAAATGCGGTCTTGACCCTGAAAAGCTTGCCATTGCGTACCTTTCGCCAGCTTCGTATCGAACATCAAAAGAGTTTGTTAAACGTACATTAAGTTTCTGGAAAGTAAATATTAATAATCAAGGAATTGATACAGATGAAGAATTAGAGCTTCTAGAATTTGCGTTGGAAATATTAGAAAAAGAAGAGCGAACTCCAGTTATTTTACTACCTCAGTTCCACAAAACTATTGAGAAGCTTACTTGGACACTAGGGGCGCACTTAAGACAATTAGAAGTAAACTTTGGATTAAGCACAGTTGTAGAATTGCCGATACCATTAAGTCGTTTACGTGACCGTTGGGAGATGACTAGAGGAAAAGAAACTTTTATATGTTCAGATTTTGGTCAAGGCCATAACATGATTTTTCTGACTGGATATCAAAGAGATGAGGTAAAAGCATTAGCTGAAAGTATAGGACTTCCTCACGAATATTGGGAAATAATATTATCTTGGTCTGGGGGGATACCAGCTCTTGTTCGTTGGCTAATAAGTGAAGCAAAGAGAACAAAATCGGTCTTTGAATTGAAAATTTCAGCGCAAAATGGAAGTTTAGAGCAATGTCAACGGTTTTTGAACTGGTTAGATGCACCAGGCTCGGACTTTTTCAAACATAGAGTGTCAGCACTTTGGCGTAACGTTGCGAATGAAGAAGACAGAACTGCGGTTAGAGATCATGATTGGAAAGAAATCCTCATAGATAGAAATGGAGATATACGTTCAGCAACTATCGGTTTTGCCTGTACTAACAGCATTGGCGGAAAATACCAACAATCCCTAGCTACCATTGCAAGCGTAGTTGCACAGAGAAAATTCTCTGAGCTTGATGGATTGGTTAACGGCTTATCGCTAGCTTGTCGTGCGGAAGAAAGAATAAAGCTTATTTTGGCCATAATTACGGTATGGAGGTTAGCTACTGGTTTTTCACCGGATTGGGAGAGCATTGAGAAAGCAGCAAAAAAGGCAGCAAAGGAAATTGAACGGGTCAAAAATAAATCCACCGATACGGTAATTACAGCATTGATCGGTTGGCAGAACTTTGCTAAAGACGTTAAGGGTTTTGCTCGGGATGCTGAAGAAAACTCAGGACAAGGGTGGCGATTGACTGATAGTTTGAGCGGGAGGGGTGGGGGAAGTGCTTTGGCTGCCGTTCAGTTGGTGTTGTATCGACTATATGAAGCCGAGAAGATTTCTGATAATAACACTGCTTTGAAGTCCGTTTTGGAGATTCCTGAACAAATACTTCAAATATACTGTGGGAGAAAGTTACAGATTCCAGTGTGGGAAGCACCCGAATTTCCAATTGAAGATATCGAGCAAGTCCGCGCCCTCTGGAAACAGGGAGAATATCGAAAACCGAGTAGAAAATCAAGACTCGGATTTACTGATCTTTTATTTATTGGTTGGATTCGGATGGCAAAATTAGAAGAAAATAATCGTCTATTTGAAGAGTTTTCTGATATCGAATTTTGGCGAGAAGCTTACGAAGATATTAGGAACCAACCTTCTCATTCTATTACGTTCGAATCTAAAAAAAGATGGCAGAAATTTTACTCCATGTCTCTTTCACTTGCAGGTCGACTGGCGAGATCATTGACGGGTAAAAGTAGCGACGAAGTGTTACCAAAATTGGATGAAATTATTGCATCTATTGCAAACTCATCTGGACAATCTACTGAGTTGAAAAATAATTGATATACGAATTTTTTCATAATTGAGCATTTTAGAAAAAGTTGGTGAGCATATCTGTGTCTAAAGTATCAGATATTTACCGGCAATACCATGCCGCCCTGTCGGCCAGCCAAGCGCAGTACGAAGCGATGTACCACGATCGGGTGGCGGCCACCGAAGGGTTCTATCTCGACTTCTTTCACAAGCTGGTCTGCGATTTCGGCCCCAGGTTTAGCAGCGAACGGTTCCGCGCCCGCCTGCAGGAACGGATCGAGCAGACCACCGGCACCCGCGAAATCCAGTTCGTCGCCATCGATGGCACCTGTCAGCGCGAGATTTACTCCGACCTGATCACCTTTTTCGGCGGCGCCTATGGTGCCCGCGGCCAGTTGGATCTCAACGGTGGCGCCCACCAGATCCGCTACAAGCGCTGGTCGCTGGACCAGGATGTCTCGATGGTCGCCTGGGTGCCGGTGCCGTTCGCCCGCCTGGAGGAAGTTACATCCGGCCAGGGAGAGCAGTTTCTCGCCACCGAGGAAGAACGGGTCAACCTGACGGCGGTGCATGTCCAGGTGATGCAACTGGCCGAAGTATTCCTGGCCTACAACGCCATCCGCTCCTCGCGCCTGGACGCGCCCCATATTTTGCTGATGGACCTCTCGCCCTCGTCGGTGCTGGCCTCGGTCGCCACCGCCCAGGCGCACATCGGCCTGGTTGGCTATCCCTACGACCGGCGCGCCCTGACCCCCGCCGACCTCACCGTCGCGTTGGCGCATCCTTTCTCCGACTCCCTCGGGATTCCGTCGCCCAAGAAAATGGACCTGCACCGGGTACTGGTGGCGGAACTGGCGCGTCATCCGCAGGCGCCGCTCGACCTGGCGGCCCTGGCCCAACGGCACGGCGTCGGGCCGGAGGCGCTGGTGGCCGCCGCCGAGTTCCTGGTACGGCGCGGGGTATTGCAACGGTCCGCCGGGCCTTCCGGTTACGCGCCGGCCATGCGGGTGGACGAGTCCTGGGCCTACGTCCGCGAGTTCTTTCAAAACCTCTGTACCCGGCTGTTCCTCGCCAAGGACCCGGGCGCGCTGCAATACGATGCGCCGGACGAGCAGGGCACCTTGCGGCGCCGCTGGATGGCGCCGGACGATCTGGGCTTTCTCATCGGGGTGGGGATGCGGCTGCTGATCGAGGCCTGCTGGGAAAAGAAGGTCCTGTTCTTCGGAGTGGTGAAGGACTCCTCCTCCCGCTATCTCACCCGCAATTTCCTGGGCGTGGCGCTCGAAACCGGCTTTTACCCCGAACTCGCCACGCTCCCGGTGGGGATGTTGCCCTGGACCGACCGGATCTTTTGCGAAACCCTGCCGCTGATCGACGACGCACTTCAGGTGCCGTGGGCGACCATCGAGTTCGATTCCGCCTTCATGACCCTGCACCGGGAACGCGAGCCCGACGGCGAGCGAACCCAGGTGGCCGGCGTGATGGGGCGCATCGTCAACCAGGAACGGCTGTTCGTGAAGAGCCTCGGCCAATTCTTCCTGAAGCGCGACAAGCGGACCCCGCTGATGGGACACGTGATTTTCCTCGAACGGTTGCTGTCGCCGGTCTGGGACCGGCCCGGTCAGGAGCTGGGACCAGCCGAACTGCTGATCGACACGTCCGAACTCGGTCGCTTCCCGGTCTACGCCTGGCGCGACCGCGACCACGTCAATCCCGGCCAGTGGGTCATGATGTATTTGCTGTCCGTGTTGACCCGCAACCACTACGCCGAGGCCATCGGCTATCCCGACCCTCTGCACAAGGCCGACTGGGGCGCCAAGACCATCGGCCGCTCGGTCGGCGACACCCTCCGCTCCTCGACCCGGCTCCTGGCGAGCCAGCCCCTGGCGCGGACCTTCCGGGACCTTCGCGACGCGAGGAAGCGCTGATGTTCGTACCGGATATGGAAGGCACCTTGATGGAGCTGGCCGAAGCGCCGGAGACCCGCTATCGCTACGTGGTCTGGTTCGACTATACCCGCCGCGCGATCAACGAAATCCAGGACGGCACGCTGCTGGCCGCGCCCAATTTCGCCGGCGACCCTTCCACCCGGCGCTACAGCGTGCTCGAAGTCGCCACCGTGCTGCCGACCCACTACGCCCTGCAGGGCAATGCCGGCGGCTATCCGGGCTTCGTGGTCGAGGCCGCCCGCAGCGCCGCCCAGGATTGGGAGATCCAGGACACCGAAGCCACCGAGGACACCACCAAGATCCGGCTGGTGGCCATTCCCACCAATCTGGAAATCATCGAACCGCTGTCCGGAGAACCCACGATCGGGCCGGAGAGCAACATCGCCATGGTCGGCGCGCGAGTTCGCATTCTGGATTCGGACTACGCCAACCGCATCGCCAATCACGGCATCGACCGGGAGCGGGAAACGAATCTGACCGTCATCGGCACCATGGCGCGCGATGATCAGGTCGAGATTCTGCTGCGGATCGAAGAACTGTACCGCACCCACTTCGCCATCTTCGGCTTCACCGGCGTGGGCAAATCGAACCTGCTCTCGACCATCGTCGCCAGGGTGCTCGACGATGCGACCGAGCCCCTCAAGCTGATCTTCTTCGATCTGATGAGCGAGTACACGGTGTTGCTGCTCGACCAACTGCTCGGTGATCGGGTCAGCGGCCGCATCCTGACCCTGGGGCGCCATACGCTCCCCGAGGGGTTGTTCAAATTCATCAACGGTCAGGACGGCGCCCCCACGCTGGACGAGGCGGCCCGCCAGCTCGTGCGATACAGCCTATTCCCGAAGGCGCTGACCCGCCACAAGCGCCAAATCGCCTTCAAGCTGCGGGACCTCGTGGCCCACCAGCGGATTTTGTACTTCCAGGAGGCTCAGAGCCTGACGGTCTACGAACTGTTTTTCACCGACCGGACACCCTGGAACAAGGATCGGCGAGGACCCAATATCGCCAAGCGTCTGGAGGTTATCAAACAGGTCCTGAAAACGGTGCTGCCCGGCGGCGACTACAAGCAAACGACCTTCACCTCAAACCTGGCCCGGCGAATTCGCCAAGGCTTGGCAGGGGCTTTGGAACGGGACGGCGCATTCCAGGAAGATTACCTGCTGATCCTGGCCAAGCTGGAGGAACTCGAAACCACCGCCAACGAAACCTTCGCCGCCGGGGTCACCTTGCGCGAGATCGTCGATGACCTGAACGATCGGAGCCATAGTTCCCTCTGGGTTATCCAGGCCCACAACCCCCACGAACTGCGTGCCTTCAGCAAGCGGCTGGGCGAAGCCCTCTACGAGCAGCGCCGCCTGGGCGGCCTCATCGATCCGCTGGTGTCGTTCGTCTTCGACGAAGCCGACGAATTCATCCGGCGCGACGCCACCGGCAGTTACGCCGAGTCGGCCGAGATCGCCCAGACCCTGGCCCGGCGCGGCCGTAAATTCGGCCTGGGCATCGGCATCGCCACCCAGCGCATCCGCTATCTCGACACCAACATCATGGCCCAACCCCACACCTATTTCATTTCCAAGCTGCCGCGCCAGTCCGACCGGCAGGTGGTGGCCGAGGCCTTCGGCGTGAGCGAGGAACTGCTCAACCAGACCTTCAAGTTCAAAAAAGGTCAATGGCTGTTGATCAGCCACGACGCCACCGGCCTGGAAGCCATCCCGATCCCGATCAAGACGCCGGACGCTAATCTGCGGCTGGCCGAATGGCTCAACCGGACGTCGCCGGAACGCTGAGGAACGGGGTTCGGAACTGGAGTGGCGCCGCCGACAACGGCAGGGTCGCGCCCGCCGCCGCCGCCAGATTGCACAAGGCCAAATGCAGGCGCTCGGTGGCGGTCGGATTGCCGCATTGGTAATCCCGTTTGCCCCACAACCGCCCTTCCGCCGCCAATTTGACATAGGCGCTGGAATCCACCGAATCCACCCCAGCCCGAAACAGATCGGCCACCAGTTCGGGAATTCCCAACCCGAACACGTGTAGCGGCCGGTCACCGATTTCGGCCCGCACCGCCTCGACCCATTTCAGCACCAAGGGTCGGTCCCGGATGCGCGGCACCAGCCCGCCGATGGCAATCCCGTCGAACGCTTGCCCGGCATAGGCGCGAGCGCAGGCCCGGGCGCTCTCGACGTCCCAGCCCTGCACGACCGCGTACAGCGGCAGATCGCGCCGCCGCCGATTGGCCAGCGCCCATCGCGCATTGGCCATCGTCAAGTCCTGTCGCCGCCGTGCCTCCACCGGCTCCAGTCCGGGTGGAATCGGAAAATCCAGCGTGAACGCCACCTCGGCAACTTGCTCCTGCAAGTCCAGGACGCCGGCTGGATGCACCTGATCGGTTCCTTCAGTCCCGGCGATTTCAATCGCGCCCAGCCGGTTGCGGTCCAGCACTCGACTGCCCTTAAACAGGGCCGCGAACCCCCCGGAATCCACCCACAGCGGCAGCGCCGGCCGCCGGTCCGGCGTCATCTGCCGGGCGTAGTGACAGGCCACCATCACCGCGCCCGCCAACCGCGCCAAATACGGTTGCAGCAGCCGGTCCAGAGGGTACTTGTCGCCAAACGTGGTGACCGGCAGGTAGGCGGGAAAGTGGACCCAGCCGCGCCGGGTCATCAAGCCCCGCCCGGTCATGGCCGCTTCTCGCGCAACCATTGTTCCAGCGTGGCCTGCCGCATCGCATCCAGCGGCGCCAGCACCCGCAGGAGTTGCACGACACCGGCGATATGCGTCTCGTTCAGCGGCTCGGCCACCGGTTCGGTCCGATACCGCAGGGCTTTCAACAGATCCAGAAGGTCCCAATCGTCCGGTAGCCGGGTTGGGGGCGCGTTCTCGACTTGGTTCGGCAAAGGTCCAGGTTGATGGGTATAGGGGAAGGGCACACCATCATCCAGGCACCGATCCAGGGTTTCGCGAATCAGCGCCGCTGGATCGTCCGGTTCCGTCCCTCCGGCCAGATCGCGCACGTCGAATTGCCATTCATCCGGCGCCTCTGCCGACAGACTGAACTGAAACCGGTAGCGTTCGGGGTACTCGTCCGAGCGATAGCCGTGATAGACCCGGATGCCCCGGTGTTCGAGACAGATTTCGGCCGGGACCGTTAAAGATAAGGTCGGCATGATCGTTCTCCTGGTGATCGTTCACAAAGCAGTGATTCGAGAAGTAGCACCGACTTCGCTCCAGAGCGAAAATAACGCCAAACCGGCATCGGGAGTCGCCGAACCGGACTGAAGCCGGGTCGCCTGTTCGCGCAGGGACGCTTCGCGCCGGAACAGCCGAACCGCCAAGACGTGCTTGCAGGCCGCCTGACCCTTGTGAAAGTCAGCGCAATCGCAGCGACAGGTTTCCCCCACCACCCAAACCTGATGCGGGTCGGTACCGCCGGTCACCCGATAACCATCACCTGCAACGGGCTGTACCCATAACTCCAAGGCTCGGCGCAACCGGTACGGGTCCGCACCGGCAACGGGCAGGGATTCGAATCTGGAAGAAGGACATGGCTCGGGCAATGTCTCCCGATAGTCGTCCACCGGTCGGAGGTCGGCCAGCAGGCCGGCATCCGCCACGAACCGCTCGGCACGGGCGCGGGTGATACCGGGCAGGTAGGCCAGACTCGCGGGATCGGTGCGGGCCAGTACCGCCAAATCGGTAATACCGGCCGCCACCAGCCGGCGGGCCAGCATCGGACCGATGCCCTTGACCTGAGTCAGGGTAACCGCCGTTTCGTCCAGCCGGGCGCCCACCATCCGCCCCAGCATCACGACCCGCTCGCGCGGCGTCACCGTCCCCAATCGCCAGCCGCTGTCGCCTTGCGTCCGAGCCTGCGTCGCCAACAGATCGGCCCAGGCCAGCAGCAAGCGTTCGGCACTGTCGGCCAACCGCTCCAGTTCGAAGGCATAACAGTCGTGTTGGGCCGCCAGCCTTTCCGTCGCTACTCCACGGGTGAGCTGGCGCAGCAGCAACGCCATTTTCAGCGCCGCCAGCATCTGGCGTCCGCTCAAGTCGAGCGCCGCGCGCAGCGTGGTCAGGGGATCGCGCAGCAATCGGGAAGGTTCCATCCGCAGTCGGTCGGCCAGCGGTTCCAGTTCCTCGAACGACACCGGCAGCACCGGCTCGCAATCGGGACTGCTGGCGACGATCAACAGGCCATCAAACCAGGTCAGTTCGGCCTGGGAGGACAGGCGTTGCCAGAGCAGCAAGGTCGCGGGATCAAGCTGATGGCGTACCGCGACTCGCGCCAGTGGGGTGGTCCGCAACCGGGATGGTGCCGCCGGCGGGTCCGGATCGACCTCGCGCACCAGTCCCGCCGCCCGTAGAGTTTCCAGGATCCGCGTCACCGTCGTCGCCGGCAGCTGGCCCTGCCAAGCCGCCAGGGAACGGGCGAAAATCCGTTGCAATTGCTCCGGCGTCTGCGCCAGACCGGCATCGATCTCGACCAGCAACTGTTCGGCCAAGACCCGCTCGTCGGCCAAGGCCGACCGGATCGGTTCGAAGACGCCGCGCTCGTAATCCTTTGCCCGCTTCTCCCAGGCCGGCGCCAGCAACACCGCTTCCCCTTCCGAATCCAGACCCGGTCGCCCGGCCCGCCCCACCCGCTGCCAGACGGTACTGACCGGCAGAGGGACAAACCCGGTGCCGTCGAACTGTTGCAGGTCATACAGTACCACTTGCCGCACGGGGAGGTTGAGACCCATCTCCAGGGTGGCGGTGGCGACCAGCACGTCGATCCGTTGTTGCCGGAATTCCGTTTCCACCTGACGCCGCGGCGCCGGATCGAGGCCGGCATGGTGGTGCCGGGCTTCCAAACCGGCCGCGCGCAATACCTCGGTCAATTGTTCGGCCCGCCGCCGGGATTGCACGAACACCAGACTGCGCCCGCCCGCTGCCACGCAGCGCCGCACATCCTCTACCAGCAACGCCGGCTTGTCCTCCGCACGCCGGTAACGCGCGATCCGCCAGCGCAACGGGACCGGTCGCCAAGTCGAGTGATACTCCACCGCCCCCCACCAGGCCGCCAGTTCGCCGCGATTGCCCAGCGTCGCCGACAATCCCAGCAAGCGGACGAACGGGTTAAGCCGCTGCAATCGCGACAGCGCACCCTCCAGTCGGCCCCCGCGGGGGTTGTCGCCCAGCAGGTGCAATTCGTCCACCACCACCAGATCGACTTCCGGCAACCAGTCCCAGTGCGCGCGCCAGCGGCGGGTGCAGGCGTCCAGCCGTTCCGGGGTCATCACCAGCAGGCGCGCCTGCGAGAACGGCACCGGATAGGCTGCCCGGCCTGCGCCGAAATCGCCGGTGAACACCCCGACCGGAACGGACAACCGCTGTTGCCACTTGCTCGCCAACTCCATCGCCAGCGCCCGCAGGGGCGCCAGATAAATCGCACGCTGGCCCCGCTCCAGCACCCGCGCCATGGCCTGTTCGGCCAACCAGGTCTTCCCACTTCCGGTGGGCATCTGCAAAATGCAACTGAATCCCGAATCGAGCAGGCCGCTTTCCAGAATCTCGGTTTGTGGTGGTGGCAAGGTCATGGCGATACCGGGCGGCTTTTACCGACGAATATGACTATGACTTTATTTAAAGCGTAGTTGATAGTCCTTTAAATTAAAATTAGATAATTAAAAAATAATTGATAGTCGTGATCGAACCAACGCTACCCCTCGTGACCTGCAACCTCCGCTTTCTGCTGTGGCGCGCGGGTATTGCCCGGGAACAGTGGGCAACACAACTGGCGGGGTGGATAGGCGGTGACCCGCAGCGGGGAACCGCTTTGCTGCAAGGCCGAACGCTGCCCGTGCCCGCCGAATTGGACCAACTGGCCAGCAGCACGGGACGGGATGCGGGAGAAATTCAGTTTGGCGATTTCACCGCCGAGATCTCGATCCTGGAGGAAAACCTGCGTTATCTGGTCGAGGCTCCCAAGCGTGGCCAGAAAAAGGTGCTGGCCGAATACCTGGCCATCAGTCAGGTAACCTTTTCACGCTGGCTCGCCGGCAAGCAGCAACCTGCCCGGAAGTATCTGGCAGCGATCAGGAAGTATTTCGGACTGCCCGCCAGCATCGATCTGGAGAACGACCCCCTGTTCCTGGAACTGTCGCCGGTCGGCAGTTACGAGCAACGGGCATGGCTGCGCCAGCGCATCGACGAACTGGACGACGAGACCTTGCGGGTGTTGTTTCCGGCACTCGAAAGATTGTTGCGCCAACCCTGATCGCCACCTGCCAAGATGGAGAATTGACTCGTTGAAAACCATGGGGATGCGAAATGGAAACCCTCGCCGTCATCGACTTTGAAACCACCGGCATGTCACCCGACGATGGATCGCGGGCCACCGAGATCGCCGTGGTGCTCATTCGCGAGGGCCGGATCGTGGACCGCTACCAAAGCCTGATGAACGCCAGGGTCCAGATCCCGTATTTCATCGTCCAGCTCACCGGCATCACCAACGCCATGATCCGCAGCGCCCCGCCGGCCGCCGAGGTGATGCGCCAGGCAGCCGAGTTCATCGGCGACTGTCCGCTGATCGCCCACAACGCCGCGTTCGACCGCAAGTTCCTCGACGCCGAGCTGGCTCGCATCGACCAGTACCGGCGCCAGGAATTCGCCTGTACGGTGCTGCTCGCCCGACGCCTGTACCCCGACGCCCCCAACCACAAGCTCGGCACCCTGGTGCAGTACGCCGGTCTGCCGGTCGCCGGTCGCGCCCACCGGGCGCTCGCCGACGCCGAGATGACCGCTCATCTGCTGCTGCGCATGGCAACCGACCTGAAAACCCGCTACCGCCTGTCGGAGGTCGATCACGAACTGTTGCGCCGCATTCAACAGACCTCACGTTCCGCGCTCGACCCCTGCATCGAACGTTATCGGAGACAACGGCAGGTCCGCTGACCGACCGCGACCGCGATTCAGAACAGTGATGACCGCCGGCCCGGCGCTGACGCCCTGGTCCCGATCCACCACCACGAGGCGATGGCCGCCGGCTGGCCCCGATCCTCCCGCGTGGTGATGGCCGCTTCCCTGCTTTAAGAGGCGTTTTTGTACAGCCTCTGGTGAGCTAAGTCGTTGAAAAAACGCCCTCACCCCCAACCCCTCTCCCGGAGGGAGAGGGGAGTTTTTGTACAGGTTCTAAGTCAACTCAGCCCGGTTGAACCAGTAGTCGCCAGCAGCATTTTTGGCACGAACTCGATAGAAGGCGGGACGCTGACCGAGGAAGAAACCCAGCCGGTCCTGGATCTGGACCCGGCCCAGGTGCAGGAAGAAGAACAGCTCCGGGCCGTGAATCTCAAGGCAGCCTACGATGTGGCGCAACAGGCCGCGACGATGCCCGGTTGGCGGTTGGATGTGCCATTCATTCAAAGGGTGCACGCGGCGATCATGCGGCGATTGACCCATGCCAACAATCAGCCCGGCGTTTTCCGCGATAACCCCAAGGCGGTCAAAACCTATGTAGGTAGCCAGGCGCACGGCGGTCGATATCGACCGCCTCAGCACGGCCACGACATCGAAACGCTGATGCAGGCATTGGTGACCTGGCATCAAGAATTGGAAGCGCACCAGATTCCGGCGCTGATTCGAGCGCCGCTCGTCCATTACTACTACGAGTTGATTCACCCGTTTTGGGACGGCAACGGGCGCGTGGGGCGGGTTCTGGAAGCGGCCCCCCAAGTTCGACGGATAATTCCATAACTATTTGTTTTCTCTTAAATCAAGAACAAAAAATTCCACTATATCGCGGCGGTCAGACGGGCTTCGGTCGGGATCTCGATATTGAGCGCCTCCAGGAGCGCGCGCTGCGCGTCGGTGAGGTGGCTGATACCCGTCAGGGTCTGGCCGTTGGATAACCGGACCCGGTGGCGTTGAACGGTACGCAGTTGAGCCAAGGCCATCTGGGGTGAGTTCGGCCACTGGCGCTGGTGGAGCTGCTGGCGCAGCACCCGCTGCAGAACCAAGGCCAAGAAGCAAATCGCGGTATGGGCACGAATCCGCTCCGGCAAGCGATGGTAAACCGGCGCCAGATCCAAATCACTTTTCAGCACCCGGAACCCGCGTTCGATGTCGGCGAGCGACTGGTAATGGGCGACCACGGCGGCGGCGGGTAGCTCGGGGACGTTGGTGATCAGCACCAATTTGCCGTCGCGGTGCCAGGCCTGCCGGAAGGCCGCCCGATTCCAGTCCCAACGGAACCAGGGGGTGGTCGTGTCGACCTGGAACAGAGCGGACAAGCGCCGCTCGAGGATCGCCTGCTGCAATTGCAGGGTGGCGTCGGCGTCGGTCAGCCGCCGCCCCTGGCCTTTCACCCCGGCATCCTGAGCCTCGAGCTTGGCTTCCAGGGTGCGCGCGAGCACCAGCACTTCCCGAATCCGCTCGGCGCGCTGGCGGCGCTGCGACCGGGCCCGTTCGGGATCGTGCGCCACCACCAGCCGCCGGCCGTTCGCCAGCGGCGCGTCCGCCACACTTTCCGCCCGGCGGCGGCTGGTCTTGACCAGGCGGGGATGGAGGATGGCCAGGCCGGCGGCGACTTGAGTACAACGGCGCGCGGGGACGGCGATGATGTACTCCAAGGTCCGCCCCCCCCGGCAGGGTCAACGCCTCCAGCAAGTCCAGGGTATCGAGCGAGAGCATCCCCCGGTCGGCGACGAACACCACCCGCCGCAAGCGAAAGCGCTGGCCCAAGCGCTCGACGATCCCCCGCACCGCGGTCACCTCGCCGACATTCCCCTCGAACGCTTCATGGGTCAGCGGCAAGCCCGTGGCGGTTTGCACCACGCCCACCGCCACCTGCCGGTCGGCCCCGCGCACGTCCTTGGAGTGGCCGTACTGCCGCAGGTCGCCCGCCACCGTGCCGTCCCCGGCGATCCGCACCGTGGTCAGGTCGTAGAACAGCAGGTCCAAGGCGTCGGGAAACTGCGGCAACAACCCCGCCGCCAGCCGCTGTTCCAGCACCGCCTGGCCCGCCCACAGCGCGTCCATGGCCCGCAGCAGCCGGGCGTGGGTGACCTCGGCCCCGTCCACACCGGGCACGCACACCGTGGGCAACCACCGCAGCACCCCCAGCTTCGACTCCGGGTCGGACAGCCGGTTGAACACCAACACCCGGATGCAGCGCTCCATCGCCAGCCGCCGAGATCGCCCCCGCAGGCTGGCCAGGACCATCGCCCCCAGCCCCAACTGCCGCCACAACCGGTCCAGTACCCACACATCGCCCAGTTGCAACGCCGCCTCGAAGGTGGTTCTGGCGGCGCTGACCGGCTGGCTCAGCGTGGCCAAGTCGGGTCGATCGGTCAGTCGCAACAGCCCGTCGATCACCCCGTCCACGTCGGCCGCCGTCAGTTGATCCAGTCGCCCCAGCGTCGCCACGTAGCGTTGCCGGGGCGTGCCGTGGACCGGATCGCGGTAGGCCTCCACCAACTGGACGTAACGGCGCGGACCCGAACGGGTGACTTTCACATACATGCCACGACTACAACAGCCCTCAAAACAGGTTAAAACATCAACTTATCAAAAAAGCGTGCCACTACAAATGAGTTGCCGATTATGTGTCAAAATATTGATTGTAATGAGAAATACCTAATTTTCCCCGCTCGAAGTGTCGAACTTGGGCGAACAGGCCACGCCCGCGCAACGGCAAAACCTGGAAACCCTGATCCGCAAAGGCCCGCCCAACGGCCAATTCCTCTGGCCGCTGGAACTGGCGACCTCGGCGAGCGCGCCCGGCTTCGGCTACCTGATGCCGCTGCGCGAACCGCTGTACCCCCATCACCTCGACCGCCAGCGGCTTTACAACCTGTCGCAACCGCTGGCGGCGGTGCAGCGCCATCCCCAGAATCCCCACGTCTGGGGCCTGAACAACCTCTCCCCCGCCAAATGGGTGATGACCGCGCCCGATGGCGCGATCCGTAATGTCGAACCCGGGCGCAGCGTGACGCTGGCGGCGGGAGTGAAGGTCAATTTCGGCGCGGTGGAAGGCGAGATTCGAATTTGAAGTGGCCCTCGACTGGAAGGCTGGATGGTGGCGAAACCTGAAGAAAGGATTAGCGAGTTTCGTAATCAGGCAGCAGATTTTTTATAGGTTTCAAAATCGCGTTCGTCGGTGGACAAAATACGTCCATGTCCGAGGTGTTCGGCTAAAATGACCAGTGAACCATCAGCCAAATCCATGGGTAGACTGGCGTATTTTTTCATCAAGATGATGAGGCGTGGAATGTGTTGTGGGGTTAAATCAAAAATAGTAAAAGCGCCCGCGACGTAATTGCTCAAAAAGAGCTGCTGCGCCTGAACACTAATCCGTGCTCCCAGCAAATGACAGGTTTCAGTCGCAATCGGCCAAGTTGTGATGAGCGGTTCAGGAGAAATTTCAGTTAAGCGAACGTTTGCTATTGCGTGGTGTTTATCTTTGCGGTTAGCCAGGGCCAGCCAGAAACCGGTGTTAGCGATCACCATATTTTTGCGCCAATATTTGATCTAATTCAGATTTATAGTTTGTCGAAAATTCCGGGGATGCTTCACCACAGCCTACAAAACCTGACTGGATTAAAACATCAGCAGCGCTGGGATGATCTTTATTAATTCGAGAATAGTAATAGTCAATCGCTTGCCGAATGACCTCACTGGTGCTGGCATGAGTAGTTTCTACGAGATAACGCAATTTCTTTAAACGCTGATCGTCCAGTTGGGTTTGAATGCGCATGATTAAGTTGTTCCTTGGATTGCTTACAATAATAAAATATTATTACTGTAAGTGATAAAATAACAACATCGCTGTTAAATATCAAACAAGCTTTGGCTATCATTTCTTCATGTAATGGAAGGAAATTTTGATGCACGACGAACCCCGCCAAAAACTCCGCGAACTGATCGTCCAGTACGGCCGTTCGCTCTGCGACGACCCGCGCCGGTGCGAGGCGTTGCTGAAGGATTATTGCGGGCAGTACAAGCGGGAAATCTTCGTCTTGGTGAGCGCCCTGAAGAACCGGGTGGCGGAGGACTTGATCAACGCCTCGGCGGGGGTGCCGCCCGCGCTGGTGTTCGGGCGGCTGATCCAGCGGCTCGAAGACGAGTTGGGTTTGGCCGAGGACGCCGCGCGCTGGGCGGTGGAAACGTGGGCGCTGGCGCTGGGGATGCCTGTCGCCAGCGTAGAGCCACCCCGACCCACGCCACCAACGCCTGTTGTCGAGCGCCGCGTTAGGGAAGTGGAACCGCCGCGCCCGCCGGTCGCGCCGTCTGCACCTGCGCCTTCGTCCTCATCCCTGCAACCCTTCACAGTGTTCCGCGACCGGCTGCGCGACGGTGGCGACGGCTCGGCGATGATCGTGATTCCGGCGGGCGAATTCTGGATGGGGTCGCCGGAGAGCGAGCCGGAAAGGCAAAACGACGAACGCCGGCATCGGGTAAGGATCGAGCAACCTTTCGCCATCGGCCAATACGCCGTCACCTTCGACGAGTACGACCGCTTTTGCGCCGTGACCCAGCGGCAGAAACCTCAAGATCAAGGCTGGGGCCGGGGCAACCGGCCAGTGATCAACGTCAGTTGGTACGACGCGGTGGACTATACCGAGTGGCTGTCGGTGCATACGGGCCAAGCGTACTGGTTGCCAACCGAGGCGGAATGGGAATACACGGCGCGGGCGGGGACGGAGATGGCGTTCTGGTGGGGTGATAACATCACCCCAGACCAGGCCAACTATGACTTCAATCATAATGGAACTGTCCCGGTGGATTGGTTTCAGCCAAATCCCTGGGGTTTATATCAGGTGCATGGCAATGTGTGGGAATGGACTGGCTCGTGCTATGACACGAATTATGGTGGAGCAGATGTGCAGTACGCTGGCCCGAATAAAGCCGGTGCCCGTGCTGTGCGGGGCGGCTCTTGGAATGCTCTCTCCTATGGGGTGCGTTCCGCATCCCGCCGCTGGGTTTTCCCCGCCCTTTCCTACGATAACCAAGGTTTTCGCCTCGCCAGATCCTTATAATCTTTTGATCTTGATTCTTTTACCTTTTAGCGCGCGTGGAGCGCGCGTTTTTCCGCGCCATTTTCGGCCCATGATTGGTGGTTGAAGGAATCCCCCATGCACCAACTTCTCCAACTCCACTCCACCGTCCAGGCCGCCTCCGGCCATGCTTGTACCGTTGAAAGCTTCCTCGGCGGGGGCTCGGGTGAAGATCAAAATGTTGGGTTGAGGTCTGGCCCAACCGGTGATTTATCAAGGTGAAATGATGTCATGCTGAAAACCACGGTTTACTTGGATGAGGACATGCTGTTGATCCTGCGCCGTTTGGCGGACGCCGAGAAGCGTAGCCAGGCGGATATTGTCCGTGAGGCGCTACAGCGTTACCTGCAACAGATTCAAACGCCAAATTCCAACTTGCCGTCAGGGATCGGTCGCTATCACAGCGGGCGTAGCGATGTTTCGCAACGTGCGGAAGAACTGTTCCGGCAAGCTATCCGACAGGAACATGCGGGCGTTGATCGTGAACGGGCCAATTCCGCTCCAAAGACCAAACCAATAAATCTGGTCCGGCAGAAACACCATGGCGCTGATCGTGGATAGCGGGGCGATATACGCCTTGTATGATGCTGACGATGCGCATCACATCGCAGTGCGGGATACGGTTGAACGCACGGCCGGCCCGCTGATTATTCCCACTGTCATTTTGGCGGAAGTGGATTATCTACTGCGGGAATTTCTGGGTGTCGATGCCGAATTGTGCTTCTTTCAGGGTAACCGTTCAGACCCCCTACTGGGGTAAGGGGGCGAGGGGTAGTCCGGCGCG
>JAVMKJ010000044.1:0-5955 GCA_031732855.1 Candidatus Competibacter sp.
ATGAAATCTGATGCGCACGGATAGCCTGTTTTACCGGCTGTTCCAGGACTGGCCGGGGCTGGTGCTGGAACTGGCGGGACTGGATTCGACGGCGGCGGGCTATGCGTTGCGCGCCGAGGAGATCAAGCAAACCGGTTTCCGGCTGGATGGCGTGCTGGTGCCGCCCGACGACCGGCCGGACTGGCCGCTGGTGTTCGTCGAGACGCAGTTTCAGCCCGATGCGGATTTTCACGCCCGCTGGTTTTCGGAACTGTTTCTGTATCTGTACCGGCGGCCGCCGCGGCGGGCGTGGCGGGCGGTGGCGCTGTTCCCGAACCGGGCGACCGAGGGCCCGGTGGAAGCGGCTTACGAGATGCCGTTGACCCTGCCTTGGATCAAACGGGTGTATCTGGAGGAGGCGCTCCGGGAAGCGACGCCGACGCGGGGGCTGCGGGTATTGGGGTTGTTGCTGGCCGAGCCGGCGGCGGTGGTCGCCGAAGCGCAAGCCTTGCTGGCGGAACCGGTGGCGGACGGTGTTCCCAACGGACCGGCGCTGGTGGATTGGGTGGAGACCTTGTTGGTGTACAAACTGCCGCGCCTGTCGCGGGAGGAGATTCGGAAGATGCTGAACGTGCTGAATGTGGAATTGAAGGAGACCCGCTTTTATCAGGAGGTGTTCGCCGAGGGTTTGGCGGAAGGTCGCCAGGAAGGTCGCCAGGAAGGTCGCCAGGAAGGTCGCCAGGAAGGTCGCCAGGAAGGTCGCCAGGAAGGCCAGCGGGAAGAACGCCTCCGCATCGCGCGGAGCCTGCTGGACGTTATTGCCGATGACCGGCTGCTGGCGGAGAAGACCGGCTTGAGCGACGCGGAAGTGCAGGCGTTGCGGGCGCAGCAGCATTCAGGTCGTGCCGATAGCCTGCTTCGGTAACTTCCGTCGCCGGCTCTTCAGTCGGCGTTTCCCGCTCCGCCTCCATCCAGTTCCGGAAGCGGGTCAGCAACCACAAGCCGGGGACGGTGGACAACATGCAGAACAGGAAAAAGCCTTCCCAGCCCAGCCATTCGGCCAGATAGCCGGTTGGGGTGTTGACGATCACCCGTGGAATCCCCATCAGACTGCTCAGCAAGGCGTACTGGGTAGCCGTGAATTTCCTGTTGGTGAGGGTGGCCATGAACGCGACGTAGGCGGTGGTCGCCATGCCGCTGAACAGATTCTCGCTGCTGACCGCCAGCGCCAGCCCCGGCAGGCTGTGACCGAGCCGGGCCAGAATGACGAAGCCGATCAGCCCGATCGCCTGCAATACGCCGAACAGCCACAGGGCACGGTACTGGCCCAGCCGCAGGATCAGCACGCCGCCGATCAGCCCGCCGATCACCGTCGCCCAGAAGCCGAACAGCTTGACGACGGTGCCGATTTCGGTCTTGCTGAAACCGAGGTCCAGATAGAACGGCGTGGTCATCTGGCTGGCCATCATCTCGCCGACCTTGTAAAGCAGCACGAACAACAGGATCAGCACGGCGTCCTGACGAGAGAAATATTCCACGAACGGCTGAACCACCGCATCCCGCAGCGTGCGCGGTGTGCCAGCCGGCACCAGCGGTTCGACGCAGAACAGAGTCGTGATCAAGCCGGGCAACATCGCCGTCGCCATCGCCCAATACACGGCGGAAAAAGGAATGAAATCGGCCAGGATCAACCCGCCGCCGGACGACAGCAGCATTCCGATCCGATAGCCGTTGACGTAGAGCGAGGCGCCCAGTCCCTGCTCGTCGTCGGCCAGCGACTCGCGCCGGTAGGCGTCGATTACGATGTCCTGCGAAGCGGAAAAGAATGCCACCAGAAAGGCCGCCAAGGTCACCATGGACAGGCTTTGCATGGGGTCGGTGAGGCCCAGGCCGGCGATGGCCGCCGTCAGCGTGAGTTGAATCAGCAGCAGCCAGCCGCGTCGCCGACCCAGCGCGGCGATGGGAGTGAAGCGGTCCAGCAGCGGCGCCCACAGGAATTTGAGGGTGTAGGGCAGGCCAACCAGCGCGAACAGGCCGATGGTGCCGAGATCGACGCCGGCCTCCTTGAGCCAGGCTTGCAACACCGATCCGGTGGCCAGCAGCAGTGGCAGGCCGGAGGAGAAGCCCATCAGCAGGGCGGCGAGCATTCGACCGCTCAGGAAAATTCGCAGAATGTCCCGAGCGGAACGCCGGGTGGCGTCAGAAGACATGGTCGTAGTCCATCGTCAGGGGCGCGTGATCGGAAAAACGCCGGTCGCGGTAAATGGCCGCGCCGCGGACTTTGTCGGCCAGACCCGGCGTGATCACCTGATAGTCGATGCGCCAGCCGACATTTTTTTCGCGCGCCCGGCCGCGATTCGACCACCAGGTATATTGATCGGGTTCGGGATTTACCACCCGGAACGCATCGACCCAACCCAGTGGCCCGAACAACTCGTCCATCCAGGCCCGTTCCTCGGGCAGAAAGCCGGAATGGTCCCGATTGGCTCGCCAGTTCTTCAGATCGATTTCCTTGTGGGCGATGTTCCAGTCGCCGCAGAGAATATACTCGCGACCGCTGGCGCGCATCGCCCGCAGCGGTTCGGCCAGCCGCGCCATAAAGTCGAATTTCACTATCTGCCGTTCCGGGTTGGTGGAGCCGGACGGCAGATACAGCGAGACCACGCTCAGCTTGCCGAACCGCGCCTCCAGCCAGCGGCCCTCGGCGTCGCATTCCGACCAGCCCAGCCCGGTTCGTACCTCGTCCGGCTCGCGGCGGGCGAACAGCGCCACCCCGCTGTAGCCCTTGCGTTCGGCGTCGTGATAATGGCAATGATAACCGGCCGGATGGTAGGCATCGGGCGGCAACTGGTGAGTCTGGGCCTTGGTTTCCTGGAGGCAGACCACGTCCGCGTTCTGCTCGGCCAGCCAGGCGAAAAAACCCTTGCTGGCGGCGGAACGGATGCCGTTGGCGTTGAAGGTGACCACTCGCATGAGACGATGATGCTCCGGTGGAAGGGCCGCGAAGCGCGCTATGATACCGATATTCGGTATCCTCCAAGCCGGAATCTCGAATCATGAACATAGATGGATGGTTTACATGATTCATCCCAGCCTGAATCTGCCCCACGATAAGATCGCTGAGTTCTGCCGCCAACGTCGGATCAGGTCGTTGTCGGTGTTCGGCTCCGCCACACGCGAGGATTTTCGACCAGATAGCGATGTGGATTTTTTGGTGGAGTTCGAGGAAAGCGCCGATGTTGGCTTGTTTGAAATGGTGGAGATGCAGGATGAATTATCTACCTTGCTGGACCGACGTCCGGTCGATCTGGTCACGCCCAGCGTATTGAGAAATCCCTACCGACGCCGTGCGATCTTGAGGGAACTGGAGCGGGTGTATGGCGCTTGAAGAACGCGATGGCGCTTATCTGTGGGACATGCTGGAGTACGCCAAGCATTGCGTTACTATCCTGGCGAACCAGTCGGAACACGAGTGGCATCGCGACCTTGCCGCAAAGCTCGCCATCGAACGCAGCCTGGAAATCATTGGCGAGGCAGCCCGGAGAGTGTCGGCAACATTTCGGGAACAGCATCCTGAAATTCCGTGGCGCAATATCATCGGCCAGCGGAATATCCTGGCGCACGATTATGGTCAGATCGATCATGATCGACTGTACAAAACCGCAACCCAGGATATTCCGCCGCTGATTCGACAACTGGAGGCATTGCTTCCTCCCGTCGAGGGTGATCCATGACCGTAGCTACCATTCTCCAACACATCTGAAACCACGATGGCGCTCCGTGTAGCGCTATCCTCACAGCCGGAATCTCGAACCATGCGGGACTATCAGCGGGACTTTCTCGACTTCGCCATCGGTCGGGGCGTGCTGCGCTTCGGCGAATTCACGCTCAAATCCGGGCGAATCAGCCCGTATTTCTTTAACGCCGGATTGTTCGACAGCGGCGTGGCGCTGGCCCGGCTGGGCCGCTGTTACGCCGCCGCCATCGTCGATGCCGGGCTGGAATTCGACACCTTGTTCGGGCCGGCCTACAAGGGCATTCCGCTGGTGGCGACGGTCGCCGTCGCTCTGGCCGAGCAACACGGCCGCGACGTACCCTGGTGTTTCAACCGCAAGGAAGCCAAGGATCACGGCGAGGGTGGGCTGATCGTCGGCGCTCCATTAAAGGGCCAAGTCTTGATCGTGGACGATGTCATCACCGCCGGCACCGCCATCCGCGAGACGATGCAGATCCTTGAAGCACACAAGGCGATTCCAGCGGGCGTGGTGATCGCCCTGGATCGGCGGGAGCGGGGGCAGGGTGATCTGTCGGCGGTGCAGGAAGTCGAACGCGCCCACGGCATCGCCGTCACCAGCATCGTGAATCTGGACGATTTGGTGGCGTATCTGGCGGAACGGCCGGAATATGCCGGGCATTTGGGGAAGATGCGCGATTATCGGGCGCGGTATGGGCGGTAGGACGCGGATTGAACGACTCTTGCGCCACGAACACAGACGGAACGAGTTCGCTCGTGCCCGATGACTTGAAACTCTACGCCGCCGCAACTCTAGACACCCTCGGCGCGGAAGTGGCCCTTTCGCCCCGGTGCCGCAAGAACCTGGACGCCAGAATGGCAAAACCTGCTGGTCGCGCACCCAGTTCGAGTGACCCTTCATGACCTCGTCTGCTCCGAACGGGTTCAGCGCGCTACGCCATCGCAATTTCGCGCTTTACCTTTCCGCCCGCCTGCTCGCGACCATCGCCGTGCAGATGCAAAACGTGGCAGTGGGCTGGCAGGTGTACGCGATCACGGGCAACGTGCTCGATTTGGGCTTGATCGGCCTCGCCCAGTTCGCGCCCTTCGTCGCGCTGGTGCTCGTTGCCGGCCAAGCCGCCGATCATTTCAACCGACGTGCCATCATCATTCTTTGTCACGCGGTGGAACTGCTCTGCGCGCTGATTCTGCTGCTGTTCGCGCTCGGCGGTTTTCAGGTGCTATGGCCGGTGTTTGCGGCCCTGACGCTGTTCGGAGCAGCCCGCGCCTTCCGAATGCCCACCAGCCAGGCGATCCTGATGAACCTCGTGCCGCTGGCAAGCTTCGGCAACGCGGTGGCGATCGGTTCCTCGGGTTTTCATGTCGCGGTGATCGTGGGACCGACCCTGGGCGGAATTCTCTATCTGTTCGGCCCGGCCGTGGTCTACGGCGCCGCGGCAACTCTTTTTCTGCTGGCCATGGTCTTGATGGGGCTGACGCGCGTCGAGCAGCCGGCAACCCAAAAGGAAACGCCGAAGTGGAATACGCTGCTGGAGGGACTGCGCTTCGTCTGGTCGCGGCCCATCGTGCTCGGCGCGATCTCGCTCGACCTGTTCGCCGTCCTGTTCGGTGGCGCGACGGCGCTGTTGCCGGCTTACGCCAGCGATATTCTTCAGGTCGGGCCGCATGGCCTCGGCCTGCTGCGAACGGCGCCGGGAGTCGGGGCCGCGCTGATCTCCATCCTGCTTGCGTTCGAGCCGATGTCGAGCCGGGTCGGCTACTGGATGTTCGGTGGGGTCGCCCTGTTCGGCCTGACCACGATCATCTTCGGCGTCTCGCAAAGCTTCTGGCTGTCCCTGATCGCGCTGTTCGTCCTCGGGGCCAGCGACATGATCAGCGTCTACATCCGGCATTTGCTGGTGCAACTGGAAACGCCGGACGCCATACGGGGCCGCGTCAGCGCGGTCAACGCGGTCTTCATCGGTGCTTCGAACGAACTGGGAGAATTCGAGTCCGGCCTTACCGCCGCCTGGTTCGGTTTGGTGCCAGCCGTCGTGGTCGGCGGCGTCGCCACCTTGGCGGTTACCGCCGTTTGGATGTGGCGCTTCCCGGCGTTGCGCCGGATGAATCGATTTCCGGGAAGCGCTTGATTGGTTTGATGGAGGTCAGGCTACCCCGGCCGGGTAGCGGTCGCGCCAGTCGGCGAAGGGGTCGGGGGGCATGGGGGGGCCGAACAGGAAGCC
>JAVMKJ010000045.1:0-31508 GCA_031732855.1 Candidatus Competibacter sp.
AGGAATCCCGCACCCTCGCCGCCCTGCGCGACACGCTGCTGCCCAAGCTCATCTCCGGCGAGTTGCGCATCCAACACGCCGACAAGTTTTTGGAGACTGTCGCATGACCACCGCTTCCGGTCCCGCCCGCATCGACAGCCTGCATATACGCAATTACCGCGCGCTCAAGGACATTACCCTCGAATACATCACGCCGTTGACGGTGCTTTTAGGGCCGAATGGCAGCGGCAAGTCGACGGTGTTCGATGTGTTCGCTTTTTTGTCCGAATCTTTCACGGATGGCCTGCGCAAGGCGTGGGATCGGCGCGGCCGTTTCCGCGAATTGCGCAGCCGGGATTCAGAAGGGCCAATCATCATCGAGATCAAGTACCGGGAACAGCCCGGCTCCTATCTCATCACCTACCATCTGGAAATCGACGAGCGGCCCAAAGGCCCAGTAGTGAAACGGGAGTTCCTCCGCTGGAAGCGAGGCCATCCCGCCGCCCCCTTCCACTTCCTCGATTACCAGTATGGACAGGGGCAAGTCATCACCGGCGAGAGACCCGAGCCCAGCGACACGCGCGTCGCCAAACCACTGTCCGGCCCTGACGTGCTGGCCGTCAATACGCTGGGCACGCTGGCGGAAAATCCGCGGGTCATTGCCTTGCGCGACTTCATCACCGGCTGGCATCTGTCCTATTTGTCGGCGGACGCCGCGCGTGGAAATCCGGAGGCCGGCGCCGAAGAAAGGTTGTCACCCACCGGAAATAACCTTCCCAACGTGATTCAGTATCTGCGCGAGCAGCACCCGGACCGGTTGGAACAAATATTCCAGACGTTGCGCCGCCGTATTCCACGGATCGAGAAAGTCGAAGCAGAAATCTTGCAGGACAGCCGATTACTTTTGCTGGTCAAGGATGCACCCTTCTCCAAGCCGGTACTTTCGCGCTTCGTTTCGGACGGGACGCTGAAGCTCTTGGCTTATCTCACGGTGCTCTACGACCCCGACCCGCCGAGGCTGATCGGTATCGAGGAACCCGAAAACTACCTGCACCCACGTCTGCTGCCCGAACTGGCGGAAGAATGCCAGCAGGCCGCCGATCGAACGCAACTGATCATTACCACGCATTCGCCTTTTTTCATCAACCCGCTACGACCAAACGAGGTACGTGTGCTCTACCGGGCGGCGGACGGCTATACCCAAGCGCGCCGAATCAGCGATATGCGGGGCGTACAGGAGTTCGTCGCACAGGGGGCGACACTAGGCGAATTATGGATGGAAGGCCATTTCGATGCCGGTGATCCGCTGGCGATGGGGGATGGCTGATGGTCCAACTGGAGGTGTTGGTTGAGGAACCCTCGGCGGAGGAAGCCCTTCGGCACCTGCTACCCAAGCTGTTACGCGGTCGGGCGCGCGCCAAAGTGATCAATCTGGGCAGTAAATACAAATTGCTCAAGGTAGTCGGTGATCGGCTGACAGCCTACCGGAAGCGTATCGATAACGGCGAAGCGTTGCGTATCGTGATTCTGGTAGACCGCGATGACGATGATTGCACGAAACTGAAAGCCGAATTGGAACGGCGGGCGAAAGAGATCGGCCTACCCACGAAATCGCAACCTGATGCCGGTGGGCGTATTCTGGTACTCAACCGTATCGTTATTGAAGAACTGGAAGCCTGGTTCATCGGCGATCCCACGGCGCTACGCGCGGCTTTTCCCAAGTTGCCCGCGATACCCGAAACCTCCGGCATTTTCAGAAATCCGGATAACGTCTCCGGCGGAACCTGGGAAGGGTTGCATCGCTTTTTGAAGAAGCATGGCATCTACAGGAGCAGTTATCCGAAGATCGATGCAGCCCACCGGATAGCGCCGCACTTGGACATTGCACGTAACCGTTCGAAGAGTTTCAGGCATTTTGTGTCTGGAGTCGAAGCGATTCTGGCATGACCGCCTTTACAGAATCCATCGTCGAAGACGCCGCCCTCGCCTGGCTCGAAGCGCTGGGTTACGTGGTGTTGCACGGCCCGGCCATCGCCGCTGGCCAACCCGGCGCCGAGCGCGGCGACTCGAACTATCGCGATGTCATTCTGGAAGGCCGCCTGCGCCAGGCACTCGCACGCCTGAACCAGAACCTGCCGCCCGAGGCGCTGGAAGACGCCCGCCGCAAACTCATCCGAGTCGACGCGCCGTCGCTGGTGGAGCGCAATCGCGCCACGCACCGGATGCTGGTCGATGGCGTAACGGTCGAGCACCGGCGCAAGGACGGCACGATGGCGGGAGCGCAGGCCCGGATCATCGACTTCGATACGCCGGATAACAACGACTGGCTGGCCGTCAGCCAGTTTACCGTGTCCGACGGGCAGCACGCGCGCCGTCCCGACGTGGTGCTGTTCGTCAACGGGCTGCCGCTGGCGGTGATCGAACTGAAGAACCCCGCCGACGAAAACGCAACCGTATGGTCCGCCTTCCAACAGCTTCAAACCTACCAGGCACAAATCCCGGCGCTGTTCGCCACCAACGTCGCGCTGGTGGTCTCCGACGGCGTGCGGGCGCGGATCGGCTCGCTCGGCGCGGGCAAGGAATGGTTCAAACCTTGGCGCACCATCACCGGGCGCGAAGATGCACCCGCGCGGATGCCCGAGTTACAGGTGGTGCTGGAAGGCGTGTTCGAAAAGCGCCGTTTCCTCGATCTGCTTCGTTACTTCATCGTGTTCGAGGATTCCGGCGGCGGCCAGCTCGTCAAGAAAATGGCCGGCTACCATCAGTTCCACGCGGTCAACGTGGCGGTGGAAGAGACCCTGCGGGCCAGCGGTTGGATGGGCGCCGCTGAGACAACAGGTATCTATTGGTCCCACCCTCACCCCCAGCCCCTCTCCCAAGGGGAGAGGGGAGATGGGCGCGTCGGTCCCCTCTCCCAAGGGGAAAGGGGAGATAGGCGCGTCGGCGTGGTCTGGCACACGCAAGGCTCTGGGAAGAGCCTGACCATGGCGTTCTATGCGGGGCGGGTAATTCTGCATCCGGAGATGGCAAATCCCACGGTCGTGGTCATTACCGACCGCAACGATCTCGACGATCAGCTCTTCGGTACCTTCGCCCGCTGCCGCGACCTCCTGCGCCAGCCGCCGGTACAGGCCACCGACCGCGCCGATCTGCGCGCGAAGCTGGCGGTTGCGTCCGGCGGCGTGGTTTTTACCACGATTCAGAAGTTTTTTCCTCCCTCACCCCCGGCCCCTCTCCCGGAGGGCGAGGGGAGAAATAGGTTCTCACCCCCGGCCCCTCTCCCGGAGGGCGAGGGGAGAATTACGCCCTCACCCCCGACCCCTCTCCCGGAGGGAGATGGGAGAAATACGCCCTCACCCCAGCCCTCTCCCGGAGGGCGATGGGGAAGAATGGAGGTGCTCTCGGACCGGCGCAACATCGTCGTCATCGCCGACGAGGCGCACCGCAGCCAGTACGACTTCATCGACGGTTTCGCGCGGCACATGCGCGATGCGCTGCCGAACGCTTCGTTCGTCGGTTTTACCGGCACCCCCATCGAGAAGACCGACGCCAACACCCGCGCCGTTTTCGGCGACTACATCAGCATCTACGACATCCAGCGAGCGGTCGCGGATGGCGCCACGGTGCCGATTTACTACGAAAGCCGGCTGGCGAAGCTGGAGTTGAAGGCATCCGAGCGACCGAAGATCGACCCCGAGTTCGAGGAAGCGACCGAAGGCGAGGAAATCGAGCGCAAGGAGAAGCTCAAGAGCAAATGGGCGCAGCTCGAAGCCGTGGTCGGCTCCGAGAACCGCATCCAACTTGTCGCCCGCGACCTGGTGGAGCACTTCGAAAATCGGCTCGCGGTGATGGATGGCAAGGCGATGGTGGTGGTCATGAGCCGGCGCATCGCCGTCGACCTGTACCGCGCTCTGATGGCGTTGCGTCCCGAGTGGCACGGCGAGGACGACGAGCGCGGCGCGCTCAAGGTGGTGATGACCGGCTCGGCGTCGGACCCCCTCGACTGGCAGCCCCACATCCGCACCAAGCCGCGCCGCGAGGCGCTGGCCAACCGCTTCCGCGATCCGAACGACCCGTTCCAGATCGTCATCGTCCGCGACATGTGGCTCACCGGCTTCGACGCGCCCTGCCTTTCCACCATGTATCTGGACAAGCCGATGCGCGGGCACGGGCTGATGCAGGCCATCGCCCGCGTCAACCGCGTGTTCCGGGACAAGCCCGGCGGGCTGGTGGTGGACTACCTGGGCCTGGCCGACGAGCTGAAGCAGGCGCTGGCCACCTACACCGAAGCGGGCGGCACCGGCAAAACCGCGCTCGATCAGGCCGAGGCCGTGGCTCTGATGCTGGAGAAGTACGAGGTTTGCCGCGGCCTGTTCCACGGCTTCGATCGGTCGCGCTGGACAGCGGGCACGCCAGCGGAACGCGTGTCCTTGCTGCCGGCGGCGCAGGAGCACGTCCTGGCCCAGGAGGATGGCAAGGCACGGCTGCTGCGCGCCGTCGCCGGGCTGTCGCAGGCCTTCGCGCTGGCCGTACCCCACGCCGAGGCGCTGCGCGTTCGCGACGACGTGGGTTTCTTTCAGGCGGTGCGCGCGGTGCTGGCCAAGAGTATGCCCGGCGAACGCAAAACCGACGAGGAACTGAACCACGCGATCCGGCAGATTATCTCGAAAGCGATGGTGTCGGATGAGGTGGTGGACATCTTCGCCGCGGCCGGCTTGAAGAAGCCCGACATCTCGATCCTCTCGGACGAGTTTCTCGCCGAGGTGCGCGGCATGCCCCAGCGGAACCTCGCGGTCGAGTTACTGCGGAAGCTGCTCGAGGGCGAGATCAGGACGCGAGCGAAGCGCAACATCGTCCAGGCGCGCTCGTTCGCCGAGCTGCTCGAACAGGCCGTGCGCAAGTATCAGAACCGCGCCGTCGAAACCGCGCAGGTCATCGAGGAGTTGATCCAGCTCGCGAAAAACATGCGCGCGGCCGGCGCGCGAGGCGAGCGGCTCGGACTCTCCGAGGACGAACTGGCGTTCTACGATGCGTTGGAGACCAACGACAGCGCGGTGAAGGTGTTGGGCGACGACACGCTCAAAACCATCGCTCGCGAACTCGTCGCGACCGTGCGCAAGAACGTCACCATCGACTGGACGATCCGCGACAACGTCCGGGCGCAACTTCGGGTCTACGTGAAGCGCATCCTGCGCAAGTACGGCTACCCGCCCGACAGGCAGGAGCGGGCGACACGGACGGTGCTGGAGCAGGCGGAGGTGCTGTCCGAAGCGTGGGCAATCGCATGAAAAGGCGCGAGCGGACGCCCGGTAACGGCGTGCGACGGGTGGCGCGGCGCAACGGATGCCGGGTGCCGGGCGACCCACTCCCGGCCACCATCCTGCCGCCACCCGCGCGAGCATTGGCTAGACTTACGAAAGTTCCAATTTGATCGAGGAGAATCCCATGCCCAAAGCTATCCGCATTCATGAATACGGCGGTCCCGAAGTCCTGCGCTGGGAGGAGGTCGATGTGGGCGATCCCGGTCCCGGCCAACTGCGGGTGCGTCATGGCGCCGTCGGACTGAACTACATCGATGTCTATCATCGTACCGGCTTGTACCCACTGCCGTCGCTGCCCTGGACGCTGGGCATGGAAGGCGCGGGCCGGGTGGAAGCGGTCGGCGAGGGGGTAACGGAATTCAGGATCGGCGACCGGGTCGCCTATGCCAGTCCACCGGTCGGCGCCTATGCCGAGGTCCGGCTGATTCCCGCCGACCGGGTGGTGGGCTTGCCCGATGCCATCGACGATCGAACCGCCGCCGCGATGATGCTGCAGGGGATGACCGCCCACTATCTGCTGCGGCGCACCTACCGGGTGCAAGCCGGCGACACGATTTTGCTGCACGCCGCCGCCGGCGGGGTCGGACTGATCGCCAGCCAGTGGGCGCGGCATCTGGGCGCGACGGTGATCGGCACGGTGGGCAGCGACGAGAAAGCCGAGCTGGCCCGCGCTCACGGTTGCCATCACGTGGTCGTCTACACTCGCGAGAATTTCGTGGAACGGGTGCGCGAGATCACCAACGGGCAAGGCGTGGCGGCGGTCTACGACTCGGTCGGCCAGGCGACCTTCATGGGTTCGCTGGACTGCCTGCGCCGGCTGGGGATGATGGTCAGCTTCGGCAACGCCTCGGGCCCGGTGCCGCCGTTCGAGCCGGGCATCCTCGCCGCCAAGGGTTCGCTGTTCCTGACCCGGCCGACCCTGATGACCTACACGGCCGAGCGCGCGGATTTGCTGGCCAGCGCCGCCGATCTGTTTGAAGTGGTGACGAACGGCGCGGTTCGGATCGAAGTTCGCCAAACCTACCCGCTGGCCGAAACCGCCCGGGCGCATCGCGATCTGGAGGCGCGCCGGACCACGGGTTCGACCGTGCTGTTGCCTTAGAGACTGTCTGAAAACTCCCCTCTCCCCTCTCCCCTCTCCCCTCTCCCCTCGGGAGAGGGGTTGGGGGTGAGGGAGCTTTTTCAACGGGTTAGCGGGCCACAAGCGGTATGAAAACCCTGCAAGGCGGTGTTTATTGTGCAACATCGGTTCGGCTCACTGATTGAAAAACGACCCTCACCCCTGCCCCTCTCCCACAGGGAGAGGGGTTCTTAGAGGCGTTTTTGTACAGCCTCTGGTGAGCTAAGTCGTTGAAAAAAAGCCCTCACCCCCAACCCCTCTCCCGGAGGGAGAGGGGAGTTTTTGTACAGGTTCTTAGACAGCTTCTTAGGTTGCCCCGGGATCGCGAGCATCCCGCCCGCGCTCCAATGCGGGCCCGGTCGGTGAGGCGGAATTTAAAGCCGTCATTCCTTTTTGGCCTTCTGCCGTTCCAGGATGCCTTTGACCAGCGACCGCTGTGCCGCCCGGGGCGCTTCCATCAGCGCCTTGACATGGGTCGCCACGCTGGCGGCCAGCGCCGGCAGGTTGTAGCCGCCTTCCAGCAGCGATATTACGCGCCCCTCGCAGTATTCCGCCGCGATCGCCAGAATCTGCTGGGTCAGCCAGCGGTAATCGTCCTCGTTGAAATTGAGTTCCGCCAGCGGGTCCAGGTGGTGGGCGTCGAAGCCGGCCGAGATCAGGATCATCTGCGGTTCGAACTCGCGCAGCGCCGGCTCGATGTCGTGGCGCCAGGCGTGGCGCAGGTCGGCCGTGCCACTGCCGGCCTGCAACGGGACGTTGACGATGTTGCCGACCCCACGCTCCTCGCGGCGGCCGGTGCCGGGATAGATGTAGGCCTGGTGAGTGGAGATGTAGAGATAGCCGGGGTCGTGCTCGAACGCCGCCTGGGTCCCGTTGCCGTGATGCACGTCGAAATCGATGACCGCCACCCGCTCCAGCCCGTGGGCGGCGCGGGCGTGGGCGGCGCCGATGGCGGCGTTGCCGAACAGGCAGAATCCCATGGATTGATTCGGTTCGGCATGGTGTCCGGGCGGGCGGATGGCGCAGAAAGCGTTGCTGGCCTCGCGGTTCAGAAGGGCGTCCACCGCCGCGCAGGCCGCTCCCGCCGCGCGCAGGGCGGCCTCGCCCGAACGGGAGGAGATGATGGTGTCGCCGTCGATGGCGTTATGCCCCTGCCTGGGCACGCGGGCGAAAATGCGTTCGACGTGTTCCAGGGGATGAATGCGCGTCAGTTGCTCGATGGTGGCCTCCGGAGCGTCCCGCCATTCCAGGGCGGCGAACGGAACGGTCCCGAGGACGTTGAGAATGGCGGTCAGCCGGGCCGGACATTCCGGGTGGCCGAAGCCGGTGTCGTGTTCCAGGCAGACCGGATGGGTGTAGAGCAGGGTGGTCATGGCCGCGCGTCCTCGCCGATGGGAATCTCGTGCTCGACCGTGGCCTTGCGCAGCGTCTTCAGCACGTCCTCGCGGGCGATGATGCCGACCAGCCGGGCGCCCTCGACCACCGGCAGGCTCTTGGCGCGCAGTTCCACCAGCTTTTGCAGCAAGCGGCTGAGCGGCAGTTGTGGGGAAACGGTGACGGGGTCGCGGGTCATCACCGTTTCGGCGGTTTGTTCCATGATCTCGTCGTAGTGCGGGACCAGGGCGTGCGAATCGAAGCTGAAGGCCTTCAGCAGATCGAACTTGGTCAGGATGCCGAGCAGGCGGCGCCCGTCCTCCACCACCGGCACGCCGTTGAAGTCGTGGGTTTCGAACAACTCCTCAACCTCGCGGAGCTTGGCCTTGGGGCTGATGGCGATGGGATCGGGAGTCATGGCGTCGCGGACCTGGTATTGCAGGAATTCGTACATGGGGGCTGATCCTCGCGGGTTCGATTGCGGCAATGATAAGTCAAGGTCGGGCGGCCCGCTTGCCGCATTGGGTTGCGCCGGCGGATCGGCGAGCGGCGCCGCCGTCTTGGAAAAGGTGTTCGATCGGCGTGGGACCTTGGGCTATGCTGTCGCCGAACAGCCCTGATTCCGATCCGACATGAACCCTGACAAACTGAAACAACTGGCCAGCCAGGTTCTGGCCATCGAAGCCCGGGCGGTGGAGCAACTCACGAGTCGCATCGACGACCGCTTCGTCCGCGCCTGCGCGATCATGCTCCACTGCCACGGCCGCATCGTGGTGCTCGGCATCGGCAAGTCCGGGCATATCGGCGGCAAGATCGCCGCCACCCTGGCCAGCACCGGAACCCCGGCCTTCTTCGTCCATCCCGCCGAGGCCAGCCACGGCGACATGGGCATGATCACCGCCGGGGATGTGGTGGTGGCCTTGTCCAATTCCGGGGAGACCGATGAAATTCTGACCCTTTTGCCCTTGATCAAGCGACTGGGCGCGCCGCTGATCGCCCTCACCGGCAATCCCGACTCCACCCTGGCCGCGGCGGCCGACGTTCACCTGGATGTCAGCGTCCCGCAGGAAGCCTGCCCGCTGGGCTTGGCGCCGACCTCCAGCACCACCGCCACCCTGGCGATGGGCGACGCGCTGGCGGTGGCGCTGCTGGAGGCGCGCGGGTTCACCGCCGAGGATTTCGCCCGCTCCCATCCGGGTGGCCGGTTGGGCCGGCGCCTGCTGCTGCTGATCGACGACGTGATGCATGCGGGCGAACAGATGCCGCGCAGCGCGCCGGACGATCTGCTCAAGGACGCCCTGCTGGAGATGAGCCGCAAGGGGTTGGGTACGACCGTGGTGGTGGACGGCGAGGACCGGGTGCTGGGAGTGTTTACCGACGGCGATCTGCGCCGGGCCCTGGACCGGCAGGTGGACGTTCACGCCGCGCGAGTCGCCGAGGTGATGACGCGCCACTGCAAGAGCATCGCTCCCGGCACCTTGGCGGCCGAGGCGCTGCGGATGATGCAGCAGTATAAGATCAACGCGCTGCCGGTGGTAAACTCCGCCGGGAAACTCGTCGGCGTCCTGAACATGCACGATTTGTTGCGCGCCGGCGTGTTGTGATCCCCGAACGACGGAAGACGAGCGATGCGCGACGTACTGAGCAAAGCCGCCCAGATTCAACTGGTGATTTTCGACGTGGACGGCGTGTTGACCGACGGCCGTCTTTATTTGGGTAATAACGGTAACGAATACAAGGCGTTCCATATCCGCGACGGCCAGGGAATCAAGATGTTGCTGGACGGTGGCGTCGAAGTCGCCATCATTTCCGCCCGCCACGCGGCCTCGGTGGAGCGGCGCATGACCGATCTCGGCATCCGCTATGCCTATCTGGGCGCGCATGACAAGCTGGCGGCGTTCAACAGTCTGCTGGTCCGGCTCGGGCTGACCGCCGAACAGGTCGCCTACGTCGGCGACGACCTGATCGACCTGCCGGTGATGACTCGAGTCGGTCTGGCCATCGCCGTGCGCGACGCCGACCCGTTCGTCAAGCAGCACGCCCACTGGCAAACGCCCAGCCGGGGCGGTCGCGGGGCGGCGCGCGACGTCTGCGAACTGTTGCTGGAGGCGCGCGGCCAACTGGCGGCCGCGCGCGGCCGCTACCTTTGACCGTGCCCGGCGGCGTGACGGTACGCGGCGTTCTGTACATCGCCGGCCTGGCGCTGTTGGCCGCGTCGAGCTATGGCCTGCTGCGGTGGGTGGAATCCTCGTTGCGGCAACCGGGTCCCGCCGAGAGCCAGGCGCCGGTACTGACCATCGAAAATTTCCGGGCGGTACGCTTCACCGTCGCGGGCCTGCGCGAGTACGTGGTCGAAGCACCCCTGCTGGCCCACCTGCCCGGCCAGCTCGGAACCCGGATCGAGCGACCGACGATGGACTGGTACCAGCCGGATGGCCAGACCCGGGAATGGCGACTGCGGGCCGAACAGGGCTGGATTGCCGCCGACAACCAGTTGCTGCGTCTCGAAGGTGAGGTGGAAATGACCCGCGCCGCCGAGAGCGGCAAACCGCCGGCCACGATCACCACCCGCGACGTGCTGGTCCGGCCGGCCGAGCGCCGGGCCGAGACCGCCGCGCCCGCCCGGGCGGTCGCGCCCGGTGGGGAAATGCGAGCCATCGGCCTGCGCGCCTTTCTGGATCAGGAGCGGCTGGAACTGCTTTCCGAGGTAAAAGGTGTCTATGAACCCCCCAAGCGTTAAATTCGGGCTCGCGACCGTGCTGGCGCTGGCGGCGCCGACGGTCGCCGCCCTCCCGGAGGACCGCAACCAGCCCATTCACCTGGAAGCCAGCCGCGGTCAGTTGGACCAAAAGACCGGCGTCAGCGTCTACGAGGGCAACGTGGTCATCACCCAGGGTTCGATGCGGCTGACCGCCGACACCGTCACCATCTATGTCAAGGACAACAACTTTCAGCGGATGGAGGCCGTCGGCGCTCCGGCGAACCTGCGCTACAAGCCGGCGGCGGACAAGCCGGAGATGCAGGGGACCAGCAAGCGGGTCGAGTACGACGTGGCCGGCGCCAAGGTCATCATGAGCGGCGGCGCCCGGCTGGCGCAGGGGCAGGACGTGTTCGTCGGCGACCGGGTGGAATACGATCTCAAGGGCGACGTGGTGCGGGCGCGCGGCGCCGGCGACAACGGTCGGATCCAGTTCACCATCCAGCCGCGGACGCAGGAGCCGCCGGCCGGCAAAAAGCCCTGATCATGGCCGAACTCATCGCCAAGGAGATCGTCAAGTGCTACCGCAAGCGCGTGGTGGTGGACGCCGTGTCGCTGACGGTCGCCAGCGGCGAGGTCGTCGGGCTCCTGGGACCGAACGGCGCCGGCAAGACCACCAGTTTTTACATGATGGTGGGGTTGATTCATTGCGACGAGGGCCGGGTACTGCTGGACGGTCGCGATATCACTCATCTGCCGATGCACGCGCGGGCGCGGCTCGGAGTCGGTTATCTGCCGCAGGAAGCCTCGGTGTTCCGGCGGCTGACGGTGCTGGACAACGTGCTGGCGATCCTGGAAACCCGCCGGGATCTCCCGCGGGGCGCGCGCCGGGCGCTGGCCGAGGAGTTGCTGCACGAACTGCACGTCGGCCATCTGAGCGCCAGCCCCGGCATCAGTCTGTCGGGCGGCGAGCGCCGGCGGGTGGAAATCGCCCGGGCGCTGGCGGCCAGCCCGGCGTTCATCCTGTTGGACGAGCCGTTCGCCGGCGTGGATCCCTTGTCGGTTCTGGATATCCAGCGCATCATCAGCCATCTCTGCGAGCGCGACATTGGGGTGTTGATCACCGATCACAACGTGCGGGAGACCCTGGGGATCTGCGATCGCGCCTACATCCTCAACGAAGGTCGGGTGATCGCCGAGGGCGACCCCGCCGCGATTCTCGCCGACCAGCAGGTTCGCCGGGTCTACCTGGGCGAGTCGTTCCAGATGTGAGCCGGGAGGCTTGCGACGGGCCGGTGGCCGCCATCCCTTCCACCATGAGGCTCAAAACCCGCTAGGATTATATTGGTAGGCCCAGTTCAACGGCTCGAGCCAAGACCGAACGTATATGAGACAGTCATTGCAGCTACGCCTGGGTCAGCAACTGACCATGACCCCCCAATTGCAGCAGGCGATTCGTCTGCTGCAACTGTCCAGCCTGGATCTCCAGGTGGAGGTGCAGGCTATTCTCGATTCCAATCTGATGCTGGAGCGGGCCGACGAGCCGCAGGATCTGCCGGTGCAGCCGGAAACCCTGGTCGCCCAGGCTGCGGCGGAATCCAGTTCCGAAACCGAAATCGGCGCGGCGGGGGACACGCTGCCGGACGAACTGCCGGTGGACAGCGCCTGGGAGGATATCTACGAACCCTATGACGGCGCGACCCGTTATTCCCGGGGCGAGGAGGAGGACTGGGATCCCTACGAACGTTACGCGGGGGCGGGCGAGTCCCTGCGCGATTATCTGTATTGGCAGATGCGGCTGACCCCGTTCGACGACCGGGAACTGGCGATCGCCACCGCGATCATCGACGCGATCGGCGATTCGGGCTATCTGACCCTGTCGTTGGAGGAGATTTGTCAGGGTTTGCGGGACGAATTCCTGGTGACTCCGGCCGAAGCCGAGTCGGTGCTGAACCGGGTGCAGCGCTTCGATCCCCAGGGCGTCGGCGCCCGCGGCCCCGCCGAGTGTCTGCTGCTGCAACTGGAAGCGCTGCCGGCGGATACCCCCTGGCTGGCCGAGGCGCGCTGCCTGGTCGAGCAGCATCTGGAGCTGCTCGCCGACCATGATTTCGGCGGCCTGATGCGGCGGCTCAAAGTATCGCGCGAAACCTTGCAGGGGATCGTGAATCTGATTCAGTCGCTCGACCCACACCCGGGCGCCCGGTTGTCCAACGTCGCGCCGCAGTATGTGGTTCCGGATGTCCTGGTCTACCGGCAGCGCGATGCCTGGCGGGTCGAGTTGAATCACGAGAGTACCCCCAAGCTGCGGATCAACGCCCGCTACGCCGCTCTGGCTCGACGGAACGGCCACGACGGCGACGCGGCCTATCTCAAGAATCATTTGCAGGAAGCGCGCTGGTTCCTGAAGAGCCTGCAGAACCGCAACGAGACCCTGCTCAAGGTCGCGACCTGCATCGTCGAGCGCCAGCGGGAATTCCTGGAGCACGGCGACGAGCATATGAAACCGCTGATCCTGCGGGACATCGCCGAGACGCTGGGCATGCACGAATCGACCATCTCGCGCGTGACGACGCAGAAATACATGTACACGCCACGTGGGATCTATGAGTTGAAATACTTCTTCTCCAGCCACGTCGGCACCAGCGATGGCGGTGAATGTTCCTCGACCGCCATCCGCGCCATGATCCGCAAGCTGATTCTGGCGGAGAATCCCGGCAAGCCGCTCAGCGACAGCCGGATCGCCCAGTTGCTCGGCGCGGAAGGTATTCAGGTGGCGCGGAGGACGGTGGCAAAATACCGGGAAGCGATGACCATACCATCATCATCGGATCGTAAACGCCTCGTCTGAACGGACGGGGATATTCGCCCCGCGGGGGCATGTAACGGGAGTCGGGGGCGCGGTCGTCCATGGCGGTTCGAAATCGTCGCGTACTGTCAGCCGTCGCGGTCGCCGCGCAAGGATGGGCCCCCCGGCGCTCATCCGAGGCAAGACCTGTTAGCCAGGAGTCCATGTCATGCAAATCAAATTGAGCGGACACCACGTGGAAATCACCCAGGCCCTGCACGATTACGTGCACGACAAGCTGGAACGCATCGAGCGGCATTTCGACAATGTCACCAGCGCCCAAGTGATTCTCAGCGTCGAGAAGCTGCGCCAGAAGGCCGAGGCGACCATCCACGTTGCCGGTAACGAGATCTATGCCGATGCGGTGGAGGAGGACCTGTATGCCGCGATCGACGCGCTGAGCGACAAGATCGACCGTCAAATCAAGAAGCACAAGGAGAAAATGACGGAAAAGCATCGCGGCGAAAAGGCGCGCAATTATTCCCAGCCTTGAGCGTGCGGGTGCGGCGATGGACATCACGGATCTGATTACCCGCGGGCGGATCGTCTGCGATAGCGAGGTGGCCAGCAAGAAGCGGGTCATCGAGGTCTTGAGCGAGCTGCTCGCCACCGGGCAGCCCGACCTGACGGCGCGCCCGATTTTCGACAGCCTGGTCGGCCGGGAGCGTCTGGGGAGCACGGGCCTGGGTCATGGGGTCGCTTTGCCCCATGGCCGGTTCAGTCAGAGCCAGCACGCCGTCGGCGCATTCGTCAAGCTCAGGAAGGGCGTGGATTTCGACGCCCTCGACCGGCAGCCGGTGGACTTGGTGTTCGGGTTGCTGGTGCCGGATCACTACACCGACGAACATCTGAAAATCCTTGCCTATCTGGCGGAGATGTTCAGCGATCGGGCTTTTTGCCAGCAACTGCGGGAGACCGATTCCGATCAGTTGCTGTTCGAGCGACTCATGGACTGGAAACCCACCATATCCCCTTTGCCATGAATCACTCCACAAGTGCCCGGGCTGTTTTCCAGGAGCTGGAGATCGAGCTGGAATTGAGCTGGGTCGGGGGCTCGGCCGGAGCGGAGCGGGTCCTGTGGTTGCCGGTCGAGGAGGGCGCGCCCTTGTTCGGGCGGTTGAACTGGGTGCATCCCTCCCGCCTGCAACTCCTCGGTCACGAAGAAAGCGCGTTCCTGGACCGGCTGGAACCGGCCGGCCGGGATGCCCTGATTCGTCACCTGCTGGGGCCCTCGGCCGGCGCCGTTCTGGTGTGCGGCGATTTCGACCGGGCCGAAGCGCTGCGACCGGCCGCCGATGCGACCGGAACCCCGCTCTGGCATACGCCGCTGACCCAGGCGGTCGCCCTGGAACGGCTCCACCACTATCACCGTCGCCTGGAAGCGTCCACCGTGGTCCACGGCGAGTTGCTGGAGGTATTCGGTCTGGGCGTGCTGATCACCGGCGGCAGCGGCATCGGCAAGAGCGAACTCGCCCTGGAACTGATCAGCCGCGGCCATCGCCTGATCGCTGATGACACCCCGAACCTGACCCGGGTGTCGCCCGATGTGTTGGATGGCACCTGCCCGCCGACCATCGGCGATCTGCTGGAGGTGCGAGGTCTGGGGATCCTCAATATCCGCCGCATGTTCGGGGACAGCGCCATCAAGCGCAACAAGCGGGTGCGGCTCATCATTCACCTGGTCAGGCTGGAGGACATCGCCTCGCCCGCCGAATCCCGGTTGCGGGGCTTGCGCGATACCCGGGTGATTCTGGGCGTCGGCGTCCCCGCGATCACGCTGCCGATCGCCCCGGGCCGCAATCTGGCGGTGCTGGTGGAATGCGCGGTGCGGGATCACATCCTGCGGCTGAACGGTTATCGGGCCGAACAGGACATGATGGCGCGCGTGAACAAAGCCATGGCGAGGACCGCGCCATGCGAATAATCATCGTCAGCGGCCTGTCGGGTTCCGGCAAGACCATCGCGCTGCAGACCCTGGAGGATCTGGACTACTACTGCGTCGACAATCTTCCGTTCAAGCTGATTCTTCCGCTGGCGCGGGAAATACTCGCCGCCAGCGACATCGCGCCGCCGGCGGTGGCGGTGGGGGTGGACGCGCGCAATTTTATCGACGAATTGAACCAGTTTCCCACCACCCTCGCCGAACTGCGCGCCAGCGAGTTGACCGTGGAGGTGCTGTTCCTGCAGGCCGACGAGGAGATTCTGCTCAAGCGTTACAGCGAAACCCGCCGCCGGCATCCCCTGGATCTGGGCAGCGTTCCCCTGCGGGAGGCGATTCGCCAGGAACGGCGCCTGCTGGAGCCGATCGTCGCCTGCGCCGATTTGATCGTCGACACCAGCGATACCAATATCTACCAGTTGCGCGAACTCCTGCGCGCGCGCATTCACGATACGCCCCGCGAGGCGATGTCGCTGCTGTTCGAATCCTTCGGGTTCAAGAACGGGGTACCGGCCGATGCGGATTTCGTCTTCGACGTCCGTTGCCTGCCCAATCCCCACTGGGAACCGCAATTGCGACCGCTGACCGGACTCGACCGGCCGGTGAGCGAATTTCTCGAGCATCAGCCGGAGGTGATGGAAATGGTCGCCGACCTGAGTTGCTTGCTGGCGGCGTGGCTGCCCCGGTTCGAGGCGAGCGATCGCAGCTATCTGACGGTGGCGATCGGTTGTACCGGCGGCCAGCATCGCTCGGTTTATATCGCCGAGGCGCTGGCCCGCCATTTCAACGGAGTTCGCGACTATGTCATGGTGCGCCATCGGGAGCTAAAATGAAGCAACAGCCGCCGTCGGCCGACCGGGTCGGGTCGGCTGGGAACAACGGGGACTCCGGGGTGCTGAAACGGGAAATCACCATCATCAACAAGTTGGGGCTGCACGCCCGCGCCGCCGCCAAGTTCGTGACGCTGGCGGCGGGGTTCGATGCCGAGATCCGGTTGCTGCGAAGCGGGCGCGAGGTCAACGGCAAGAGCATCATGGGCGTGATGATGCTGGCGGTGGCGTGCGGAGCCCGGCTGGAACTGCGCGCCAGCGGCCCCGAGGCCGAGCAGGCGCTCGAACATCTGGAAGATCTGATTCTTCGCCGTTTCGACGAGGACGAATGAGAGGGGTTTCTCCATGCCATTTTCGCTGCATGGGATCGGTGTTTCCCGTGGATACGCGATCGGCAGGACGTATCTGTTGCAGCGCAACCAGGTGGAGATCACCGAATACACCATCCCCGATACCATCGTCGAGGATGAAGTCCGGCGTTTTCTGAACAGCCTGGATTTGGCCCGGCAGCAATTGCGGGAGATCCGGGTGCGGGTTCCAACGACGGCGCCCGGCGATGTCACCGCCTTCATCGACACCCACCTGCTGATGCTGCAGGACGCCACCTTGACCGAGGCGCCGATCCATCTGATTCGGGCGCGCAAGTGCAACGCCGAATGGGCGCTCAAGCTGCAGCGGGATTCGCTGGTTCAGGTGTTCGAGGAGATGGACGATCCCTACCTGCGCACCCGCAAGGACGATGTGGATCATGTGGTGCGGCGAGTCCTGCGCATTCTGGTGACCGAGGATCCGGCCTACCTGAGCGATCCCGATTTCGCCGAACTGGCGTCCAGCCGGCTGGAGGGACGGGTCATCATCGCCGACGACCTGACGCCGGCCGATACCATCCTGATGCAACATCAGGGAGTGCTGGCCTTCGTCACCGAGTACGGCGGTCCGCTGTCCCATACCGCCATCCTGGCGCGCAGCCTGGGCATTCCGGCGGTGGTGGGCGCGCGCAACGCGCGGACTTATCTGGGGCACGACGAACCGGTGATCGTGGACGGTCGCCAGGGAGTGATCCTGGTCGGGCTGGACGAGCGAATCCTGCGCTATTACCGCCACAAGCAGCAGGAGGAGCGCCGGCAGCAGCGCGAGTTGAACAAGCTCAAGGGCAAGCCGGCGGTCACCCGCGACGGAGTGAGGATCGGACTGCACGCCAACATCGAACTGCCCGAGGACGCGGCGGCGGTGCGGGACGTGGCGGCCGACGGGATCGGACTGTACCGGACCGAGTTCCTGTTCATGAACCGGGCCGACGTGCCGGACGAGGAGGAGCATCTGGCCTCCTACCTGCACGTCATCAAGACTCTGGAAGGCATCCCCATCACCATCCGCACCGCCGACCTCGGCGCCGACAAGCAGGTGGACGGCGGCCGGGAGGGGCCGGTCAGCACCAATCCGGCGCTCGGGTTGCGGGCCATCCGCATGTGCCTGAAGGATCTGGGAATGTTCCGCCCGCAACTGCGCGCCATCCTGCGAGCCTCGGCCCACGGGTCGGTGCGGGTGATGATTCCGATGCTGTCCACCATCCACGAAGTGTTCCAGGTGTTGCGGCTGGTGGCGGAAACCAAAAAGGAACTGCGCGATCGCGGCCTGGCCTTCGACGAGAAGTTGCCGGTCGGCGGGATGATCGAGATCCCGGCCGCGGCGGTGTGCGCGGACCAGTTCGCCCGCTATCTGGATTTTCTGTCCATCGGCACCAACGATCTCATTCAGTACACCCTGGCGATCGACCGGGTGGACGACGAGGTCAACTATCTGTTCGACCCACTGCATCCGGCGGTGCTGATGCTGATTCGGAACACCATCCGCGCCGGTCACAAGGCCGGCATTCCGGTCAGCCTGTGCGGGGAAATGGCCGGCGACTCCCGCTACACCCGGTTGCTGCTGGGGCTCGGCCTGACCGAGTTCAGCATGCATCCGACCACCCTGCTGGAAATCAAGAAGGTTATCCAGGACAGCGATGTCGGAGAGCTGAGCGAGGCGGTCCGGCGCCTGTTGCGGACCACCGACGCCGAAAAGTACGCCGAAATCCTCAAAGGCATCGCGCGGAATTGAACGGCGGGCTCAGGAAGGGACTTGGGGAGGGACATGGAGCAATCGACCGATCTCCGCGTCCTTCTCGGACCACCATTGTCTGACCCACGCTTGCAGGGTCGCCCGGAACTCCGGATCGGCGCGGTAGTCTCCCCCCCGAAACTCGGCGGGAATAGCGAGCCGCCGGACCCGGACGATCACCCGCTGAATATGTCCCGCGAACAAATCCAGAAATCTGGATCGACCGTCCGGATAGACGATGGTGACATCCAGCAGGGTGTGGATGCGGTCGGGGAGAGCTTCCAGCACGGAAGCCAGCCCCCCCACCCGGGGGCGCAGCAGGTGGCGGTAGGGCGATTTTTGGCGAAGATGTTTGGCCGGCTGGAAGCGGGTGCCTTCGAGGAAGTTGAGCAGCGCGGTGGGAGTATTCCGAAACCGTGCGCACCGTCGCCGGATGGTTTGCCGATCCTGGTCGCGCGCCTCGGGATGCCGGGCGAGATAGGTCGCCGAGTGGCGCTTCATGAAGGGGAAATCCAGCGCCCACCAGGCCCCCCCCAGCACCGGCACCCAGATCAACTGCTGCTTGATGAAAAATTTCAGGAACGGGATGCGGCGGTTGAGGACCCGTTGCAGGACCACGATATCCACCCACGACCGATGGTTCGAACCGACCAGGTACCATTCGTCCCGTCGCAGACCATCCAGACCCGCCACGTCCCAGTCGATGCGCTGGGTCAGGTCGATGATGGCGTTGTTGCCGCCGATCCAGGCTTCGGCGATCCGAACCAGCAGGCGGGCGCAATACTCGCGCCAGCCCGGCCGGGGAATGGCCAGCTTGAGCAGGAGCACCAGATAGAGCGGCGTACACCAGAATATTGTATTGAGGACGAACAGCAGGAACGCCAAGGCGCCGCGGACCGGCGCCGGCAGGAAAGCGAGCATGGAATGAGTCCTCTCAGGGGTTGGATGTTTGGCGCGCCAGCCAGTCGCGAACGGCGGCATGGCCTTCCATCATTTCCGACGGCTGGCCGCGCCGCGCCGCCAGCCAGTCGCGGACGGCCGGGCCGGTGCCGATGGCCCAGGGTTTCAGCCGCTCGATCGGCACGCGCCTGATGTCGGCCAGTTCCGCGCCCAGCACGATTTCGCCGCTGGCGGCAACGTGAAAAGCCAGGATCAACTGGTTCATTTCGAAGAACGGATAGTAGCCGATGAAGCGAGCGGTTTCGGCGCTCAGGCCCAGTTCTTCCCGCACCTCGCGCAGGATGGCTTGGTCCGGAGTTTCGCCCTTTTCCAGAAAGCCGGTGATGATGCCGTACATTTTCTCCGGCCAGCCCCGGTTGCGGGCCAGGACGACCGCCCCGTCCAGTTCGACGATGGCGGCGACCACCGGCACGGGATTGTCCCAGTGGACGTAGGCGCAACCGGCTGCGTTGCAGCGACGTCGGGAGTGGCCGTCGACGTCGGCGTTCTGGAGTGGACTACCGCATTGAGGACAGAAGTTTGCTTGCATTCCCAGGATCTCGAGAAAATCCGCTTGTGCGCGGTAACCGAACGAACTAACCTATAATATCCTGAATTACGGCAGCTATTCATCGCTGCCGTTTTGATTTTCGAAAACGGCTCGCGGATCGATTTTAATGAAACCACGCCATTTTCTCAGCCTGTTCGATCTGTCGCCCGCCGAATTGCGGCGGGTGCTGCGGCGCGCCGACGAGCTGAAGAGCCTGCGCCGGCGGGGAGAACGGCATGCGCCGTTTCCCCAGAAAGTGCTGGGGATGATCTTCGAAAAGGCCTCCACCCGCACCCGGGTTTCCTTCGAGGCCGGCATGGCGCAACTGGGCGGCAACGCCATTTTCCTGTCGCCGCAGGATACCCAGTTGGGTCGAGGCGAGCCGATCGAGGATACCGCGCGGGTGTTGTCGGGCATGGTGGATATCGTGATGATCCGCACCTTCGAACACGCCAAGCTGGAGCGCTTCGCCGGCTGTTCCACCGTGCCGGTCATCAACGGCCTGACCGATTACAACCATCCCTGTCAGCTGCTGGCCGACATCCAGACCTTCATCGAACATCGGGGCGATATCCAGGGCCGAACCGTGGCCTGGATCGGCGACGGCAACAACATGTGCAACAGCTACCTCAAGGCCGCCTGCCAGTTCGATTTCCACTTGCGCGTCGCCGTGCCGCCCGGTTACGAGCCGGATGCCGGCCTGCTCCAGCGGGCCGCCGGCCGGGTGGAGTTGCTGCGCGATCCGCTGGCCGCCGCCCGGAACGCCGATCTGGTCGCCACCGACGTATGGTCGAGCATGGGCAAGGAACAGGAGCAGCAGCGGCGGGCGCGCGATTTCGCCGGCTATCAGGTCGATGCCCGGGTCATGGCCCAGGCCAGTCCGGACGCCATTTTCCTGCACTGCCTGCCGGCGCATCGCGGCGAGGAAGTCAGCGTCGAGGTGATCGACGGCCCGCAAAGCCGGGTTTGGGACGAGGCCGAGAATCGGCTGCATGCCCAGAAGGCGCTGATGGAATTCCTGCTGCTGGGCGGCGACGTTCCCGCCTGACCGCCCCGAATCCCGCCGGGCATGGAGCATCGATATAGCGTCGGGGTCCATGCTCCCGCCAGGGCCATCTGGCGGCCGGACCGGTGAGTCTGCTACATTGGCGCTCGCCAATTCAATGTTCCGCACGACCTTGCGTGCCTGCGCCGTCCCCGCCGATCCGGATGCTTCCGCCCGGCCCCCGCCGCTGGAACCGTTCGATACGATCCTGTCGCCCAGCTCGAACCGCGTTGTCCGGGAGTGTCGCGTACCATGAATGAATATGTTCTGATCCTGATCAGCACGATTCTGGTCAACAACTACGTCCTGGTGAAATTTCTCGGGTTGTGTCCCTTCATGGGGGTTTCCCGCAAGCTGGAAACCGCCGTGGGGATGGGGCTGGCGACGACCTTCGTCCTGACCCTGTCGTCCATCTGCGCCTATCTGACCGACCATTACATTCTGATACCGCTGGGTCTGGAATATTTGCGCACCATCGCCTTCATCCTGGTGATCGCCGTGGTGGTGCAGTTCACCGAGATGGTGGTGCACAAGAGCAGTCCGGTGCTGTATCAGGCGCTGGGGATCTATCTGCCGCTGATCACCACCAACTGCGCGGTGCTGGCGGCCGCGCTGCTGAACGTGCAGGCGCGGCACGGCTTCATCGCCTCGGCCCTGTACGGTTTCGGCGCGGCGGTCGGCTTCTCGCTGGTCATGGTGCTGTTCGCGGCGATGCGCGAGCGGATCGCCGCGGCGGACGTGCCGGCGCATTTTCGCGGACCCGCCATCACGCTGATTACGGCGGGCCTGATGTCGCTGGCGTTCATGGGATTTGCCGGACTGGTGCGAGGATAAGGTCATGATCGTCGCCGTCGTTGCCCTGGGTTTGCTGGCTGGGGCCTCGGGCCTGCTATTGGGTTTCGCCGCGGTTCGTTTCAAGGTCGAGGGCGATCCCATCGTCGAACAGATCGACGCCGTCCTGCCGCAGACCCAATGCGGTCAGTGCGGTTACGCCGGTTGCCGGCCCTATGCCGAGGCCATTGCCGCCGGCGAGGCCGACATCAATCAGTGCCCGCCGGGCGGCGAGAACGGCATCGCCGCCCTGGCCGATCTGCTGGGCCGCGATCCCAAGCCGCTCAATCCGGAGAACGGCGCCGAAAAACCGAAGATGATCGCGGCGATCGACGAACGGAACTGCATCGGCTGCACGCTGTGCATTCAGGCCTGCCCGGTGGATGCCATCCTGGGGGCGGCCAAGCACATGCACACCGTGATCGCACGGGAATGCACCGGCTGCGAGTTGTGCCTGGCGCCGTGCCCGGTGGACTGCATCCACATGACGCCGATCGAACAGACGATCGCCACCTGGAAGTGGGCCTATCCGGCCACCGCCGACGTCGGAGCGACCGCGTGATCGAGCTGTTTTCATTCCACGGCGGGCTCAAGACCGTTCGCCACAAGACCGAATCCAACCAGCGGGCGATCCAGACCGGTCCGGTGCCGCGGCGCCTGGTGGTGCCGCTGCGCCAGCATATCGGCGCCATCGCCAAGGCGCTCGTTCGACCGGGTGACCGGGTGCTGAAGGGGCAGATGATCGGTCAGGCCGACGGGTATATCAGCGCCGCCGTTCACGCGCCGACCTCGGGGGTGGTGACGGCGGTGGACCCGCGTCCGGTACCGCATCCCTCCGGCCTGCCGGATCTGTGCGCGACCATCGAGAGCGACGGCGAGGAGCGCTGGATCGAGCGGGAGCCGGTCGATTATCGCCGGCTGCATCCGAGCGATCTGCGCAACCGGCTGCGCAACGCCGGGGTGGTCGGCTTGGGTGGGGCGGCATTTCCCAGCGCGGTCAAGCTGAATCCCGGCGACGCCGGCAAACCGCTGGAGACCCTGATCCTGAACGGCGCCGAGTGCGAGCCGTGGATCACCTGCGACGACCGGATCATGCGCGAGCGGGCGGCGGGCATCGTCTCCGGCGCGCATGTCATGGTCCATCTGTTGCAGCCGCGCGAAGTGCTGGTCGGCATCGAGGACGACAAGCCGGAGGCGATCACCGCCATGACCGAGGCGTGCGCCGGGACCGGTTATCAGGTGCGAGCGGTGCCGACTCGTTACCCCAGCGGCAGCGTCAAGCAACTCGTGAGATTGCTGACCGGCAAGGAAACGCCCGTGGATGGGTTGCCGGTCGACGTCGGCGTGCAATGCTTCAACGTCGCCACCGCCTACACGGTCCATCGCGCCGTCGAGTGCGGCGAGCCGGTGATTGCCCGCGTGGTCACCGTCACCGGCCAGGTTCGCCAGCCCGGCAACATCGACGCGTTGCTCGGCACGCCGTTCGCGGATCTGGTCGACCGGTGCGGCGGCTATCTGGACGGGGTCGAGCGACTGATCGTGGGCGGGCCGATGATGGGTTTCGCCCTGCACGGCGACGAGGTACCGGTAACCAAGGCCACCAACTGCATCCTTGCCGCCAGCGCCGCGGAACTGGCCCCGGAACGGCCGGTGATGGCCTGCATCCGCTGCGGGGCCTGCGCCGACGCCTGCCCCGCCAATCTGCTGCCGCAACAGTTGTACTGGCATGCCCGCGCCCGGGAATTTGACAAGGCGCAGGATTTTCACCTGTTCAGTTGCATCGAGTGCGGCTGTTGCAGCTACGTCTGTCCCAGCCACATTCCGCTGGTGCACTATTATCGCTACGCCAAGAACGAAATCTGGGCGCAGGAAAAAGAGAAGGAGAAAGCCGAACTGGCCCGGCAACGGCATCAGGCCCGGATCGAGCGGCTGGAGCGCGAAAAGCAGGAGCGGGAAGCCAAACTGCGCCAGAAGGCGCCGGCCAGGGCTGCGCCGGCGACTGGAGAGGGGGAGGGCGGCAAGCTGGACATCGACGCGGCGGTCGCCCGCGCCAAGCCGCGCCTCGGTTCCCTCACTCCCAACCCCGCGCCCTCAAGGGAAGAGGGGAGCGCATCCCTCACGCCCAACCTCTCGCCCTCAAGAGAAGAGGGGAGCGCGCCCGCGCCCGTTGAATCGATCGCCGGCGAGCGGGACGGTTGAACGACGATGCGCTTCAAGACCGTCACGTCTCCCCACATCCTGCGGGAAACCAGCGTCGGCCAGGTGATGCGCCGGGTGTTGTACGCGATGGTTCCCGGCGTCGCGGCGCTGGTCTGGTTCTTCGGCTGGGGCATTCTGGTCAATCTGGCCGTTGCCAACCTCGTGGCGCTGGTCGCCGAGACGGCGATGCTGGTCGCGCGCGGCAAGCCGCTGGCGCCGCATCTGGGCGATTGCAGCGCCGTGGTCACGGCCTGCTTGCTGGCGGTGGCGCTGCCGCCGCTGGCTCCGTGGTGGCTGACGACCATCGGCGTCCTGTCCGCCATCGTCGTCGCCAAGCATCTCTACGGCGGATTGGGCTATAACCCGTTCAATCCGGCGATGGTCGGTTACGTGGTGCTGCTGATTTCCTTTCCGCGCGAGATGAGTACCTGGTTGATTCCGCACGGTGTCGGTCAACCTCATGCACTCGGCCTGACCGACACCCTGGGGGCGATCTTCGGCGGTGCGTTGCCGGCATCCATCAGCCCGGACGCCCTCACCGGGGCCACGCCGCTCGACGTGCTGCGCACCAAGCTGGGATTGGGTTTGACCGTGACCGAAATCCGCAACAGTCCGGCGTTCGGCATCGTCGCCGGCCATGGCTGGGAATGGGCAACCCTGGGATTTCTGGCGGGCGGACTTTGGCTGGTCTGGATTCGCGCGGCGGCCTGGCAAATCCCGGCCGGGATGCTGGGGGGGCTGGCGGTGATCGCGACCGTGTTTTATCTGATCGATCCGCAACGCCATCCGGCACCCTGGTTCCATTTGTGGAGCGGGGCCGCCATTTACGGCGCCTTCTTCATCGCCACCGATCCGGTCACGGCCAGCACCACGCCGCGCGGCCGGCTGATCTACGGGGCCGGCATCGGCGTTCTGGTCTACATCATTCGGGCGTTCGGCGGCTATCCCGACGGGGTGGCGTTCGCGGTGTTGCTGATGAACATTGCCGCGCCCACCATCGATCTCCATACTCGGCCGCGAGTGTTCGGAGCGCGTCGGGGATGAAGACCGTCGCGCGCAGCATGGCCGTCGCCGCCCTGATTCTGACCGGCTTCGCCGTGGTGGGGACCGGTTTGGTCGCCGTGACCTATACCAGCACCAGGGACATCATCGCCGAGGCCCAGCGAGCGGCGCTGGAAGCCAGCCTGAACCAGTTGGTGCCGCCGGATCGTTACGACAATCGCATTACCGAGGATCGCATCGAGGTGGTGGCGCCGGAATGGCTGGGCACCGGCGAGCCGGTGACGGTTTATCGGGCGCGCAAGAACGGCCGGCCGGTGGCCCTGTTCGCCACTCCGGTCGCTCCGGACGGCTACAGCGGTCCGATTCAGTTGCTGGTCGGCGTTTATATCGACGGCACGCTGGCCGGGGTGCGAGTGCTCTCGCACAAGGAAACGCCGGGGCTGGGCGATGGCATCGACGAGAAGCGTTCGCCCTGGATTCTCGCCTTCGACGGCAAGTCGCTGGACAATCCCCGTCCGGACGGGTGGAAGGTCAAAAAGGACGGCGGCGTTTTCGACCAGTTCACCGGGGCGACCATTACTCCGCGCGCCGTGGTCAAGGCCACCCGCAAGTTCCTGGAGTACGTCCGGACCCATCAGGCACAATTGTTCGCCCCGGCCGGGGCAACGGGTTAAGGAGCGGCGGTCATGAGCGAAACCGGCTATCGACAAATCCTCAAGAGCGGCGTGTGGACTCAGAATACCGGTTTGGTGGCGCTGCTGGGCCTGTGCCCGCTGCTGGCGACCTCGAACACGGTGGTCAACGGTCTGGGGCTGGGCCTGGCGACGACGTTGGTGCTGCTGATGTCCAACGTCGCCATCTCGCTGATTCGCAACCTGGTGCGGCCGGAGGTGCGGATTCCCGTGTTCGTCATGGTCATCGCCTGCGTGGTGACCGCCGTGGAACTGGCGATGCACGCGTTTTTACCGGCGCTCTATACGGTGTTGGGCATTTTCATCCCCCTGATCGTCACCAACTGCTGCGTGATCGGCCGAGCCGAAGCCTTCGCCTTCAAGCACGGCGTCGCCAAGTCGGCGGTGGACGGCATCGCCACCGGCCTGGGCTTCACGCTGGCGCTGGTGCTGCTGGGCGGGATGCGGGAGATCCTCGGCCAGGGTACCTTGCTCGGTCAGGCGGAACTGCTGTTCGGCGAGTCCGGCAAGCACCTGACCCTGCATCTGGTCGACCACTATCGCGGCTTCCTGCTGGCCATCCTGCCGCCGGGGGCGTTCCTCGGGCTGGGCTGCCTGATCGCCGGCAAAAATGCGATCGACGCCCGCGCCAGGCGTCGGACGGAAGCCAGGCCGGCGCTGGTGTTGCGGGAGGCCGGAATGCCGAGGGGATGAGGTGGGAATGCAGTGGGGTCGATTGTTACTCTTTGGAACGGAAAGGCTTCCGTGTGTTTCATCCTGAAACAACGGCAGCCTTGTCCGTTTGAAAGGGATCGGCTAGTTTCCTGATAAAGCTATCGATTGGCGGTTCGGCATCAATTTTGCAAAAACGCCCGATACCCCGCGGCCTGCCGCGGAGTCGGCTTCGCTTTTGAAGGATTGGAAACTAGACGGCACGCGAGCGGCGAGGGCGCGCATGACCACAAACCGCGATTCCTCCGGAAACGCGCTGGCCGGCGGCCGGTTTGGCTGGCCCTTTACCCTGCTGGTGATCGCGATCGTCGCGCTCGCCGGCGCGACCATCTTCCAAACCATGCGCGCCCAGCGGGACAAGGAAGTCGCCCGCTTGCAGGCCATCGCCGACCTCAAGGTCCGACAAATCGCCGATTGGCTCGGGGAACGGTACGGCGCCGCCGAATTCGTCCGGAGCAGCGCCTTCTTCGCCGAGCAATATCGCCGCTGGCGCGAAGCGGGCGACCCGGCTGGCGGCGTCTCTCTGCAAGCTCGCCTGGACAATTTTCGCGCGAGTCATGGTTTCGGCGCCATCACCCTGCTCGATCCGGAGGGGCGGCGCCTGTGGGGCACGGCCGGCGCCCCGGACGAAATGGCCCCGCCTCCGCGGACGGCGGCCGAAGCGGCGGCGCGGGATCGCGAAATCCATCGGGTCGGCCCCTATCTCGACTTGACCGGACGACCGCGCCTGGATTTCGTCGCTCCGCTCGCCGCCGTCGCCGGGCCGGTTCCGCTGGTCGTCCTGCACGTCGACCTGGCGGGCTGGCTGTACCCCACCCTGCAAACCTGGCCGGTGCCGAGCGCGAGTGGCGAGACCCTGCTGTACCGACGCGACGGCGGCCAAATCCTGTATCTCAACGAACTGCGCCACCACCCAGGCGCGGCGCTCAAACTGCGATCGCCGCTGTCCGGAAACAGGGAATTGGCCACCCGGGCGGCGCGCGGCGAGGTTCCACCGGGCGACTTGATCGAAGGGGTGGATTATCAGGGAGTACCCGCTCTGGGCGTGATGCGGGCCGTCCCCGGCGCCGACTGGTTCCTGATGGCCAAGCTGGACCGGGCCGAGCTGTACGGCGAAGCCGTCCAGCAGGGAGTCTGGATTGGCCTGGCCGGCCTGTTTGCCCTGCTGGTGGCCGGCGCCGCGATGGTGACATTACGCCAGCGCCAGCAACTGGCGGTCGCCGAAAGCATCCGGCAGTCCCAGGCCGAGCGCCTGCGCGCTCTGAGCCTGCTCGGCGCCATCGCCGAAGGTTCGGAGGATGCCATCTTCGCTCTGGATCGGGAGGGCCGTTACATCCTGTTCAACCGGGCCGCCGAGCGCTTCACCGGAAAGTCGACGCAAGAGGTGATCGGCCGCGACGAAACCGTGGTGTTCCCTCCCGAATTGGCGCAACGCCTGATCGCCGACAATCGCCGGGTGCTCGAGAGCGGCGCGAGCATGGTTTTCGAGGAAGCCCCGATCGTACCCGGCGGCGAGCGGATCTGGCTCACCACCAGAGGCCCGCTGCGCGACGAGACCGGTGACGTCATCGGCCTGTTCGGCATCGGTCGCGACGTCACGGCATTGAAACAGGCGGAGCAAGCCTTGCGCGAGAGCGAAGAGCGCCTGCGACTGGCATCGACGAGCGCGCGCGCGGGGGTGTGGGATTGGCGGCTCCACGACGGAAAGCAGAGCTGGACGGTGGAACTGGAGAGGCTCTACGGCTACGCGGCCGGTACCTTCCCCGGCGTTCACGAAGCGTTTCGCGAGCGCGCGCACCCCGACGATCTGGACGAAGCGGAGCGCCTGCGAGACGAGGCGATAAACGCCAACCAATCCTTCGATTTCGATTTTCGGGTGCGGCTGCCGTCGGGCGCGACGCGATGGATCAACTGCAAGGGCGCCGCTCTCTGCGATGAGACGGGAAACCCGCAACGGGTGTTTGGCGTCAACGTCGACGTCACCGAGCGCAAGCAAACCGAGGAAGCGCTGCACTGGCAGACCGAGGAGTTGCGCCACCGTAACGAGGAGCTCGAACGCTTCAACCGCGCCATGATCGGACGGGAGCTGGATATCATCGCGCTCAAACGGTGGGTCAGCGACCTGTCGCGCGAACTCGGGCGCGATCCGCCGTATCCGCTGGCATTTTTGAGCGCGGCCGGCCTGGATCAGCCCGCCGGCGGAGAACGAACATGATCGTCTGGAACCGCCACTGCGTGATTTCCCTCGATCCGTCCCATGCCCGGCATCGTCGGCGGCGCGCGGCGATGTACGCGCTGGCCGTGACGCTGACGGTTGTCGTACTGTTTGTTTGCAAGGGCTTGCCCCTTGCCTTCGGCGAGCGGCCGTTGCCGATCCTGTTCATGTTCCCGATCATCGCCAGCGCTCTGCTGGGAGGATTCGGCCCTGGCCTGACGGCTACTCTGGTGGCCGCCGTCTGCACGATCGACTTGATTCTCCCAGTCCACGGCTTCGCGAGGGCCGCCGGCTACGATCTCGTCCAATGGGGCATGCTGATCGCCAACGGCACGCTGGTGAGTCTCCTGAGCGCCTCCCTGCACCGCGCGCGGCAACGCGAAGTCGCCCGGCGGCGACAACTGGCCGCCGTCCAGGATCGATTGCGGCAAAGCGAAGCCCGCTTCCAGGTCACCTTCGATCAGGCGGCGGTGGGTATCGCCCTGGTGGCTCCGGATGGTCGCTGGCTCGGAGTCAACCGCAAGTTGTGCGAGATCGTCGGCTATAGCCAGGAAGAGCTATGGACTCTCGGGTTTCAGGACATCACTCACCCAGACGACCTGGAAACCAGCCTGGATCACGCGCGCCGGTTGCTGGCCGGCGAAATCCAGACCTGCGTGCTGGAGAATCGCTACCTGCGCAAGGACGGCGGCCACGCATGGGTCAGTCTGACCGTCGCCCTGGTCCGCAAGCCGGACGCCACGCCCGACTACCTGGTTTGCACGGTCGAGGACATCGGGGCGCGCAGACAGGCCGAAGCGGTGCTGAAGCAAAGCGAAGCCGCCCTGAAAGAGGCACAGCGTCTGGCCGGTATCGGCAACTGGAAATGGGATGTCCGAACCGACCGGCACCTCTGGTCCGAGGAGATCTATCGCCTGTACGGTCGCGATCCCGCTTTGCCCCCGGCCATTTATCCGGAGGTTCGGCAATACTTCGTCCCGGAGAGCTGGGCTCGTCTGGCCGCCGCCGTGGAAACCGCCCTGGCGCAGGGAACCGCCTACGAATGCGATGCCGAGGTGGTGCGTCCGGATGGCGACCGGCGCTGGATCGTCGCCCGCGGCGAAGCCGTTCGCGATCCCGAGGGCACCATCGTGGAACTGCGTGGCACGGTGCAGGACATCACCGACCGCAAGCAGGCCGAACTGGCGTTGCTTGAAACCCAAGGCGCCGCCCTCCAGGATCAGCGCGAGGCGCGGCTGGCTGCGCTGAACCTGATGGAAGACGCCCTCGCCGAGCGGGCGCGCACCGAAGCGGCCAACGCCGCGCTGCGCGAGAGCGAACGGTTCAAGCACAGCATCCTGGATTCGATGTCCGCCCACATCGCCGTGCTGGATCGCCACGGCAGAATCGTGGCCGTCAACCAAAGCTGGCGGTCCTTCGCCCTGGAGAACGGCGCCGAACCCGGCCAACCGGCGCCGCGCGCCGAAGTCGGCGTCAATTACCTGGCGGTTTGCCGGGAGGCCAGCGGCGAATCGTCCGATGGCGCGATGGTTGCCCACGACGGCATTCGGGCGGTGCAGGAGGGTCGGCTGCCGCGTTTCACCCTGGAATATCCCTGCCACTCGCCGCGCGAGCAGCACTGGTTCAGCATGATGGTGACGCCTCTGCAAACGGGCGACGGCGGGATCGTCGTGGCCCACACCGACATCACCGAGCGCAAGCGGTCGGAAGACAAGTTGCGCCAGCTTTCCCTGGCGGTGGAACAGAGTCCTGAGAGCATCGTCATCACCGGCCTCGACGGACGCATCGAATACGTCAACGAGTCGTTCGTCCGCACCACCGGCTATGGTCGGGAGGAGGTGCTGGGTCGCAATCCGCGCCTCCTGCAATCCGGTCGGACACCGTCGGAGACCTTCGCGGCGCTGTGGGCCGCCCTGCTTCAGGGCCAGCCGTGGAAGGGCGAACTCGTCAACCGGCGCAAGGACGGCGGCGAGTACATCGAATTCGCCGTCATCACCCCCATCCGCCAGGCGGACGGGCGGATCACGCATTACGTGGCGGTCAAGGACGACATCACCGAAAAGAAACGCATCGGCGCCGAGCTGGACCGTCACCGCCACCATCTGGAGGAACTGGTGGCCGAGCGCACCGCGCAGTTGACCGACGCGCGGGAGCGGGCCGAGGCGGCGAACCGGGCCAAGAGCGCGTTTCTGGCCAACATGAGCCACGAAATCCGCACGCCGATGAACGCCATTCTCGGGCTGACCCACCTGCTGCGCCGGACCAGGCCGACGCCCGCGCAGGCGGAACGGCTCGACCAGATCGACGCCGCCGCCCGGCATCTGCTCGCGGTCCTCAATAACGTGCTGGATTTGTCCAAAATCGAGGCCGGCAAACTGGAACTGGAACGGGCGGATTTCCACCTGTCCGCGATGCTCGACCACGTCTACTCCCTGATCGCCGACGCCGCGAAGGCGAAGGGGCTGGCGGTCGAGGTCGATGCTGCCGCCGTGCCGCTTTATCTGCGCGGCGATCCCACCCGGCTGCGTCAGGCGTTGCTCAATTACGCCAGCAACGCGGTCAAGTTCACCGAGCGCGGCGCCATCACCCTGCGCGCCCGGTTGCTGGATGTCGCCGGCGACGACCTCCTGATGCGTTTCGAGGTCCAGGACACCGGCATCGGCCTCACCCCCGAACAACAAGACCGGGTTTTCAATGCCTTCGAGCAGGCCGACGCTTCCATCACCCGCCAGCACGGCGGCACCGGGCTGGGGTTGGCCATCACCCGGCGGCTGGCCCGCCTGATGGGCGGGGAAGCTGGGATTGACAGCCGAGCCGGTGCCGGCAGCACCTTCTGGTTCACTGCCCGGCTCCAGCGCGGCCACGGCATTTTGCCCGCCGGTCCGTCCGCCGGCGCGGGCGACGTCGAAGTCGAGCTCCGGCGACGCCATGCCGGTGCCCGCCTGCTGCTGGCCGAAGACAATCCGATCAACCGGGAAGTCGCCCTGGAGTTGCTCCACGCCGTGAACCTCGGCGTGGACACGGCGCCGGACGGTCGGGAAGCCGTCGCCAAAGCCCGGACCACCGCCTACGACCTGATTCTGATGGACGTGCAGATGCCCGAGATGGACGGGCTCGA
>JAVMKJ010000046.1:0-5908 GCA_031732855.1 Candidatus Competibacter sp.
AAAAATCCCTCCCCCTGTCGGGAAAGGGATTGATTTGAAACCGCTTCACGTTCGCCACCCGCGGCGGGTCGTAACGCCGCCCGGCGGGTGGAAACAAAGCCGGTCTAATGCTGCCCGACCGCCCGCCGGACTTCCTCCAGCGAGTTCGGATCGTCCAGGGTGGACAGATCGCCCGGATCGCGGCCTTCGGCCAGCGCCTGGATCGACCGCCGCAGCAGCTTGCCGGAGCGGGTCTTGGGCAGGGCGCTGACGAAGTGGACGTTGTGCGGCTTGGCCACCGCGCCCAGCAGTTCCTGCACCTTGTTGATGATTTCCTTCTCCATCCGCTCGGCCGCGCCGGGCGCGTCGAGCTGGGTCGGATCCTTCAGCCGGGCGAAGCCGACCGGCACCTGACCCTTGACCTTGTCGGCCAGGCCGACCACCGCCACCTCGGCGACCGCCGGATGAGCCTGGATCGCCTCCTCGATCTCGCGGGTGCCCAGCCGGTGGCCGGCCACGTTGATCACGTCGTCGGTGCGGCCCAGGATGAAGAAATAGCCGTCCTCGTCGCGTACCGCCCAGTCGGAGGAAGTGTACAGCATGTCCTTGAAACTGGAGAAATAGCTCTTGACGAAGCGCGAATCGTCACCCCACACCGTGCTCAGGCAGCCCGGCGGCAGCGGCGGTTCCACCACCAGCACGCCCTTCTCGCCGCGCGGCACTTCCTCGCCGGTGCCTTCGCTGATGACGCGGATGTCGTAACCGTAGACCGGGAAGCCCGGCGAGCCGAAGCGGTTGGGCTTGAGATCGACGCCCGGCAGATAGGACAGCATCGGCCAGCCGGTCTCGGTCTGCCAGTAGTGGTCGATGACCGGAATCTTCAGGGCGTCGGTGATCCAGCGCGAGGTCGGCTCGTCCAGCGGCTCGCCGGCCAGGAACAGGTAGCGCAGGCAGGACACGTCGTGCATCGTCATGTACTTCTGATCCTGTCCCTTCAGCACCCGCACCGCCGTCGGCGACGAGAACATCGACCGCACCTGATACTCATTGACGATCTTCCACCAGATGCCGGGATCCGGACGGATCGGCAGGCCCTCGTAGAAAATGGTGGGCGAGCCATTCATCAACGGGGCATAGACGATGTAGGAGTGACCGACCACCCAGCCGATGTCGGAGGTGGCGAACATGGTCTCGCCGGGGTTGATGTGATAGAGGTGCTTCATGGTCGAGGCCAGCGCCACCGCGTAGCCGCCGACATCGCGCTGCACGCCCTTGGGAATCCCGGTGGTACCGGAGGTGTAGAGAATGTAACTCGGCTCGTTGGATTCCAGCCAGGTAATCGGGACCTGGGCGTCCATGTGCTGGGCGCGCAGGGTCGCGTAATCCAGATCGCGGCCCTCGACCAGCGTCAGGCCCTTATCCAGGCCACGGTTGCAGATCACCACCTTTTCCGGCGGGAACTTGGCCAGGCTGCACGACTCGTCCACCAGATGCTTGTAGGGCACCGCCTTGCCGCCGCGCATTCCCGCGTCGGACGTCACCATGACCTTCGGCTTGGCGTCGTCGATGCGCACCGCCAGATTGTAGGCCGCGAACCCGCCGAACACGACGGAGTGAATCGCGCCGATTCGGGCGCAGGCCAGCATGGCGAAGGCGGCCTCGGCGATCATCGGCATGTAGATGATGACCCGGTCGCCCTTGCCCACGCCCAGCGACTGCAACACCGCCGCGAACCGGTTCACCTCGCGGTGCAGCTCGGCGTAGGTGTAAATCTTGGTCTCGTCGGTTTCGGTCGAGATGTAGATGACCGCCCGCTGGTCGGCCCGGTCGGCCAAGTGCCGGTCCACGGCGTTGTAGCAGAGGTTGGTTTCGCCACCGACGAACCACTTGCAAAACGGCGGCTTGCTGTAGTCGCGCACCTTTTGCGGCGGCTTGTTCCAGTGAATCAGCTTCGCCTGCTCGCCCCAGAAACCCTCGGGATCGTTGATGGACCAGCGATGGAATTCTTCGTAATTCATGCGTGAGTACCTTCCGATTTAGCGGTTTGGAATAGCGACATTATGATTGTCGTCGAGGAAGTGTAGTCGCTCGATTGGAAATTTCCTGCTCGCCGTCCCCGCGTTGCCACGGGGACGGCGATCCGGCCCTTACTTGACCTTGAGCAGGTCCTCGACGCTGGCGCGTTCCTCGCGCAGCTCCTGTTCGGTGGCCTTCATCTTCTCACGGCTGAATTCGTCGACCGGCAGACCCTGCACGATCTGGTAATCGCCGTTCTTGCAGACGCAGGGATAGGAGTAGATCACCCCCTCGCCGACGCCGTAGGAACCGTCGGACGGAACGGACATGCTGACCCAGTCGCCATCGGGGGTGCCCAGCGCCCAGTCGCGCATGTGGTCGATCGCCGACGAGGCGGCCGAGGCGGCCGAGGACGCGCCGCGGGCCTTGATGATCGCGGCGCCGCGCTGCTGCACGTCGGGAATGAAGGTACCGCGATACCAGCCCTGATCCACCAGAGAGGTCGCCGCCTGGCCCTTGACGGTGCACTGGCTGATATCGGGATACTGGGTCGAGGAGTGGTTGCCCCAGATCGTCATCTTCTTGATGTCGTTGACGTGGGTACCGGTCTTCTCGGCCAGTTGGCTCAGGGCGCGGTTGTGATCGAGCCGGGTCATCGCGTGGAACTGGCGGCGGTTCAAATCGGGAGCGCTGCTGGCGGCGATCAGGGCGTTCGTGTTGGCGGGGTTGCCGACCACCAGCACCCGCACGTCCCGGGCGGCGTGATCGTTGATCGCCTGACCCTGCGGCCCGAAGATGGCGCCGTTGGCGGTCAACAGATCCTTGCGCTCCATGCCCGGGCCGCGCGGCCGGGCGCCGACCAGCATGGCGAAGTTGGCATCCTTGAACGCCACTTCCAGCTTGTCGGTGGCGACGACGCCGGCCAGCAGCGGGAAGGCGCAGTCGTTCAGTTCCATGACCACGCCCTGGAGCGCCTGCAGCGCCGGGGTGATTTCCAACAGTTGCAGGATCACCGGCTGATCGGGACCCAACATGCTGCCCGAGGCGATCCGAAAGGCCATGGCGTAACCGATGTTGCCAGCGGCGCCGGTGATCACGACGCGAACGGGGTTTTTCATGCTTGTGCTCCTTTGAGGTTAGCGATGATGCCAGTGGGGCTGAGAATGCTCCGGGGTCGCGATCGAAGCACGCTCCCGGAACTGGGTATGACAATGGTGGACATAAGGCGGTAAAACCTGCCGGCCGGCGAACGAAACCGCGGCGATATTTTTATTGATGAGACGTCGACCAAGCTCGGTGGCGTCCGGCTTTAAAGTTGAAAAATAGTACCGTAGATTGTCGAGTTTTAAAACGAATGCCGGTTTTCGCCGCTTGAGGATATCCGTCGCGATGAGCAATTCATTCACCCAAGGCGCGGGCTATGTATTGAACGGCCTGCGCTGGCTGCCCAAGGCCGGCTTGCGCGGCTTCGTGGCGCTGCCGCTGTCGATCAACGCTCTGCTGTTCGGTGGAGGCATCTGGTGGGGGGCGAGCCAGTTGGAACGTCTCGACCGGACGGTACGGGATTGGCTGCCGGAATGGCTGAGCTGGCTGCACTGGCTGTTGTGGCTGCTGTTCGTGCTCACCGTGCTGGTGGTGCTCTTTTATACCTTTTCCCTGGTGGCCAATCTGATCGCCGCGCCCTTCAACGGCCTGCTGGCCGAGCGGGTTGAAAAGATGATCGCGCCCCCCGGTTCCCCTCCGCCGCCGCCGACCGATTTCAATTGGCGGGAACTGCTGTTTTCCCCCCTGACGGAACTGCGCAAGTTGCTGTTCTTCGTCGCCTGGGCCATTCCGCTCGCGGTGTTGTCGTTCGTGCCGGTGGCCAACATCGCCGCGCCGGCGCTCTGGACGGTCTCCACCGCCTGGATGCTGGCGCTGGAATATGCCGACTATCCCCTCGGAAATCGTGGATTGACCCTCCGCGATCAGCGCCGCTTGTTGCGCCGGCATTGGCCGCTGACCCTGGGTTTCGGCGGCATGACCCTGCTGTTGACCCTGATTCCGGGACTGAACCTGCTGGTCATGCCGGCGGCGGTGATCGGCGCCACCCTGATGTGGAATCGGGAACTGTCGGATTCGCGATGAATCGCGTCGCCGACCGGTCGGGCCGGATTCCGCGCTGGCTTTACACCGCCCTGCTGTACCCGATCTTGCCTCTGGCGCTGCTGCGGCTGTACTGGCGCGGCCGGCGGGATCCGGAACATCGCCGGCGCTGGCCCGAGCGATTGGGGCTCATCCCGCCTCTGCCTTCCGGCTGTCTGTGGGTTCACGCCGTTTCGGTGGGCGAGACTCGAGCCGCCCTGCCCCTGATTCGCGCCCTGCTGGTCCGCTATCCCGGCCGGCCGCTGCTGGTCACCACCACCACCCTGACCGGTTCCTGCCAAGTCCGGGAGGCGCTGGGCGAACGAGTCCATCACGTCTACGCTCCCTATGACCTCCCCGGCGCGGTACGACGATTCCTGCAACGAACCCGGCCACGGCTGGCGGTGATCATGGAAACCGAGCTGTGGCCGAACCTGTTGCGGCAATGCGCGGTCGCCGACATTCCGGTCACGATCGCCAATGCCCGCCTGTCGGAACGCTCGGCGCGCGGCTACGCGCGGATCCGCCGGCTGACCGCGTCCATGTTGCGGGATGTCACCCTGATCGCCGCCCAGGCCGACGCAGACGCCGGGCGTTTCCGTACCCTCGGCGCCTCGCGGGTCGTGGTGACCGGCAATCTCAAGTACGATCTGACGCTGCCGGACGATCTGCCTGAGCGGGGACGGAATCTGCGGCGGGAACGGCTGGGAGACAGCCGGCTGGTCTGGATCGCCGCCAGCACGCATGCCGGTGAGGACGAGCAGATTCTGGATGCCTTCGCTCGCCTCCGCGCCCGCTGGCCGGAACTGCTTCTCCTCCTGGTGCCACGCCATCCCGAACGCTTTAATGGGGTGGCGGCGCTGTGCCAACAACGGGGTTTCAGCGTGGTCCGGCGCGGCGAGCAGAGGTCCTGCCCGCCGGATACCGCCGTTTTCCTCGGGGACAGCATGGGCGAACTGCTGTTGTTCTACGCTGCCGCCGACCTGGCCTTCGTCGGCGGCAGCCTGGTTCCGACCGGCGGCCACAACGTGTTGGAGCCGGCCGTGCTGGGCCTGCCGGTGTTGTTTGGCCCGCACATGTTCAACTTCACCGAGGCCGGCGAACGGCTGCTGGCGGCGGACGCCGCGTGGCGGGTCGCCGATGCGGCGGCGCTGGCGAGCGTCGCGGACCGGTTGCTCGCCGATCCCGAAACGCGCCGGGCGGCCGGCCAGCGCGGCCGGGTGGTGGTGGAACGCCATCGGGGGGCGCTGGCGGCGTTGCTGGCCTGCATCGAGGCATTGCTCGATCGATAACCCGACAGCGGGCTTGGCCCGGCGCCGCGCCGGAATCCCGGCGGCTGGTGGCCGACGGCCTCGAAATCCCCTCGATCGTGCTCCTCAACGCGCCTGAATCCGGCCGCCGGGATCGAAGCGCCAGGGACTTTCGATCTTCAACAGGTCGACCTGCTGGCGCAGTTCGGCCGGAAAAGGTGGATAGGGGGCGGCCAGTTCGACGATCCGCCGGGCTGCCCGGTCGAGTTCGGCGTTGCCGGAAGAGCGCGCGACGCGCACCTCCCGCAGGCTGCCGTCGGCGCGGATCGCCACCTCCAGCAGCGGCCCGGTGCTCGAATTCAGTCGCCGGGCGGCGTCCGGAAAGTTCATCTCGCCGATCCGCGTGACCTTGCGCGCCCAGTCGGCGGCATAGAATCCGGCCGGCGACCGGGTATCCACGAGACTGACCCACTTGGAGCGAACCCCGGCGCTGGCTTTCCGTTCGGCATCGGCTTCAAGACCGGCGATCTGGCCGAGCA
>JAVMKJ010000047.1:0-5854 GCA_031732855.1 Candidatus Competibacter sp.
GTGCCGGTGCATCGTTTCGATCACCTGCTGGGACTGGACGCGAACGACCGCTTGGTGATGACCCTGGCCGGCATCGCCGGCCGAGCCGTACCGGCGCGACTGGAACGGCAGCGCGCCCAATTGCAGGATGCCCTGCTCGACACCCATTTCCTGTTGGGCCAGGCCCGAATCGCCGTGGGCGCCGATCCCGATCTGCTGCACGCCTTCAGCGAATTGCTGGCCGAGACCGGCGCCGAAGTCGTGGCGGCGGTGGCCTCCAGCCGCGCTCCGGTGCTGACCCGCACGCCCCTGCCCCAGGTGCGGATCGGCGATTTGGAGGATTTGGAAGACCTGGCGCGCGAACGCGGCGCGGAGTTGGTCATCAGCAATTCCCACGCCGCCGAAACCGCCGAACGTCTCGGCATCCCGTTGCTGCGCGCGGGCATTCCCCAGTACGACCGCATCGGCGGTTACCAGCGCACATGGATCGGCTATGGCGGCGGCCGGCAACTGCTGTTCGATTTGGCCAACGCGTTGCTCGAACAAGCGAACCACGCGGTCGCCCCCTATCACTCCATCTACTCCCGCAAGGCCGACTCACGGCAGGAGGCGAGTCATGGCGCTGCGCAGACATTTGCGAATTCTGGCCGGTGGCATTGAGGAGCGGCGCATGACTCCCACCATCAAGGCGGCTTTCGCCACCAGCGACCGGCACAAGGTCGACCAGCATTTCGGCGCCGCCAGCGCCTTGCTCATCCATGCCGTGACCCCCGATCAGACGGCCGTGGTGGAATTCGCCCAGTTCGGCGAACTCGACCGCGACGGCCACGAGGACAAGCTGGCCGCCAAACTGGCGCTGTTGCGGGGCTGCGTGGTGGTCTATTGCCAGGCGGTCGGCGGCTCCGCCATCCAGCAGTTGCTGGCCCTGGGGATTCAGCCGATTCGGGTGGATGCCGGCACGGCCATCGCGCCCTTGCTCGCCGCATTGCAAGCATCCTTGCGCGGCGGCGGCGCGCCCGCCTGGCTCGACCGCGCCATCGCCCGCCAGCGCGGCGGCGAGAGCGCCGACGAGCGCTTTGCCATGATGGAAGCGGAAGGCTGGCAGGAATAGGAAACAGAACGGTTCTCCACCATCCCCGGTCCGGTCCTGCGTCCGCGCCGGGGCTTTTTCAACAGAGAGGTAAAACAGTATGGGCGCCGAACCGATCATCACCGGCATCACCCGCGGCGGCACGTCCTGGACCCCCCAGTTCGTGACCGCGCTGAACGAGCAAAAATGCATCGGCTGCGGCCGTTGCTTCAAGGTCTGCCCGCGCGACGTGCTGACCATCGTGCAGCGGGCGATCGACGACGTCGATCTGGACGACGATGACGACGATGACGACGATGACAGCGACAATTCCTTCATGACGCTCTCCAATCCCATGGACTGCATCGGTTGCGAGGCCTGCTCGCGGGTCTGCCCCAAGGCGTGCTTTACCCACGAAGCGTTGCCGCTGGCGGCGTGAGTGACCCGAACTCCGGCGTTGCGTCCCGTGGCCGGGGATCGGCAACGCGGGAGCAAGGCACCGGAGTCGTGCGACCAGGCTTATCCGGAATAGTGATAAAGGTCTTGTTTTTATGACTCGAAATGGTAAATCGTGTCGGGCGTCATCAGACAACCAACGACCCTTTCCCGGGATGGAAAAACACAACGTGGGACCCCATGAAACTCATCAAACCGCTGCTGTTGGCTGGTTCTCTTTTCCTGTCCCTGTCCGCCCATGCCGAGAAGATCGCCGTCGCGGCGGCGGCCGATCTCAAGTTCGCCATGGACGAAATCGTCGCCGCCTTCAAGAAGGCCAACCCCGCCGATGAGATCGAGGTCATTTACGGTTCGTCCGGCAAGTTCCACACCCAAATTCAGCAGGGTGCGCCCTACGACCTGTATTTCTCCGCCGACATCGCCTTTCCACGCGAACTGGCGAAGAACGGACTGGCCGCCGCCGCCGCCAAGCCTTACGCCTTCGGGCGCATCGTATTGTGGAGCGCGAGCCTGGACGCGACCCAAATGACGCTGGCCAGCCTCACCGATCCGAAAATCACCCGCATCGCCATCGCCAATCCCAAGCACGCCCCCTACGGCAAGCGCGCCGAGGAGGCGCTGCGGGCTTCCGGCCTGTGGCAACAGGTCGAGCCCAAGCTGGTTTACGGCGAGAATATCGCGCACACCGCCCAGTTCGTGCAGACCGGCAACGCCCAGGTCGGCATCATCGCGCTGGCTCTTGCCTTGAATCCGGAACTGGCCGACAAGGGCGGCTACTGGCTGATTCCCGACACCCTGCACGAACCGCTGGAACAGGGTTACATCATCACCAAACGGGCCGAGGGTAATGCCTTGGCCAAGCGCTTCGCCGATTACATGGGCAGCAAACCCGCCCGCGCCGTGATGACCCAGTACGGCTTCGTACTTCCCGGCGAAGCGATCAACAAGTAGTCTGCGCCGAACAAGGCGCTGAGTCCGGTGGTGGTCGCGGTCGTATTGTTTTTCCGGATCAGCACCCGAGGGCACAATCCCCATGCCGTTGACCGATAGCGACCTGCAAGCCATCTGGCTGACCGTGCGGCTTGCGGGCATCGTGACCCTGATCTTGCTGGTGGTGGGTACGCCCATCGCTTGGTGGCTGGCGCGGGCAAAGGGTTGGTGGAAAGGCCCGATTGGCGCCGTAGTGGCCTTGCCGCTGGTCTTGCCCCCTTCGGTGCTCGGTTTCTACCTGTTGCTGGCGATGGGTCCGCACGGCCCGGTGGGCCATCTCACCCAGGCGCTCGGCATCGGGCTTTTGCCCTTCACCTTCTGGGGCTTGGTGGTTGCCTCGGTGTTCTACTCCCTGCCTTTCATGGTGCAACCCTTGCAGACGGCATTCGAGGCCATCGGCGACCGTCCCCTGGAAGTGGCCGCGACCTTGCGCGCTTCGCCACTCGATGCCTTCTTCACGGTTGCGGTGCCGCTTGCGCTGCCGGGCTTTTTGACGGCGTCGATCCTGACCTTCGCCCACACGGTCGGCGAATTCGGGGTGGTGTTGATGATCGGCGGCAACATTCCCGGCGTGACGCGGGTAGCGTCGGTGCAAATCTACGATCATGTGGAAGCGCTGGAATACGCGCAGGCGCATCGTCTGTCGGCGGTGATGCTGATCTTCTCATTCCTCGTGCTGCTGATCCTGTATGTTTGGCGGCCCAATCCGAAGAAAGGGGCTTGAGGTGGCCGGGATTCAGGCCCGCTTCCGGCTCGACTGGCCGGGTTTCACGCTCGATATCGACCTGGAATTGCCGGCCAAGGGCGTGATCGCGCTGTTTGGCCATTCGGGTTCCGGCAAGACGACTCTGTTGCGCTGCATCGCAGGGCTGGAACGTATCCCGGACGGATTTCTTGCCCTCGATGGCGAAATCTGGCAGGACGGCAAGCACTGGTTGCCCACCCACAAACGCCCCTTGGGGTACGTGTTTCAGGAAGCCAGCCTGTTCCCGCATCTCACGGTGATGGGCAATCTACGTTATGGGATGCGGCGGGTTTCCTGCGAGCCACGGGTGAGCCTGAATCAGGCCATCGAACTGCTGGGGATCGGCCATTTGCTCGATCGCAAGCCGGATCGGCTGTCCGGTGGGGAACGGAGCCGGATCGGCATCGCGCGGGCGCTGGCCGTCAACCCGCGTCTGTTGCTCATGGACGAACCGCTGGCGGCGCTGGATTTGAAACGCAAGCAGGAAATCCTGCCGTATCTGGAGCGCCTGCACGACGAACTGGAGATTCCGGTGATCTACGTCAGCCACTCGCCGGACGAAGTCGCCCGACTGGCCGATTATCTCGTCGCCATGGAAAGCGGCCGGGTTCTGGCCAACGGCCCGCTGGCCGACACCCTCGTGCGGCTCGATCTGCCGATCAGGCTCGGCGAAGATGTGGGCGCGATCATCGAAGCGACGGTCGGAACCGTGGACGACGCCTGGCATCTGGCGCGGGTGGATTTTCCCGGTGGCAGCCTGTGGACGCGGGATCGCGGCCTGCCGGCCGGGCGCCGGGTGCGGGTTCGCGTGCTGGCGCGAGATGTGAGCCTGGCGCGCGAGCCTCCGGGGCAGAGCAGCATCCAAAACGTCCTGCAGGGACGGGTCGATGCCGTCGCGGACGACGAACATCCCGGCCTGGCCCTGGTGCGGGTTCGGGTCGGCGCCGCGAGATTGCTGGCGCGGCTGACCAGGCGGGCGGTGGCATCGCTCGGGGTGGCGCCCGGCCAGGAACTGTGGGTGCAGGTGAAGTCGGTCGCGCTCATGGAATAATCGTGTTTGGAGGAAGCGGCGCACATCCCGGAAAAGGCTCCTTCCGCCCCGACGGTGTTATTCCCACCGTTCCATCGTTCGCCGGACCAGTGCCCAGTGCAAGCCGGCGATGAGATCGGACTGGGTGATCATGCCCACCAGCTTGCCGCCGGCATCGACCACCGGCAGATGATGCCAACCCAAATCGGACAGCATGGGCACCAGTTCCAGCAAGGGTTGATCTTCGCGCACCGTCTGGACCGTCCCGGTCATCACGTCCTCGATCAGGGGTTCGTGGCCGGACTGCCCGGACAACCAGGCGGCCAGGACGTGCGCATCCTGCTGCAAGCCGGCGATCGGGATGCGCTTGAGCAGATCCACGAGGGTGACCACCCCCACCAATTGGCCGATGAGATCGAGCACGGGCAACGCCTTGATTTTGTGTTGGCGCAACAGGCGCCACGCATCGCCCGCGGGTTGCCGGGAAGAAACCGTCACCAGTTCGCGGGACATCACGGTCGCACAGTCGAGTTCGCCAAACACCCGGTTGATCGCCGTATCTTCCGCCCGCGCCATCAGACGCCGCAATTCGGCGGCGCCGATGTCCGGCATCGCGGGTTCCCCGGCCAACACCGCGCGCACGTCTTCGTCTTGCACGCCGGTACGTTCGGTGGGTGGCGGATCGCCCGTGCCGTGCGGGTCGGGTAGCGGCGGGCGCGGCTGATGCGGATACGCGCGGCCGAGCAGGCGATTGAGTCCCCAGGCCAGCAGCAGCAATAAAAAAGCGTTAAGCACCACGGTGGTGAGCAGATGGCCGTAACTGAACTGCTGGGTTTCGTGGTGGGCCAGAATCGGAATCAGCGTGGCGGCTCCACCCGGCGGGTGCAGGCAGTGCAGGCGCAACATGGCAAAGGTGGTCAAAAGAACGGCCAAGCCGCACGCCAACAGAGGGGGTTCAACCCAGCGCGCCAGGGTAATGCCGATGGCGACGCTGATCAGTTGGCCCCCGATGAAGGGCCAGGGTTGGGCCAGCGGGCTGGTGGGCAAGGCCAGTAAAATGATGGCCGAGGCCCCCATCGAGGCGATCAGGACCGGCGCCAGGGCGCCGGGCACCAGCAGGGTGGAGAGAGTACCGGTGAGCAGCACCGCCACGCTGATGGCGACGGCGATTCGTAGCGCCTCACGCGTGGCCAGTGATGGGGTGTCGGGCAGACAGCGCTGAAGCAGAGCAAACATTGTTTTGTTGAACCGGAGGCTTGGTCGCTCTTGTAAGCTTTAGTTACCAACGCCGGTTTTGTCGATTAGACTTTGTAGGTACTCCTTTTTGGTACGGCAACCGTCCGGCGTTGCAACTTCGACATCGGCGATAAACGTAACTCGGCAAGCCGAACGCCGGGGGGTAGAATGAATGTTGCGAAACCGGAGGGCGTGACCGTGAACGCAATTGTCAAACCCAAGTATTTAAGTGTCTTTGAATTTCTCGAATGGGAAAACCAGCAGGAAACCCGGCATGAATTGATCGATGGTGAAATCGTCGCAATGACCGGCGGCACCGTCGCCCATGCGGCGTTGATCTTGCAAATGG
>JAVMKJ010000048.1:0-31229 GCA_031732855.1 Candidatus Competibacter sp.
GCCCGATGACCACCAGGAGCCGGTCGGAGACGCCGTGCACGATGGCGCGCACGTTCTGGCGGGTCTCCGAGATGAATGCTTCAGCCGGCGTGTTCTTGATCGGAAAGAACTGAATCAGGTGCATCGGCGGCGGCAACGGTACGATGTTCTCGATACGCTGGTCATCGGTCGTTGAGGTGCGGTCGGTCAGCGGGGACGCCAACCCGTCGTTGAGAAAGTGGGTCATGATCTGAGTATCTCTTGGCAAAAAGAATTCGGTGTTTCGAGCGGGCACTGGGCCATCATATTGCCTTGGAGTTTATTTTTCCCATAGCCTCTAAAACCAGGGACGATGGCGCTGCTCCGCTTCGACCGCCGCGCGGGACAGCGGCCGATTCGGGAACGCACCTCCAGCGTCCAAATCCCAAGCCCCCAGGGGCGAAGGATTACGATGATCCGAGCATGAAGGATCGTTGCGGATTCCGACACGCGCCACCAACTCGCGCTACATTCCCGCTACATTCCCGTTTCGCTTGACCGAATTCGAGAATTGGTTATCGTATTGCCGCGCTTGCTTGGGGTCGCCAGCGAGCGGCGGACGTGAGTCCGCTGTTTCCGCACCAGCCACTATCGACGACGCCTTGCCGCATTCCGCGAAACAGGGGGCTGACGCCCCCCGCTCGCGGAACGACCGCGCCGCTCCCGCAGGGAGGGGAGTTTTTACAGTCTCTTAATCCTCGTCCGAAGATCGCGAAATGAAAAGACTCGTCCCCGTTTTCACGGCGTTCTCACTCGGTATGTTGGGTGGCGGTCCCGACGCTCTGGCCGCCGAACCGCACGTCCACGGCGCCGGGACGCTGCAACTGGTTCTGGAAGGCGGCAGCCTGAACGCCGAACTGCGCCTGCCGGCGATGGATGTGGTGGGCTTCGAGCACGCGCCGCGAGAAGCAAAGCACAAGGAAGCGGTGAAAAAAGCCGTGGCGATGCTGAAGGATTCACGCAAGGTGTTGGCGCTTCCCGACGCCGCTCAATGCACCGCCGCGCCTGGCACGGTGGAAAGCGAACTGCTGGAAGACGGGCCCAAGGCGGACCACCAGCACGACCAGCACGACCAGCACGACCAGCACGAAGCCGATCACGACCACACCGATGACGAAGCACACGCCGATTTCGAGGTGGTTTACCGCTTCGACTGCCGCCGCCCCGAGGCGCTCAAGGAGATCAGGGTTCTTTTGTTCCAGCAGTTGCCCAAGCTGGAGCGGCTCGGCGCCGAAATGGTGACCCCCACCGGGCAACGGAACCAGCGGCTGGTTCCGGGACAGGACACCATCACCCTGCCATGACCGGCTCATCGGCGATCCAGGCGGATGCCATCCCGGCTATCGCCATCGGCGGGCTGCGGTTTCGCTGGCGACCGGATCGGCCCTGGGTGCTGGACATTCCCGCCTTCACGCTGGCGAGGAGCGAGCGGCTGTTCCTGGCCGGTCCGAGCGGTTCCGGCAAAAGCACCTTGCTGGCGCTGATCGCCGGTATCCATCGGGCGACCGAGGGGAAAATTGCCGTGCTCGGCGCCGACCTGACCGCGCTCTCCGGTTCGGCCCGCGACCGCTTTCGTGCCGACCGACTGGGCGTGATTTTCCAGATGTTCAATCTCTTGCCCTATCTCTCGGTGCTGGAAAACGTGATGCTGCCGTGCCGGTTCTCGGCCGCCCGTCGCGCCCGCGCCATCGCCATCGCCGGATCGGTGTCCGCCGAAGCGCGCCGGTTGCTGGCGCATCTGGGCCTCGACGATCCCGGTCTGGAAGGTCGCGCCGCCGCCGAGCTGTCGGTCGGGCAGCAACAGCGGGTGGCGGCGGCCCGCGCCCTGATCGGTCGCCCGGATTTGATCGTCGCCGACGAGCCCACCTCCGCCCTGGACACCGACCGTCGCCTGGATTTCGTCCAACTGCTGCGCGGCGAATGCGAAAGCGCCGGCGCCGCGCTGCTGTTCGTCGGCCACGACCGCTCGCTGGCCGGCCACTTCGACCGGGTGGTGGAACTGCCCGCCATCAACGCCGCGCCATCCGTCGGGTGAAGCGTGGCCATCCTGACCCTCGCCGGCAAGAGCCTGTGGAACCGTCGCCTCACCAGCGCGCTGGTGGTCTTTGCCATCGCCCTGAGCGTGATCCTGCTGCTCGGTGTCGAGCGGCTGCGTACCCAGGCCCGCGCCAGCTTCGCCAACACGCTGTCGGGCACCGACCTGATCGTGGGGGCGCGCGGCGGTCCGATCAACCTGCTGCTGTACAGCGTGTTCCGCATCGGCGATCCGACCAACAACGTCAACTGGACCAGCTATCGGACCCTCGCCGCCCATCCCCAAGTCGCCTGGACGGTGCCGCTGTCGCTGGGTGATTCGCACCGGGGTTTTCGGGTACTGGGTACCAGCCGGGCCTATTTCGAGCATTACCGCCACGGTCGCAACCAGCCCTTGCGACTCGCCGAGGGCCGCGAGTTCGAGGGCGTATTCGATGCCGTGCTGGGCGCCGAAGTCGCCGACCGGCTCGGTTACCGGTTGGATGAATCCATCGTCATCGCCCACGGCGCCGGCGAGGTCAGTTTCGCGTTGCACGACGACAAGCCGTTTCGCGTGGTCGGCATCCTGGCGCGCACCGGCACGCCGGTGGATCAGACCGTGCACGTCAGCCTGGAGGGCATCGAGGCGATTCACGCCGACTGGCGCGGCGGGGCTCCCGTTCCCGGAATGCGCCTGTCCGCCGAACAGGTGCGCCAGCTCGACCTGACGCCCAAGACCATCACCGCTTTCCTGGTTGGCCTTAAGAGCAAGACCGCCATTTTCCGAATGCAACGCGAGATCAACGAATTCGCCGCCGAACCGCTGCTGGCGATCCTGCCGGGCCTGACCTTGCAACAGCTTTGGGATTTGATGGGTCTGGCGGAAAATGCCCTGCTGATCGTGTCCGGGCTGGTGGTGCTGGTGGGATTGACCGTGATGCTCGCGGCGCTGCTGACCGGCCTCAACGAACGGCGCCGGGAAATGGCCATCCTGCGGGCCGTGGGCGCGCGGCCCGGACAGATCTTCGCGCTGGTGCTCGGCGAGTCGCTGGCGCTGGCGCTGGCCGGCGCGGCGCTCGGCGTGTTGCTGCTCCAAGGGGCGCTGCTGCTGGCCGGGCCGATGCTTCAAGCCCGACTGGGACTGGCTATCGCGGGTTGGCCGCCGTCGAGCCACGAACTGATCCTCCTGGCGGCCGTGCTGGGTTGCGGGTTCCTGGCGGGACTCTTTCCGGCCTGGCGCGCTTACCGCTATTCCGTCGCCGACGGCATGACCATCCGGATCTGACCCATGCACCGCTTCGTTTTCCCCCTTGCCCTGCTGACGCTGCTCGTCGGCTGCGATTCGTCGCCCCAACCGCCCGCATCGGTTCAGCCATCCGACGCGATTCCAACCGTATCCGCTCGCACGGATCGCACCGCCGAAGCGCGCACCCTGGAATGGGACGAATTGATGCCGGCCGATTTCGATCCGGGCGCGCCGTTCGAGGATATCGACATCGCCAGTCTCGCCGATGACGATCCGAAGGCGCGGGAACTCATGGCTCGATTGCGGAAACTTTGGGACGAGGCCCCGGTCGTCGCGGCCCTGGACGGTGCCCGGATTCGTCTGCCCGGCTTCGCCGTTCCCCTGGAAACCGACGGGCAGACCGCTACCCGGTTCCTGCTGGTACCCTACATCGGCGCCTGCATCCATGTTCCACCGCCGCCGCTCAACCAGACGGTGCTGGTGGAAGCACCGACGGGCGCGCGGATTCAACGGGTTTTCGATCCGGTTTGGGTCACGGGGCGGTTGACGGTGCAGCGCGCCACGACCGAACTGGCCAACGCCGGCTACACCCTGACCGCCTCCGACGTTCAGCCTTATCGCGAAAAAGCGCGCTGATGCGATAGCGCGCTCGGCTGTGGTCGCCACCGCCCAATCATGCCGGCGATGCCGGTCGCGTTCCGCGCGAGCCGACGATCGCGCCTGGGGAACCTTCCGCCACGATGCCCGCCCAAACGGGCGTCTTTTGGTCGCGGTTCGATACGATCCCCCGTACCGCAGCTTTCACTGGAACCGCCCTTCGGGAGTCTTATGGAACACCAAACGTTTACCCGCGCCCACGTCGCCCGCGTCTGGCGTCTGATCTACAGCTACTGGACTTCCGAACAACGGCTGAGCGCCTGGCTGTTGCTGATTGTAGTGCTGTCCGGCAACTTCGCGCTGGTCTACCTGACGGTGCGTCTGAACACCTGGTATCGCGAGTTCTACGACGCCTTGCAGAACTACGACGCCGCCGCGTTCTGGGCGGCGCTGGCGACTTTCGGCATCCTGGCGACGACCTACATCGCCATCGCTGGCGCGCGCTACGTCCTGCGCATGTGGTTGCGCATCCGCTGGCGCGCGTGGTTGACCGCGCGCTATCAGGGAGCCTGGCTGCGCGACAAGGCGTTCTACCGGTTGAAACTGCTGGGAGTCCCGGTCGACAACCCCGACCAGCGCATCGCCGACGACCTCAACAGCTTCACCGAGCAGACCATGACTCTGTTCTTCGGCCTGGTAAACGCGGTTTCGACTCTGCTCAGCTTCGCGGTGGTGCTGTGGAATCTATCCGCGACCTTGCCGCTGACCCTCGGCGACGCGCAATACCAGATTCCCGGCTTCCTGTTCTGGGGCGCGTTGATCTACGCCGTCGTCGGAACCTGGTTGACGCACCTGATCGGTCGCCGGTTGATTCCGCTCAACTTCCAGCAGGAAAAGGTCGAGGCGGACTACCGCTTCAACCTGATGCGCCTGCGCGAAAACCTCGAAGCGGTCGCGCTCTACGGCGGCGAGGAGGTCGAGAACGAACGTTGCCGTGCGCTGTTCGGCCGGGTGATCGAGAACTTTCACCGCATCATCCGCACCGGCTTCAAGGTGGATATGTTCAACGCCGGCTATAGCCAGATCTCGGTGATCGTGCCCTACCTGGTGGTCGCGCCAGTCTATTTCAGCACCCGCATGCCGTTCGGCCAGTTGATGCAGATCGGCAACGCCTTCGGCAAGGTCCAGGATTCGCTCTCGTTCTTCATCGATGCCTACCAGAGCATCGCCGCCTGGCGGGCGGTGACCCTGCGCCTGACCCAGTTCACCGAAGCGGTGGACGGACTCGACGAGCGCGTCGCCGCGATCGCTCGAGTCCGCCGCGAGATCGCGGCCCAACCCGCCACGCGCGATTTGGAGATCGACCGTCCGGATGGCGTGGCGCTGCTGCGAGGGCTGGATCTGTCGCTGGACCGGGGGGATTCGCTGCTGATCGCCGGGTCCTCGGGCGCCGGCAAGAGCACCCTGCTACGCACCCTGGCGGGAGTCTGGCCCTACGCGCGCGGCACGGTGTACTTGCCGGACGCGGATGTGCTGTTCGTGCCGCAGCGCCCGTACCTGCCGATCGGCACGCTGCGGGACGCGCTGCTGTATCCGAAACGCGCCGCGCTCGACGATGCCACGCTGCGGCGGGTGCTGTGCGATGTCGGGCTCGGTCGATTCGCGGATGCGCTCGATACGGTCGAGGACTGGGCGCAGACGCTGTCCGGCGGCGAGCAGCAGCGGGTGGCCTTCGCCCGCATTTTGCTGCGCCGGCCGAAATGGCTGTTCCTCGACGAAGCCAGCTCGGCGCTGGACGAGCCGTCCGAGCAGGCTCTCTATCGGCTGATCCGCGAACGCCTCCCGGAAACGGCCCTCGCCAGCATCGGCCATCGCGGCACGCTTCGAGCCTTTCACGACCGGCAACTGCGACTCGACGGCGGGGGCGGTTGGCAGCTCACGACGATCGCGGCTTGAGCGACGAATCCCACCGCCAGCCGGCAAATCAAACGTGCTCGTGCAGGCCGCACTCGCGCTTGAGACCGAAAAACCGGGTATCCTCCAAACTCATGCCATCCACCAGCCGGTGGGTGGTATGCACGTCGCCGATGGAGACATAACCCTGTTCCCAGAGCGGGTGATAGGGCAGCTCGTGCCTGCTCAAATAGCGATAGACATCCCGGTCGGTCCAGTCGATCAGCGGATGAATCTTGCAGCGGCCGTTGCGCCACAACAGCACGTCGAGGTGCTGGCGGCTCTTCGCCTGCTGCCGTCGCAATCCGGAAATCCAGGCCGCCGCGCCCAGATCCCTCAGGGCTCGCCGCATCGGCTCGACCTTGTTGATCCGGTTGTACCGCTCGATCCCGTCCAGGCCCTGCTCCCAAAGCCTGCCGTAGCGGGCTTCCTGCCAGGCCGGGCTTTGCGGGGCGCGGTAGGTGTGAAGGTTGAGGGATAACCGCTCGCACAGTTGGTCGATGAAGCGATAGGTTTCCGGGAACAGGTAGCCGGTATCGACCAGAATCACCGGAATGTCGGGCCGCTGACGGGTGACCAGGTGCAGACAGGCCGCCGACTGGGCGCCAAAGCTGGAGGTCATCACGATGCGGCCAGGAAAATTTTCCAACCCCCACGCAACCCGCTGTTCGGCGGGCATGGCTTCCAGTTCGCGGTTCATGGCCGCCAGGTCGAACCACGGTTGCATGGAATCCCCTTCAAGATCGGTCTCTGCCTGTGCCTCGGTCATTGCCTTTCCAGTTGGTCATCTGGCCGATGGCGGGTTACGTTATCCATGGCCTTACGTTCTCATGCAGGAATTTAACAATGGATCGATAAATCTAAAAGGAATTAATATCTATATATTTATTCTATTATTTTATAATATCCACCAATTCATGGAATCCTGCTCGCATCCGCCATGCCCGACCCCGTTCCCGAGTCCATCGCGCCGCCCCTGGCGGTCAATCTGCGCGCCGCGCGACTGGTCTACGGCGGTCTGACGCTGTTCGACGGGCTGGATCTGGACTTGGCCGAGGGCTGCTTCACCTGCCTGCTCGGCCCCAGCGGGATCGGCAAGAGCAGCCTGCTGCGCCTGCTGGCGGGATTGACCCCACCCGGCATCAGCGGCGAATTGCGCGGCGGCGACGGACGACCGCTGACCGGACGAGTGGCTTACATGGCGCAGCAGGATTTGCTGCTGCCCTGGCTGAACGTGTTGAACAACGTCACCCTCGGGAGCCGGTTGCGCGGCGAGGGAGCGGACCAGGAACGGGCCTTGTGCCTGCTGGCGCGGGTCGGGCTGGCCGACTGCGCGCCGGCGCGACCGGAGGCGCTGTCCGGCGGGATGCGCCAGCGGGTGGCGCTGGCCCGGACCCTGATGGAAGACCGGCCGGTGGTGCTGATGGACGAACCGTTTTCCGGACTGGACGCCCTGACCCGGCTGCGCCTGCAGGCGCTGGCCGCCGAACTGCTGGCCGGGCGGACCGTGTTTCTGGTCACCCACGACCCACTGGAAGCCCTGCGGCTGGGCGAGCACATTTTGATCATGAACGGCCGGCCAGCGACCTTGTCCACACTAACCGACCTGCCCGGCACTCCACCCCGCGATCCCGGCGATCCGGCGGTACAGGCCGCTTATCGCGCGATCCTGCGACGGCTGGAGGTGGTGACGTGAGAAGATTGGCGCGCGGCCTGCTGACGCTGACCGGGCTGCTGCTGGTCTGGCAAATGGTGGTGGTGCTGGGCGAGTTGCCGCCCTACATCCTGCCCGATCCGCCGGCGGTTGCGGCCAGTCTGTGGCGGAATGCCGGTTCGCTGTTCCGCCACGCCGGAATCACCGCGCTGGAAATCGTACTCGGAATGCTGTTGGGCACCACGCTGGGCTGCGGCAGCGCGCTGGCCCTGGGGTACTCGCGCCGCGCGCGGCGCTGGTTGCTGCCGGTGCTGATCGCCTCCCAAGCCGTTCCGGTGTTCGCCATCGCCCCGTTGCTGGTGCTGTGGCTGGGCTACGGCATGGGTTCCAAGATCGCCATGGCGATGCTGGTCATCTATTTTCCGGTGACCGCCAACTTTTACGACGGCTTGCGCCACACCCCGTCCGGCTGGCTCGATCTGGCACGGGTGATGCTGCCCGAAAAACGGCGCTGGGCGGTGCTGCGGCATATTGCGATCCCCGCCGCGCTGCCGGCGCTGGCCTCCGGCCTCCGGGTGGCCGCCGCCGTCGCCCCCATCGGCGCGGTGCTGGGCGAATGGGTCGGTTCCAGCGCCGGACTGGGTTATCTGATGCTGCACGCCAACAGCCGGATGCAGGTGGACCTGATGTTCGCCGCCCTGCTGGTGTTGGCCCTGCTGGCGATTGGGCTATATTTCGCCGTGGATGCCGGTCTCAGGCGATTGTTGCCCTGGCATCCGGCCGCTCCCGAAACCACCACGAACGACCGAACGTGATGAAAACCATGCCGAATGTATTGCGCGCTTTCCTGCTGTTGCTGGGCTGGGCTGTCCTGACGCCGGGTGCCTGGGCGGACGACAAGCCGGCCGACGATAAAAAACTTACCGTCATGCTCGACTGGTTCGTGAATCCCGACCACGCCGCGCTGGTCGTGGCCCAGGAAAAGGGTTTCTTCGCCGCCCAGGATCTGGAGGTCGAACTGCAAGCCCCGGCCGATCCCAACGATCCACCCAAGCTGGCCGCCGCCGGCAAAGTGAATCTCGCCATCACCTACCAGCCCCAGTTGATCATGCAGGTCACCGCCGGCCTGCCGGTCAAGCGGATCGGCACCCTGATCGCCACCCCGCTGAATTCGCTGGTCGTGCTGAAGGACGGCCCGGTCAAGACCCTGGCCGATCTCAAGGGCCGCAAGATCGGCTACTCGGTCGGCGGTTTCGAGGAAGCCTTGCTCAAGACGATGCTGGCCAAAGCCGGCCTGAAGCCGGAGGACGTGACGCTGGTCAACGTCAACTTTTCCCTGTCCCCGGCGTTGTTGTCGAAACAGGTGGATGCGGTCATCGGCGCCTTCCGCAATTTCGAACTGAACCAGCTCGATCTGGCCAAGAAGCCGGGGCGGGCGTTCTATCCGGAAGAAGAAGGCGTGCCCCCCTACGACGAGCTCGTGCTGGTCGCGAATCGCGACAAGCTCAACGATCCCCGCCTGGGACGATTCGTCGCGGCGCTGGAGCAGGCAACGCTGTATATTCTCAACCACCCCGACGATGCCTGGAAAGCGTTCGTCGCCAAGCACAAGGATCTGGACGACGAGTTGAACCGTCGCGCCTGGCGCGACACCCTGCCGCGGCTGGCCCGCCGGCCTGCGGCGCTGGACGAGGCCCGCTACAAGCGCTTCGCCCAGTTCCTGGCCAAGCAGGGCGCGATCACCGTGGCGCTGCCGGTGTCCAACTATGCCGTGCAACTGCCGTTGTCGGAGTAAAATCGCGCCATGCGCTATCCCGAACCCTTCGACGTCATCGTGATCGGCGGCGGCCACGCCGGCACCGAGGCTTGCATGGCCGCGGCGCGGATGGGGCTGCGCACCCTGCTGCTGACCCACACCATCGAGACCGTGGGCGCGATGAGTTGCAACCCGGCCATCGGCGGCATCGGCAAGGGTCATCTGGTCAAGGAAGTCGACGCGCTCGGCGGGGTAATGGCCCGAGCCGCCGACCGGGCCGGCATCCAGTTCCGCATTCTCAACAGCCGCAAGGGACCGGCGGTGCGTGCCACCCGTTGCCAGGCCGACCGGGCGTTGTACAAAACAGCGGTACGGACCCTGATCGAGAACCAGCCCAATTTGAGCGTGTTCCAGCAGGCCGCCGCCGACCTCGTCGTCGAGGGCGCGCGGGTGACCGGCGTCGTCACCCAGACCGGAATCCGTTTCAGCGCCGGCGCGGTGGTGTTGACCGCCGGCACGTTCCTGGCCGGACGGATTCACGTCGGACTGACGAATTACGAGGGCGGTCGTGCCGGCGACCCGCCGTCCAACGCCCTGGCCGCGCGATTGCGGGAGCTACCGCTGCGGGTGGGCCGGCTCAAGACCGGCACCCCGCCCCGGCTGGACGGGCGGAGCATCGATTTCGCGCGGCTCACCGAACAGCCGGGCGACGAACCCTGTCCGGTATTTTCCTATATCGGTTCGGCGGGCGAGCATCCCCCACAAATCTCCTGCTGGATCACCCATACCAACGCGCGCACCCACGACATCATCCGCGGCGGACTGGACCGCTCGCCGATGTACACCGGCGCGATCGAAGGCGTCGGTCCGCGCTACTGCCCGTCGATCGAGGACAAGATCCACCGCTTCGCCGATAAGAACTCGCACCAGATCTTTCTGGAACCGGAAGGATTGCAAACGCACGAGTATTACCCCAACGGCATCTCCACCAGCCTGCCGTTCGACGTGCAGCACGCGCTGGTGCGTTCGATCGAGGGGTTGGAGAACGTCCACATCACCCGGCCCGGCTACGCCATCGAATATGATTATTTCGATCCGCGCGACCTCGAATACTCCCTGCAAACCCGGTCGGTCCAGGGTTTGTTCCTCGCCGGCCAGATCAACGGCACCACCGGTTACGAGGAAGCGGCCGCCCAAGGTCTTCTGGCCGGCATCAACGCCGGGCTGTTCGTCAGAAACGAAGAGCCGTGGTGGCCGAACCGCGACGAAGCCTATCTGGGCGTGCTGATCGACGACCTGATCACCCGCGGCACCAGCGAGCCGTATCGGATGTTCACCAGCCGCGCCGAACATCGACTGCTGCTGCGCGAGGACAACGCCGACCTGCGTTTGACCGAGATCGGCCGCCGTCTTGGGGTGGTGGACGATGCCCGTTGGGAGACGTTCCAGCACAAGCGCGAGGCGATCGAACGGGAAACCCGGCGGCTGCGCGAACTCTGGGTGCGGCCGGCGCAGGTGAGCGAAGCCGACGCGCGACGGGTTCTACAGGGTCCGCTGGCGCGGGAAAGCCGGGCGGTCGAACTGCTGCGCCGGCCCGAGGTCACCTACGCCGGACTGACGAGCCTGCCCGGCGTCGGACCGGGGGAAACCGATCCGCAAGTCGTCGAGCAGGTGGAAGTTCAGGCCAAGTACGCCGGCTACATCGAACGGCAGCGGGAAGAGATCGAGCGCCAGCGCCGCCACGAGCAGACGGTGTTGCCGCCCGACCTCGATTACGCCGAGGTGCGCGGTCTGTCGCGCGAGGTCCGGGAAAAGCTGAATCGCCACCAGCCCCGCACCCTGGGCCAGGCCGGCCGAATTCCGGGCGTGACTCCCGCCGCCGTTTCCCTGCTGCTCGTCCATCTCAAGCGCGGCCGGACGCGCCGGAACGCCGGCTAGACGTTGCCGGCCGCGATGACTTCCATTAATTTTGCAAGGCCGCGCAATACCCTCGCGGCGAGGTCTGGCCGGAAGGCCAGCACCGTTCCTGCTATGCTTGATCGATCGGGCAATTCCGGATTCCATCGCCAAACCTCCAACCAGGCTCGCGGTTCCGAAGCACACGAGGAATATCTTGATGAAAGTGAATGTCAGCGTTGAGGCCACCGCCCAGGAAATGCGCGAGTTTTTGGGCCTGCCGAACATCCAGCCCCTGCACGACGACCTCCTGCAGGCCCTCCGCGACAACATGCAGCGCGGCGTGATCAACTTCGACGCGCTCGGCTTGCTGAAACCGCTGCTGCCCACCCAGTTCAATTCAATGGAAATGGTGCAAAAATTCTGGGAGGCGGTCGCCAAGGCCAGCGGTGGTGGCGCGACCAAGGACGCGGACAGGAAAACCGACAATCCGCTGGAGCCGCGCGATAACATCGCGGCACGCAACGGCGCCGAAAAACCATCATAATACCCGCCCGAACGAAATTGCCGGTCGACCAGGGGAACGGATATGGCCAACAAGATTCTAGTGGTGGACGACGAGCCGAACATCGTCCTGTCCTTGGAGTTCCTGATGAAGCAGGCGGGCTTCGACGTGCGGACCGCCTCGGACGGAGAGGCGGCGCTGGCCGCCGTCGCCGCCGAACCGCCCGACCTCCTGCTGCTCGACGTCATGATGCCGCGCAAGAACGGCTACGAAGTCTGCCAGGCGATCCGGGCCAACCCGGACTGGAAGAAGATCCGCATCATCATGCTCACCGCCAAGGGCCGCGAGGTCGAGCGGGAAAAGGGGCTGGCGCTGGGCGCGGACGACTACATCACCAAGCCGTTCTCGACCCAGGAAGTGGTCGAGCGGGTCCGCGAGCTGCTGGCGGAGACGGACTGAACCCTCATGCGCTACCGGACCAAGCTCTGGCTGCTGTGGCTGGTTCCGGCTGCCCTGACGCTCGCCTCCCTGGTCTGGATCGGCTGGCAAATGTTCCAGGTGGCGCCAGACCCCTTGGCGCGCGACCAGATGCTGCTCGGGTTGACGCTGGCCGCGTTCTCGATCGTCGGCGGAATCACCGCGGCGTGGGTGTTGCTCGACTGGAACTGCTTCATACCGCTCGACGCGCTGGCGCGCGGCGCGCGGATCATCACCCGCAGCAATCCCGGCTATGCGCTGGAGTTGCCCAAGCAGCACTGGCTGGGCCAGTTTCCCGCCATGCTGCTGGAACTGGGCGAGGCCCTGCATAAAGCCCGCCGCGAGGTAGCCGCCGCCGCCGCCACCGGCACCCAGGAGATCGAAGAACAGAAGGCCCGGCTGGAAACCGTCCTGCGCGAGCTGTCCGAAGGCGTGCTCGTCTGCGATCGGGACGCCCGCATCCTGCTCTACAACCCGGCGGCGGTGAAGCTGCTGTCCAACCGCGACGCGCTGGGGCTGGGCCGCTCGCTGTACGAGCTGTGGACCCGCGCTCCCATCGAGAGCACGCTGCATCTGCTGAATTACCGGCGACGGCACGCCGGCGACGGCACGCCGGACGACGACGCCGAATTCGTCTGCGCCACCGTCGACGACGAGACCCTGTTCCACTGCCGGATGAGCCTGCTGCCGGGCGCCGGCGAGCGGGGCGCCGCCTTCGTCATCACCTTCCGCGACGTAACCCGACAGGTGGATCGCTCCCCGATCAAGACCCGCACCGAGGACCTGCGCCGGCCGCTGGCCAACCTGCGGGCGGCGGCGGAAACCGTCATGAATTTCGCCGACATGGACCAGACCCAGCGCCAGGCCTTCCAGCGAGTGATCGTCGAGGAAAGCGAGCGGCTCAGCCAGCGCCTGCAGGAGCTGACCCTCGACCTGCGCACCCTTTATGCCGACCGCTGGCCGATGAACGACGTCTACTCCGCCGATCTGATCGGCAGCGTCGTCCATCATCTGGAGCCGCGGGGCGAACCGCGGGTGAAGATCGTGGGCATGCCGCTGTGGCTCAACGTGGACAACCACTCGATCATGTTGCTGCTCGAGTATCTGATCCTGCAACTGCACGCCTACGGCGTCAGCGAGACCTTCGAGATCGAATGCCTGCTCGGCAACCGCCGGGTCTACCTGGACATCATCTGGCCCGGCCAGCCGATGCCGGCCGACCGCCTGGAAGGCTGGCTGAGCGAGCACGTGCAGGATCTGGTGGGCGCGACCACGGTCGGCGAGGTGCTGCGCCGCCACAACAGCGACCTGTGGAGCCAGTCCCATCGCCGGCGCGGCCACTCCCTGTTGCGCCTGCCACTGCCGGCGTCCGCGCGCCAGTGGAAAGAGCCGGACGAGGCGTTGCCGGAGCGGCCAGAGTTCTACGACTTTTCCCTGGGCGACGAAAACCGGGAAGAATGGGGCGATCTGGTCAACTATCCGCTGGGCGCCCTCACCTACGTCGTGTTCGATACCGAAACCACCGGCCTGGCGCCGTCCAAGGGCGACGAGATCATCCAGATCGCCGGCGTGCGCGTCGTCAACCGCCGGGTGCTGGCGGGCGAAAACTTCGACCAACTGGTCAATCCCGGCCGGCCGATTCCCAAGGCTTCGATCCGCTTCCACGGCATCACCGAGGACATGGTCAAGGACAAGTCCGGCCTCGATGTCGTGCTGCCGCAGTTCCGGAAGTTCGTCGGCGACGACCGCACCGTGCTGGTGGCCCACAACGCCGCCTTCGACATGAAGTTCCTCAAGCTGAAGGAACAAAAGCTCGGCGTTCGGTTCGCCAATCCCGTGCTGGACACCCTGCTGCTGTCCGGCTACCTGCACGATTACACCGACGACCACAACCTGGATGCCATCGCCGACCGGCTGGGCGTGGACGTGCACGACCGCCATACCGCGCTGGGCGATTCGCTGGTCACCGCGCGGGTGTTTCTCAAACTGCTGGATTTGCTGGAGGCTCAGGGTATCCAGACGCTCGGCCAGGCCCTGGCGGCCTCCGACAAGATGGTGGAGATCCGCAAGACCATGTCGAAATTTTGAAAGCCCGATGCGGCAACAATCCAAGGAATACATCGTCATCCTTTTCATCGTCGGGGTGCTGGCGCTCAACTACCCGATGCTGGATTTGTTCGACCGGCCGTGGCTGCCGTTCGGGGTGCCGCTGCTGTACCTCTACCTCTATCTGACGTGGTTCGTTCTCATCGTTCTGCTGATCGTGGTGGTGCAGCATTCGGAAATCGGCGGGCCGGATCAAGCCCAGGCGCCGCCGCCGGAGGGCGCGTCCCGGCCGGGGATCGCATCCGCCGAAAGCCGCGAGGCCCGCGAGGCCGATCCGGCGGAGCCCTCCTGAATGCTCGGCGACGGCGTCATCATCGCCAGCGCGCTGGCCTACATGGGCGTGCTGTTCGGCATCGCCTACTACGGCGACCAGCGGGCCGACGCCGGCCGCTCGATCATCGCCAATCCCTACATTTACACCCTGTCCCTGGCGATCTACTGCACCGCCTGGACCTTCTACGGCAGCGTCGGACTGGCGGCCAAGAGCGGAGTCGATTTCCTGCCGGTCTATCTGGGTCCGACCTTGATGGCGGTGCTGTTCTGGTTCGTGTTGCGACGCATCGTGCGCATCACCAAGGTCCATCGCATCACCTCCATCGCCGATTTCGTCGCCTCCCGTTACGGCAAGAGCGGCCTGCTGGCCGGCATGGTGACCGCGATCGTCGTGCTCGGCATCCTGCCGTACATTTCCATTCAGTTGAAGGCGATCGCCACCAGCTTCAGCCTGCTGCGCCAGTATCCGGCGGTGGCGATGCCCGCCTTTTCGGCCCACCAACCGTTCTGGACCGACACCACCTTCTTCGTGGCGCTGGTGCTGATCGCCTTCGCCATCCTGTTCGGCACCCGCCATATCGACATCACCGAGCGCCACGAGGGCATGGTGGCGGCGGTGGCGTTCGAGTCGCTGTTCAAGCTGGTGGCTTTCGTCCTGGTCGGCGTGGTGGTGACTTTCGCCATGTTCGGCGGTCCCGGCGATCTGTTCCGGCAGGCGGCGGCGCGGCCGGAACTGGCGGCGTTGATGCGCTTCGAGGTGGTGCCGGGCGGCTACGGCGGCTGGCTGTCGCTCACGTTCCTGGCGATGATGGCGTTCCTGTTTCTGCCCCGGCAGTTCCAGGTGCTGGTGGTGGAGAACGTCAACGAAGCCCATATCCGCAAGGCGATCTGGCTGTTTCCGCTCTATCTGTTCGTCATCAACCTGTTCGTGCTGCCGATCGCCCTGGGCGGGCGACTGATCTTCGCCGACGGCGGGGTGGACGCCGATACCTTCGTGCTGGCCTTGCCGATGGCCGAACGGATGCCGACCCTGGCGCTGCTGGCATTCCTGGGCGGCCTGTCGGCGGCCACCAGCATGATCATGTTCGAGACCCTCACCCTCTCCACCATGATTTGCAACGACGTGGTGATGCCGATCCTGCTGCGCGCCAACCCGCGCTGGCTGGCCGGCCGTTCCGACCTCTCCGGCCTGCTGCTCGGCATTCGCCGCGCCGGGATCGCGGCGCTGATCCTGCTGGGCTACCTGTATTTCCGGTTCATCGGGGAATCCTACGCCCTGGTGGCCAGCGGCCTGATTTCCTTCGCCGCCGCCGCCCAGTTCGCGCCGCCGATCCTGATCGGCCTGTACTGGAAGCGGGCCAGCCGGCGAGGCGCCCTGCTCGGCCTGAGCGGCGGCTTCCTGGTCTGGGCCTATACCCTGATGCTGCCGGCCATGGCCCGTTCCGGCTGGATCGGTACCGGCTTCGTCGACCAGGGACCGTTCGGGCTGGAGCTGCTCAAACCCTACGCGCTGTTCGGTCTCCAGCACATGGATCCCTACATGCACGCGGTGTTCTGGAGCATGCTGGCCAACGTCGGCGGCCTGGTGTTCGGGTCGGTGCTGAGTCGGCCGGGCGCCATCGAGCAGATCCAGGCCAGCCAGTTCGTCAGCATTCTCGAACGCGAGCGCCACGACGGCGACGCGCTGCTGTGGCGGGGGGTGGTGGAAACCGCCGATCTGTACGATCTGCTGGCCCGCTTTCTCGGCCCGCAACGCGCCAGCGAGGCGTTCGACCGTTATGCCGAGCAGCACGACGGTTATCCGCTCCAGGCCGACTCGCGGCTGATTCACCACACGGAACGGCTGCTGGCCGGCGCGATCGGCGCGGCCTCGGCCCGGGTGATGATCTCGTCGATCGTGATGGGGGAAGTGCTCAGCATCGAGGAAATGATGACCATTCTCGACGAGAGCACTCAGGTCATCGAGTACAGCCGCCGGCTGGAACAGAAATCCCGGGAACTGGAAGCGACCTCGGCCGAACTGCGCGAGGCCAACAACCGGCTCAGGGAACTGGATCGGCTGAAGGACGAATTCATCTCCACCGTCACCCACGAACTACGGACGCCGCTCACCTCGATCCGGGCCTTCTCGGAAATCCTGCTGGCCAACCCCGACATGGACGTGGAGCAGCGCAACAAGTTTCTCGCCATCATCGTCAAGGAGAGCGAACGGCTGACCCGGCTGATCAACCAGGTGCTGGACATGGCCAAGATCGACTCCGGCCGGATCGAGTGGTGCATCGAGGAGATCGATCTGGGCGCGCTGATTCGGGACGCCATCACCTCGACCGGCCAGTTGTTCCGCGACAAGGCGGTGGCCTTGCGCGAGGAACTGGGCGACGGGCCGGTGATGATCGCCGGCGATCACGACCGCCTGACCCAGGTGATCATCAACCTGCTGTCGAACGCCGTGAAGTTCTGTCCGGAACGCACCGGCGAGGTCACCATCCGGCTGCGGCCGACGGCAAACCGCTGGCGCATCGAGGTGATCGACAACGGCCCCGGCATCGCCCACGACCAGCACAAGCTGGTCTTCGAGAAGTTCCATCAGGTCAGCGACAATCTTGCCGGAAAACCCAAGGGCACGGGGTTGGGATTGCCGATCAGCCAGAAGATCGTCGAGCACCACAACGGGCAAATCTGGGTGGAAAGCGAGGTCGGGCAGGGCGCCACTTTTATCGTGGAACTGCCCGGCCAGGAGTGACGCCGGGCACGCTTTACAAGTCGCCGTCGCCGGCGCGCAGGTCGACGGGTTTGCCGATTCGATCGCGTCGTTCCCCCAGCGGACGGGGCTCGCGGCGCGAGTCGAGCCGGACGCGGTTGCCCAGTTGCAGCAGCCGGACTCCCAGCAGGTAACGGCCGGCCATGCCGCGCTCCACGAAGCCGTGTTCGATCAGGGAGGCCAGAATGCGGAACGCGGTCGAGGGATGCAGTCCGGTGGCGTCGGACAGCGTCTTGAGGCTGACCGGTTCGTCCCGAGCGGCCATGGTGTCGAGCAATCGGGATGCCCTGGCAATCACTTGAATCGAGGAAGTCGCCTTGTCAGCCATTCGATGTCCTAAATGCGCGGGGACTCATTACATGGATCGTGTCGTTGGAATCACTATATTGCATTGCACCATAAATTGCCACCTTATTGATAAGGAATCCGAATCGAAGGGCGACCGGCGATGAGAGCCTATCTCGAACTGGTTCGGCGCGTGCTGGATGAAGGAGCCCCCAAACGGGATCGGACCGGGGTCGGGACCCTCAGCCTGTTCGGCGCGCAACTGCGCTTCGACCTGCGGGCCGGATTTCCGCTGGTGACGACCAAGAAACTGCACCTGCGCTCGATCGTGCACGAACTGCTGTGGTTCCTGCGCGGCGATACCCAGCTCGACTATCTGCACCAGCACGGGGTGACGATCTGGGACGAGTGGGCCGACGAAAACGGCGATCTGGGACCGATCTACGGCAAGCAGTGGCGGGGATGGGAAACCGCGGACGGCCGCCGCATCGACCAACTCGCCGGCGCGGTCGAACTGCTGCGGCGCGACCCCGATTCGCGGCGGATCGTGGTATCGGCGTGGAACGTGGGAGAGCTGGAGCGGATGCGGTTGCTGCCCTGCCACGCGCTGTTCCAGTTTCACGTCGCCAACGGCGAACTGTCCTGTCAGCTCTACCAGCGCAGCGCCGATCTCTTCCTCGGCGTGCCGTTCAACATCGCCAGCTATGCCCTGCTAACTCACCTGGTCGCCCAGCAGGTCGATCTCGACCCGGGCGAATTCATCTGGACCGGCGGCGATTGCCATTTATACCTGAACCATCTGGAGCAGGCCCGCCTCCAGCTCGGTCGCGAACCCTATCCGCCGCCGCGGCTGGCGATCCGGCGCCGGCCGGAGTCGCTGTTCGATTATCGCTACGAGGACTTCGAAATCGTCGGCTACCAGTCCCATCCGGCCATCAGGGCTCCCGTGGCGGTCTGACCGGAACGCCCGCCATCCGCGCGCCCATCCGCCGGCGCGGGGAAAGGCAACCCACCGCCGACGCGGCAATCGCTTGACGGTTGCGCCGATTTATGTTGCGATGCACAATAAACGAGCAAACGAGGTTCCCAAGATGAATACCGACAGGATGATCGAGCGCCAACAGGTGGCGAATCTGCTGCTCTGGCAGGCCGTGTTGCGGATTGCCGGGCTGATGAACATCGGTTTTATCAGCGCGGTGCGCCGGGCGCTGGACAGCTATCTGCTGTACCTGCGCCACAGCGTCGACTATGTGAAGGATGCCGGAACCACCGACTCGCCGGAGAAATGGGTGGACCTTTACGTCGACACCATGAGCGAGTGCGTCGAAAAGTCCTGGCAGGATTTCCGCAACAACCTGCAAATCATGCTGCTGACCCAGGACGAGGCCTTGATCTGGACCGCCAAGATCGAAAAGGCGCTGGCCGGGGACTGAGCGCGCGGTCGGAACCGGCACGTCGCGGCCGGTCGCCTTCCGGCCCGGCCGAATCGGACACCCCATGCTGGCGGTCAAGCTGACCGATTACTATCGATCGCTGATCGACTGGGACGATCCCGCCGACCCACTGGCGCGGATGGTGCTTTTCGCCGAGGAGGAGAACCGCCGGCAGCCGACGGAGCGCGACGATCCGATCGGCGATGGCCCGCACGATGCCGGCGCCAGCCGGACTTTGGTCCACCGCTACCCGGATCGGGCGCTGTTGCTGGTCACCAGCCGCTGCGCGGCGCATTGCCGCTATTGCTTCCGCAAGATCCGAATCGAGCGGGGCGAGGCGGATATCGGCGATCCGGCGCTCGCCGGGGCCGCCGCCTACGTCGCCGCCCATCCGGAAATCCGGGAAATCATCCTGTCCGGCGGCGATCCCCTGTCGTTGCCCGACGCCCGCCTGCTGGAGATCGTCGGCCGGTTCCGGGACATTCCCCACCTGCGCGGCGTGCGGGTGCATACCCGCTTCCCGGTGTACCAGCCGGCCCGCTGCGACACCCTGGACGAAGTCGCCGCGCAAGTCGATGTGTTCGTGGTGCAGGTCAACCACGCCCGCGAGGTGACCGGGTGCTTCGCCCGGGCGATGGCCCGCCTGCGACCGCACGCGCTGCTGTACAACCAGAGCGTGCTGCTGCGGGGAGTCAACGACAGCGTGGAGGCGTTGAGCGCGCTGTCCCGAGCGCTGGTGGGAGCGGGAGTGACGCCGTATTACCTGCACTACCCCGACCTGGCGCCGGGCACCGCCCATTTCCGCCCGCCGCTGGAACGGGCGATGGCGCTGGTGGGGGCGTTGCGCGGCCGCTTGCCGGGCTACATGCTGCCGCGCCTGATCCTGGACATCCCCGGCGGTCACGGCAAGATCGCGCTGGAACCGCCCGCCTGCGAGCGGGTGAGCGAGGGCGTCTTCCTGCTGCGCTCGCCGCTGACCGGCGCCACCTTCGAGTATCGCGAAACGCCTGGCTGACGATCGAGGCTTGGCTAATCCCCGCGTTGCTCCTAACATCGTCGGGTCATTCAACCCGATGGAAATCCCGATGTCCGATATTGCCGGCCTGACGTTGCTGGGTCAGTCCCAGACCGACTACCCGCGCGAATACGCCCCCCAGATCCTGGAACGCTTCGCCAACCGTTACCCCCAGCACGAGTACGTGGTGGAACTGGACTGTCCCGAGTTCACCTGCCTGTGCCCGATCACCGGGCAGCCGGATTTCGCCCGGCTCACCATCCGCTACAGTCCCGGGGAGTATCTGGTGGAATCGAAGTCGCTGAAGCTGTACCTGTTCGGCTTCCGCAACCAGGGGACGTTCAACGAGGAGGTAGTCAACTGGATCGCCCGCGACCTGTTCGCGCTGCTGCGGCCGCGCTGGCTCGAGGTGCGGGGCGACTTCCTGCCGCGTGGAGGCATCGCGATCAAGCCGAGCGTGCGTCTGACCGGCGATCAGCCCTGATCCGGGGCATCCGGATCCGCGAACGGAGCGAACTCTCATGACGAACGCCCTGGTGGTGCTGTCCGGCGGGCAGGACTCGACCACCTGCCTGTACTGGGCCCTGAATCGTTTTGGCCGCCGGCGGGTCGCGGCGGTGACCTTCGACTACGGGCAGCGCCACCGCATCGAGTTGGATTGCGCCGCGCACGTGGCGATGCTGGCCGAAGTGCCGCACACCCTGCTGCCGATCGACACCTTCGCCGCCCTGGGCGGCAACGCGCTGACCGACGACCGGCTGGCGGTGCGGCCCGGGGTGGATGCGCGCACCCACCTGCCCAACACCTTCGTGCCGGGGCGCAACCTCATCTTCCTGACCTTCGCCGCCGCCCTCGCCTACCAGCAGTGCATCCACCATCTGGTGGCCGGCGTGGCTCAGACCGACTACAGCGGCTATCCCGACTGCCGGCAGCCGACGATCCAGGCGCTGGAGCAGGCGATCCGGCTGGGGATGGACTACGACCTGACGATCCACACGCCCTTGATGTTCGAGTCCAAGGCCGAGACCGTGCGGATGGCGCGGGAGCTGGGCGCCTTGCCGGCGCTGGCCTGGACCCACACCTGCTACAACGGCCTGCAACCGCCCTGCGGGGTCTGTCCGGCCTGCGAACTGCGCGCGAAGGGTTTCGCCGAGGCCGGAATTCCCGATCCGCTGGTCGAACGGTTTCGAGGTTCGCCGTGATGACCGGACAGGGGTACGCGATCGCGGCGGCGCCGTTCGAGGCCGCCCGGCAGGTGGCGATCCTACCGGCCGGCCACCGGGCGCGACGCCTGCACGGACACGGCTTTCTGGCGCGGGTGCGGGCGGAGTTGCCGGCCGGCTGGGCGACGTTCGCCGGCGGCGAGACCGACGCCCTGCTCCAGCGGCTGCGGGGGGCGGTGGCGCCGCTGGATTACGCCCGGCTGAACGATCATCTGCCGGCGCCGACCGATGAAAACCTGGCCCGCTGGATCCGGGCACGACTGGACCTGCCGGGGCTGGAGCGGGTCGGGATCCAGAGCACCCGCGACCAGGGCGCCGATCTGGACCGTCATGACCACGCGCACGTCTGGCGGCGGTTTCGCTTCGAGGCCGCCCACCAGTTGCCGAACGTCCCGCCGGGCCATCCCTGCGGCCGGATGCACGGGCACGGCTTCGAGGTGATCCTGCATGCCGGCCAGCACCTGGAGCACCGCGACATGGGAGTGGATTTCGACCGGCTGGAGGCGTGCTGGGCGCCGCTGCGGGCCGAATTGGATCTGGCCTGTCTCAACGACCTGCCCGGCTTGGACAACCCGACCAGCGAGCGGCTGGCGGCCTGGATCTGGCGGCGGCTGCGACCGGCGCTGCCGGCGCTGTCCTGGGTGACGGTCTACGAGACGGCGACCGCCGGCTGCCACTTCGACGGGCGGCGCTACCGGATCTGGAAGGAACTCGCGTTCGAGAGCGCCCTGCGCCTGAGCCGGGCGCCCACCGGCGATCCCCGCCGCCGCCTGCACGGCCACAGCTACCGTCTCCGCCTGCATCTGACCGCGCCGCTGGACGAGGCGATGGGCTGGACCGTCGATTACGGCGAGGTAAAGGCGCGGTTCGAGCCGGTCTGCCGCGAACTCGACCACCACCGGCTGGACGAACTGGCCGGGCTGGAGGATGCCGATCCGGCCAGCCTGCTGGCGTGGATTCGGACGGCGCTGGCCGGGCGGCTGCCGTATCTGGACCGCATCGATCTGGAGGAGACCCCCGGCTGCGGCGCCCTGCTGTGCTGGGGCGAGGAAGGACCGGCGCTGCCGGTCTGAGCGATGGCTTATCAGGTCAAGGAAATTTTCCACACCCTGCAGGGCGAAGGCGCCCGCACGGGCCGGCCGGCGGTATTCTGCCGCTTCGCCGGCTGCAACCTGTGGAGCGGCCGGGAAGCCGACCGGTCCGGCGCGGCTTGCCGGTTTTGCGACACCGATTTCGTCGGGACCGACGGACCGGGGGGCGGCAAGTTCGCCACCGCCGGAGCGCTGGCCGACGCCGTCGCCGCCCGCTGGCCGGCCGGCGCGCCACGGGCCCGGCCCTACGTGGTCTGCACCGGCGGCGAACCCCTGCTGCAACTGGACCAGGCCCTGATCGCCGCCCTGCACCAGCGCGGGTTCGAGGTGGCGGTGGAAACCAACGGCACGCTGCCGGCTCCGCCGGGACTCGACTGGATTTGCGTCAGCCCCAAGGCCAGCGCGCCCTTGAAACTGAACCAGGGCGACGAACTGAAGCTGGTCTATCCGCAGAGGGAACCCGAGGCGCAACCGGAGCGGTTCGTGGACCTGGCGTTCGAGCATTTCTTCCTGCAACCGCTGGACGGTCCCGACCGGGAGGCCCACACCCGGGCCGCCGTCGCCTGGTGCCTGGCCCATCCGCAATGGCGGCTGAGCCTGCAAGCGCATAAACTGCTGGGCATCCCCTGAGTGTGCCCATTCATGGAACCCGAAGCTCGCTCGTCGTCCCCGCCCGCCGGCTATTCCCTGGCCTTCGTGCTGGTGGTGGCCGGGTTCGTCACCAGCCTGCTGGTCGCCAACATCATCGCGGTCAAGCTGATCGTGGTCGGTCCCTGGATCATGCCGGCCGGGGTGATCGTCTTTCCGCTCAGCTACATCCTCGGCGACGTGCTGACCGAGGTGTACGGCTACGGCCGCGCCCGGCAGGTGATCTGGCTGGGCTTCGCCTGCAACCTGCTGGCGGTGCTGGCCATCGCCCTGGCCCAGGTCCTGCCGCCGGCCGGGTTCTGGGACGGGCAGGCGTCGTTCGAGCGCATCCTCGGCTATGCCCCGCGCCTGCTGGTGGCCTCGTTCCTGGCCTATCTGGTCGGAGAGTTCGTCAACGCCTACATGCTGGCGCGGCTGAAGATTCTGACCCAGGGCCGCTGGCTGTGGACCCGCACCATCGGCTCGACCCTGGTGGGGCAGTTGCTGGATTCGGCGGTGTTCGTCACGGTGGCGTTTGTCGGGGTGATCCCCCCGGAGGTGCTGCTGTCGGCCATACTGGTGCAGTGGCTGACCAAATCGGCGTATGAGGCCGCCGCCACGCCGCTGACCTATTGGGTGGTGAACACCCTGAAGCGCCGCGAGGGCGTCGATGTGTACGACACCCAGACCGATTTCAATCCGCTGAAGGTGCGCGATTGAGCGGCATGGACGAGCAGCCCCGCGATTTGGACGATTTACAACAGGTGGTGGATGCCTGGATTCGGGCGCATGGCGGTTACTGGGAACGGTTCCAGATCCTGGCGCGGTTGACCGAGGAACTGGGCGAGGTGGCGGCGGCCCTGCAACGGCTGGAAGGTCTGCGTCCGCGCCCCAGTGACGTTGATCTCGCCGGCGAGGTCGGCGACCTGCTGTTCACCCTCATTGCTTTTGCCAACGCCAGCGGGTTGCGGCTTGAGGACTGTCTGACGCGGGTCTTGCGGAAATATCAAATCCGGGATAGCGATGCCTGGTGTCAACGACAAGAACCACAACCCGACTAATTCCCCTACCGTGCGCCTTCTGATCCTGACCTCCTGCACCGGCGAGAAAGCCGTTCGGGACGACCGGGGATTGACCCTCGCCGATTTCCGACAAGGCCCAGACCACGTGCGCACGCGCGAAGCGGAGCTGGCGGATCGGCTGATGCCGGCGGAATCACTCTACACCGGCTTGCAGCACGCGCGGCTGATGCGGGGCGTCCGGGCGGCGCACGCCTGCTCGACCCTCCAACCCGAGTTGTGGATTCTGTCGGCGGGCTATGGGCTGGTGCCCGGCGACCGGAAACTGGCGCCCTACGAAGCGACCTTCCTGGGGATGAAAAAGGCCGAGGCGAAAGCGTGGGCGGTCCGGTTGGGCATCGCCCCGGCGGTGCGCCAGATGTTGGGCCAGCCCTACGACCTCGGGCTGGTGTTGCTGGGCGACGATTATCTGGCCGCCTGCCAGTGGGAGACCGTGCCCGCGCTCGGCGGCCCGACCTTGTTGTTCTGCGGCCAGCGGGCCGCGCGACGACTGCCGGCGCTGCCGAACCTGCATCCGGTCGCGCTGGCCAACGCCGACGCCAAACGCTTCGCCTGCGGGTTGGTGGGGCTCAAGGGCGAGGTGGCGGCGCGACTGCTGGAGCGGCTGGCGGCGCGGCCGTCCGAGCTGGCGGACTGGCTGGCGGCGCCGGAGCGGGTGTTGGGAACGCTGACGGGCGCGGCGCCGGGCGCGACCTTACGAGCGGCGGCGCGGGCCAAGCCGGTGGTGGACCAGGTGATCGCATTGCCGGATTCCTGGCGGAACAAGCCGCACCGGGCCAAGCTGCGCTATTTCATTCCGGAGTGGGACGATCTGGTTGACCCGGATTACGATTTCGAGACCGATACCCATTCCGGCGGCAGCGGCGACTGGAGCAACGAGGTTTACGCCCACCAGATGTATCCCGAGCCTAATTACGACGGGATTCTGATCTCCAAGGTGGTCGCCGAGAAAAGCAAGAGCAAGAAGGACCGCATCAACCGGCTGGGCGTGCATCGCTATCTGCGGGTGCCGCGCGAGTTTCCGATCATGGGCGACTGCGGGGCGTTCGGTTACATCATGGAGGACAAGCCGCCTTACACCACCGCCGAGATTCTCGATTACTACACCCGGCTGGACTTCGACTACGGGGTGTCCATCGATCACCTGATCGTGACCGCCACCGAGCATCAGAAGCGGGAGCGCTATCAGCTCACCATTCACAATGCCGAGGAGTTTCTGGTCGAGCACCGCAAGCGGGGGCTGGCCTGGACCCCGATCGGGGCGGTGCAGGGCTGGGACGCCAGGAGCTATGCCGAGGCCGCCCGTCAATATGTGGCGATGGGTTATCCGTACATCGCGCTGGGAGGGCTGGTTCGGACTTCCACGGTGGAAATCCTTAGAGTATTGGAGGAAGTTCACCAGGTTGTTCCCGAACACGTACCCATGCATCTGTTCGGGCTGGCCCGGATCAAGGCGCTGAACGACTTTGCACGGCTGGGGGTGCGTTCGGTGGACAGCGCCTCTTTTCTGCGGCGAGCCTGGATGGGCACGGGGCAGAACTATCTGACCGCAGACGGGCAGCTTTACGCCGCCATTCGCATCCCCCGCGCCGAGAAGAGCTTTCGGGCCAAGCGCATGGTCAGCGAAGGGCGGGCAGACTTCGAGCGGGTCAAACGGCTGGAACTGGCTTGCTTTCAAACCTTGCTGGCTTACGACCGGGGCGAGGCGTCATTGGAAACGACTCTGGATACGCTGCACGAATACGATCAGATGATCACGCTGGACCGGTCCGACAATCGTGCGACCTTGCGGCGCACCCTGGAAGCGCAACCCTGGAAATCCTGTTCCTGCACCCTCTGTCGGCAGGACGGGATTCAAGTGATCATCTTCGGCGGCAACAATCGCAACCGCCGGCGCGGGTTCCACAATATCTACGTGTTTTACCGCTTGTTGCAGCAGGTGCTCGCCGGTGAACGCATCGGTTTAATGGAAGCCCCGGAAGACGAATCCAGCGAACCCGACCGGCAGTTGCTGCTGTTCGGCACGTAGGGGCTATCTCCATGCACTTCGATCTCCATTTGCGCGATCAAGTCCGACGCCAGATCGCCGATCTGGCCACCACGATGAAGGATTGGGAAGCCAATCCCCGCCTGTCGCCAACTGACGAGCAACAGATTCGGGATCGCCTGCTGGCGTTCGCGCATTGCCGGGAACGCCCGGGGCTACAAATCGCCGGCGTGGACGGCAGCGGCGATTATCCGGCCCTGAGCTATGCCGATGCGTTCATCTACTTCTCAGTGGCGCAGGGTGCGGTGTACGCGGCGGATGCCGGTTGCGGGTTGCGGGAAGTCGCGCCCACGCCGGAAACCGTTTTTCATTTCACTTGGCTACCCGGCAACGAGGCGGAAAACCGCGCCAGTCTGGACCAGGCGTTCGGTAGTCTGGCCGGGTTGCCGCTGCTCGACTGCATTCAACAATCCGACTACCGGGAACTGAAGGCGCGCCACAGCCGGGCAACGACCACCCCAACTGAACTGCTCGAACAGTTGATCCGGCCCCACGCGGCGGACGCCGGCAATTTGGGGATTCAATTGCGTTCGGCGGCGGAACTGGGCGCGGCCTTGCGGTTGCTGGCGCGAGACGAGGCGCTGGATTATGTGCTGGTGGACGGCACCTTCGCCCTGCCCTTCATCGGCCGGCGCTCGACCAGCCTGTTCTACGAACACCTCAAGCGGCTGTGCTGCGTGCGGGCGCGCGAGCGGGGAACCGGCTTTCTGGCGCTGTCGAAGTCGCACGGCTTGCCGGGCATCGAAACGCTCGAAGCGCTGGCCCGCGAACGGGTGGGTTCGGAGGGACCGGCGGAACATTGGGCGCTGCGCCTGCCGGTTCCGGGAGTGGATGCGTGGATTTTCCCGCTGGTTGAAGAGCGGCTGTTGCCGCCGCCGGGCGCGGTGACCTACCTGGTGCGCTTCCATCGCAACGTACCGGTGCTGCGCCTCGACCTCGACCGGGTCTTCTGGGAACAACGTATCCAGGGACGAGACGAGGAGGAAACCCGCGCTCGCGAGCGGCGATTGTTCGAGGATTTGGATTACACGGGTCACGATCAGCGCTGTTACGGTTATCCTTACCCGATCAAGGCCGGCCACGATCGGGCTTCGCTGACCCAGCCCGAGCGAGTGGCGCTGCGCAAGATGATCATCGACGCGGCGGTTGCGGCGGGCATGAAGCGGTCGCTGTTTCGGAGCACCTCCGCCGCCACGGGACATGAATAGGGATAAGAAATGCCCATCATCTCGTACTTTTTCGGCATCTACGTGCGGATGTACTTCGATGACCATGCGCCTCCCCATTTTCATGTGGAATATCAGGGTCATGAAGCCTTCATCGCCATCGAGACCGGCGAGATGATTGAAGGTCGCTTGCCGAAAAAGGCTGCCAAGCTGGTCAGGGATTGGTGTCTGGAGCACCAAGCTGACTTGTGGGAAAACTGGCAACGGGCGATCGCACTACAGCCCCTGAAACGCATTGCGGGAGCCGACAATGATTAAGATCCTTAAGGCGGATTATCTCCACGATAAAGTCATCCGGCTGGAATTTTCGGACGGCACGCAAGGTGATTACGACCTTCAGCCCCTGATCGAGCAGGGTACCGAGATGGTCGCGCCCCTGGCGAATGATGCATTCTTCCGGCAATTTTTCCTGGAACTGGGGGCGCTGTGCTGGCCGAACGGGTTCGACCTGAGCGCCCGGGGAATTCAGCACCGACTGAAAGAACGCAACAAGCTGAAGTCCATTGGCAAAGCCGCCTGAACCCGCAAGGACGCAACCCATGCCTCTTAACGAGTTGCTGGCCGACCTCGGCCCCCGCTTCGGCATCCTGGCCGAAAGCAATACCCACCAGTTGACCGTCATCGCCCGCAATGCCGATGTGGCGGTCGGCGATCTGTTCCTGCTGCCCTGTCGGCGCGGCCCGCACCGCTTTTACATTTTCCGCGCCACCCAGTACGCCAATGTGATGAACCGGACGCTGGAGATGGGCGACGTGGCGCGCAACAAGCTCACCATGCCCGATTCGTACCTGGCCGAGGACTTGCGCGAGGAACAGTTGATCGAACTCAAGGGCATGGTGCTGGGCTATTCGGAATACGATCCGGCCCGTGATTGTTGGTCCTTTCACCGCCCGCGCCGCCTACCCCAACACCTGACCGACGTCTATCTGGTGCAGCACCAGCAGCCGCAAATCGCCGACGTGATCCGCACCCTGCTGGGCGCCCAACTCGGCGAGGGGTTGTTCGTCGGTGAGCTGCTGGCCGGCGAACAGCCGCTGGCGGGTGTGCGGGTGTGCATTCCGCCCTTTGCGCTGTCGCACCACATCGGGGTGTTCGGGCGCACCGGCAGCGGCAAGAGCAACCTGATGATGGTGTTGCTGTCGGCGATTTTCGACCACAACCGGGCGATCTGGCGCGGCGAACGCCAAGGCCCGCGCGCTTCGATCTTCGCCATCGACCCGCACGATGAATTTCGAGGCTGGCATTCCGCCACCGGCGGCCGAGACGGCATTCGGGGCTTGGTCGCCCGCTATGCGGACGAGGAGCGGCGGGCGCTGGTCGAGCCGCTGTATTACCTGAGCGCCAAGGATTTGGGGCGGGCGGGGCTGGAACAGCGATTGTTTCTCTCCCGCGCCGATGTCACCCCGGATGATTTGATCAGCGTGATGGATTTTTCCGAGCAGCAGATCGCGTTCGCCAACCAGTTTTACGGGCGGCGGGACATGGGCGAACGGTGGGTGACGCGGCTGCTGCTGGGCGATACCGAGGCGGTAGCCGCCGGCGATGGGGAAGTGGCCGCCGACTTTTTGCCGGGCACAGTGGCCGCCGTGCAGCGCCGGCTGGGTTTCCTGCGCCGCGAGCATACGCGGGTGTTCACGCCGTTCGATCCCGAAATGGGGGCGGGCTACGACTCCGCGCTGGCGGAAATGATTTGTGCGCTGGAAACGGGGCGGGTGCTGATCGTGGATACCACCCTGATGAGCGAGCTGGAGCAGTTTCTAGTGACGACCATCGTGGCGCGGGTGCTGTTCAGCCTGCGCAAGGCGCTGCGGTCGGCGGAGTCGGCGGCGACGCTGGAGCGGGAGATGCGGCTGGCGCTGGGCAACGACGACCGGGTGGGACAGGTGGGGATGCGCAGCCTGGCCGACGAACTGGCCGAGCGCTTGCGGCGCGGCGAGTTGCCGTATCGGGACGGGGAGCGGCTGCGCGCGCCGGATCAGTTGCCGTATGTGAACGTGGTGATCGAGGAAGCGCCCAGCATTCTCAACCCGGACCGGCTCAAGTTCGGCAGCATTTTTCGTGACATCAGCCGGCAGGGGCGTAAGTTCGGGATCGGCCTAACAGTGGTGAGCCAGCAGGTAAGCGCCATCGATTCGGGAGTGCTGACCCAGATCAATACCGAGCTGACCATGAGCCTGGGCAACGAGAACGAGCGGCGCGAGGCGATTCGGAACGCATCGGCGGATTTGATGGGCTTCGAGCGGGAATTGCAGGTGATGGCCCGGGGCCAGTTGTTGGTGACCGGGTCCTATAACGACGTGCCCTTGCCGGTGCAAGTTCCAGACTACGATCAATTGTGAACTGATGAAAGTATTTTGGATTTCAATCGGGACGCCCCACTCATGACCCGGGAACATCTGTATGACTGGCACCGCCTGTTCGGTCTGACTTTGACCGATGTGTTTCAGGACACCCCCTGGCGGGTGGAACTGGAAAAGGATCTGGCGCTGCAGCGCCAACTGCTGGACGTGGTGATCATCGAACAGATCGCGCCGGGTGAAGCGGTGGCCGAACTGCCCGACGGACTCGATCGCCTCCGCGCCCACAACCTGCTGACCTACAAATCCAAACAGGAACCGCTGGACGGCTGGGCGCTGGACGAACTGCTCGGGCATTACGTCAACTACCGCAAGCTGATCAGCCCGAAACCGGGCCTGCTCCCCGAGACCGACTTTCAACTGTACGCCGTCGCCACCCGCCAGCCGCACGGACTGGCCCGCGGCCGCACGCTGCGGCCGACCACCCGGCCGGGGGTGTACGATATCGAGTGGGGCACGCCGACGGTTCGGCTGATCGTGCTGAATCAGATCGACCCGCACCCGCGCAACGCCGCCTGGGAATTGTTCGGCACGCGGCAGGATCGAATTCGGCATGGCGCGGCGCACTATCGCCCGCGCCGCCATGAAACCTGGGAATTGCTCCGCTGTTTGTATCTCGCCCACATTCTGGAGGACCCGACCATGGCCTACACGATGGAAGAATTTGTTCGCGAAGCGCGCCAGCGCTTTCTGCAGGAGCTGACGCCGGAGGAACGGCGGGCAATTCTGAATCAGTTACCGCCCGAGGAGCGGTTGCGCGGTCTCGGTCCCGAGGAGCGGCTGCGCGGTCTCGGTCCCGAGGAGTTGCGCCAACTTGAGGAGTACCTGAGAAAACTGCATTAAGCAGCGGGGTCAACGGCTCCCGCGATATCCAGCCGATCAAATTACCGCATCAATTGGTTGATAGCGACACCAGCCCCGCACCCGATTTCGCCTGCAACGAGAGCGAGCGGCGCGAGGCGATTTGGAACGCATCGGCGGATTTGATGGGCTTCGAGCGGGAATTGCAGGTGATGGCGCGGGGACAGTTGTTGGTAACGGGGTCGTATAACGACGTGCCGTTGCCGATACAGGTTCCAGACTACGATCATTTATGAAATGATGAAGGCTCAATATGGAGTCGAGTCAGCTCTTTGTGTTATACAAACAGCGGTAAGACAGACCGATAGGATTCTTTTCGGATATGAGTGCCGCCCGAGTTTTTAGAACCAGAACCTTTACCCGCTGGATGGGCAAGGCTGAATTGACTGACGATGAGTTGTACCAGGCAGTCACGGAGATGGCCAAGGGATTGATTGACGCAGACCTCGGCGGTCATGTCGTCAAGAAGCGGGTGGCGCTGGCCGGTCGAGGTAAGCGGGGTGGCGCAAGGACGATCATAGCAACGAACTTGGCTGATCGCTGGTTTTTCCTATTTGGTTTCAATAAAAATGAACGAGCCAACATCCACCGGGATGAACTAAAGTTTTTCCAGCAAGTGGCCAAGGATCTTCTTGAATTAAGTGAACAGCAATTACAAGTGGCAATTGCGACTGGTGAGTAACCATCCCCCGGCAGAGCCGGGGGCTTTCGTTCATGAGCCGCTCAAAGC
>JAVMKJ010000049.1:0-5836 GCA_031732855.1 Candidatus Competibacter sp.
CGCGGCCAAGGCCGCTCCCACAATCAACAAATTAGTTTTTAGACAGCCTCTAAATACTCCATCCTCCCCTTCAATCCACCGCCGGCAGGCTATCCAGCGGCCAGCGTGGCAACACCTCGATAGCCTCGCCCTCGCGCTGGCCGGCCACCAGCCGCCGCCACCCGGCATAGGCGATCATCGCGCCGTTGTCGGTGCAGAACTCCAGCCGGGGATAATAGACCCGCCCCCCCAGTTCCTCGGCCAGATCTCGCAAGCGCTCCCGCAAGCGCCGGTTGGCGCCCACCCCGCCGGCCACCACCAACCGCTTCAGCCGGGTGGCCTCGAGCGCCCGCCGGCACTTGATCGCCATCGTCTCCACCACCGCGTCCTCGAAGGCGCGCGCCACGTCGGCCCGGTTCTCCGGGGTCGGCTCCAGCCCCCGCCAAGTGTTGATGGCGGCGGTCTTCAGACCGCTGAAGCTGAAATCGCAACCGGGACGGTCGGTCATCGGCCGGGGGAAGGTAAAGCGACGGGGATCGCCCTGCTCCGCCAGCCTGGCCAGAGCCGGCCCGCCCGGATAGGGCAGGCCCAGCAACTTGGCGGTCTTGTCGAAGGCCTCGCCGGCGGCATCGTCCACCGACTCGCCCAGAATCCGGTAGCGACCGACCCCCTCCACCCGCACCAGCAGGCTATGGCCGCCGGATACCAGCAACGCCACGAACGGAACCGCCGGCGGGTCCGGCTCCAGCATCGGCGCCAGCAGATGGCCCTCCATGTGATGCACGCCGATGGCCGGCACCTTCCAGGTCCAGGCCAGGCTGCGACCGATGGCCGCCCCCACCAACAGCGCCCCGATCAGCCCCGGCCCCCGGGTGTACGCCACCCCGCCCACCTCGCGCGGAACCGCGCCCGCCTGCCGGAAAATCCCGCGCAGCAGCGGCAACGTCTTGCGCACGTGATCGCGCGAGGCCAGTTCCGGCACCACCCCGCCGTATTCGGCGTGCAACGCGATCTGGCTGTGCAGGGCGTGGGCCAGCAGGCCGCGCTCGCCGTGGTACAGCGCCACGCCGGTTTCGTCGCAGGACGTTTCGATGCCCAGGATCAACATATCGCTTCACTGTTTTGCATTTGGAGAGAGGGGTGATTACAATTTACCATTTTCCGATCATCCAACCCCTGGTGTCCGTCCAGATCATGAATGAGGTGCCGTTTTAATGCCTGCCGTGAAAGTCAAGGAAAACGAACCGTTTGATGTCGCGCTGCGTCGCTTCAAGCGCTCCTGCGAGAAAGCTGGCGTGCTGTCCGAGGTTCGCCGCCGCGAGTTTTACGAGAAACCCACCCAGGAACGCAAACGCAAGCGCGCCGCCGCCGTCAAGCGCCACCTGAAGAAACTTTCACGGGAAGTCGCCCGCCGCACCCGCATGTACTGAAACCGGCCCTTTCACCCCCTCCATCCGCAAGCCCGCCGTCATGTCCCTCAAAGATCGCATTCAGGATGACATGAAAGCCGCCATGCGCGCCAAGGAAAAGGAGCGCCTCGGCGCGATCCGCCTGATTCTGGCCGCCATCAAGCAGCGCGAGGTCGACGAGCGCATCGTGCTGGACGATGGCCAGGTGCTCGGCGTGCTGGAAAAGATGATCAAGCAGCGCCGGGAATCCTTGGCGCAGTACCAAAGCGCCGGCCGCGCCGATCTCGCCGCCCAGGAAGCCTTCGAGATCGAACTGATCCAGTCCTACCTGCCGGCACCGCTGAGCGAGGCCGAAATCGACGCGCTCGTCGCCGACGCCATCGCCGCGACCGGCGCCCAGTCGGTGCGCGACATGGGCAAGGTCATGGCGCTGATCCGGGATCAGGCGCAGGGCCGGGCCGACATGGCCGCGGTCGGCGCCCGAGTCAAGGCCCGCTTCGGCGGCTGAATCGATCCCCTACCCCCAACGGCCGCCGCCAAAATCCACTCCGCCGCCCGCTCGTCGCGCCCGACCGCTGACGGGTACGCGTTTATCCACTAGGCTTTTGGGCTATGGCTGGCCGCATACCCCAGGAGTTCCTCGATCAAGTGCTCGGCCGGGTGGATCTCATCGAGATCGTCAACACCCGGGTGCCGTTGCGCCGCGCGGGCCGTGAATTCATGGCCTGCTGTCCGTTTCACGCCGAAAAAACCCCGTCGTTCTCGGTCAGTCCCCGCAAGCAGTTCTATCACTGTTTCGGCTGCGGCGCCCACGGCAACGCCATCGGCTTTCTGATGGCCTACGAGCGGCTGGAATTTCCCGACGCAGTCGAGGAACTGGCCCGGCTGGCCGGACTGGAAATGCCGCGGACCCGCGGCGGCGAAAGCGGCTTCACCGCCCGGCCATTGCTCGATCTGGTCGCCCGGGCCGACTATTTCTTTCGCCAGCAGCTGCGCGAGCATCCCAGCCGGCAGCGGGCGGTCGATTACCTGCGCCAGCGCGGACTGACCGGCCAGATCGCCGGAACTTTCGGCATCGGCTACGCGCCGCCGGGCTGGGACAACCTGAGCCGGGCGCTGCACGAGGCCGGCGCCGAGATCCAGGCGCTCGTCGACGCCGGTCTGGCCAACCGAGACGAACAAAACCGGCTGCGCGACCGCTTCCGCGACCGCATTATCTTCCCGATCCGCGACCGGCGCGGCCGGGTCATCGCCTTCGGCGGTCGGACGCTGGACGCCGACACCACGCCCAAATACCTCAACTCACCGGAAACGCCCCTGTTCCACAAGGGTTTGGAGTTGTACGGCCTGTACGAGGCGCGCGCCCACAACCGGGACCTTCAGCGGCTGGTGGTGGTCGAAGGCTACATGGACGTGGTGGCGCTGGCCCAGCACGGCATTTCCCATGCCGTCGCCACCTTGGGCACCGCCACCACCGCCGAGCATGTCGAGCGGCTCTTTCGGACGGTCAACGACCTGGTGTTCTGCTTCGACGGCGACCGGGCCGGACGCGCGGCGGCCTGGCGCGCGTTGGAAGTGGCGTTGCCGTTCCTGCGCGATGGCCGCCAGGTTGGCTTTCTGTTTCTGCCCGAAGGCGAGGATCCGGATACATGGGTCCGCCGGGAGGGTCAAGCCGCTTTCGAACGGCGGCTGGCGCAAGCCACGCCGCTGGCCGATTACCTGTTCGCCGAACTGCGCCCCCAAGCCGATCCCAATACCTTGGCCGGCCGCGCCCGGCTGGCAGAACTGGCTCGGCCGCTGCTGGAAAAACTGCCCGAGGGACATTTCCGCGATCTGATGGAAGAACGGTTGCGGCAGGAAGCGCAGGTGGTCAGCACCCGGCTGCGACCTCCCCCGTCGACCTCCGCCAGTCCGGCCGACCGCAATCTACGGCTGACGCGCACCCCGCTGCGTAGAGCCATCGCCCTGCTGCTGTACCGACCAGAACTGGCGCAACAGGCGACGGACGACGATCTCGCACTCGGGGATGGCGACGAACCGGGTGTGAAACTGCTGGCGAACGTGCTCGCCGTGTTACGCGCCAATCCTCAACTCACCACCGCCGCGCTGCTGGAACGCTATCGGGATACCCGCGAGGGCACGATCCTGGAACGGCTGGCGGCCTGGGAGCCGGAGGTGCCGGAGCACGAATTTCGGTTCGAACAGGAATTCAGCGACATCCTTGCCTCCCTTGGACGGCGCGATGATCTGCGCGAACGACTGCCCGAGATGCTGATGCGTTGGCGTACGCCGCGCGCGCTCAGCGCCAAGGAACGCGAAGAGATCCTGCGGAACTTGAGAAAAGCAAAAAAGGTCTAATTTTACCCATTTATTTCTTATTAAGTACAGTAAATTGTGATATGATTAAAAATTTGGATTTTTCTTCACTTCAGCATGTGAACAGGTCATGAGCGAGCAGCAGCAGTCGCAATTGAAGAAGTTGATCGCCCGCGGCAAGGAAAAGGGCTTCCTCACCTATGCCGAGGTGAATGACCATTTGCCCGATGACATCGTCGATCCCGAGCAGATCGAAGACATCATTGCCATGATCAACGACATGGGCATCGAAGTACACGAATTCGTGCCCGACACCGAGACTCTGCTGCTCAACGAAAACCCGGTCAGCGCCGACGACGACGTGGTCGCCGAGGAGGCCGCCGCCGCGCTGGCCGCCGTGGACAGCGAATTCGGCCGCACCACCGATCCGGTGCGGATGTACATGCGCGAGATGGGCACGGTCGAACTGCTGACTCGCGAGGGCGAAATCCAGATCGCCAAGCGCATCGAGGAGGGGATGAGCCAGGTGCTGTCGGCCCTGGCCAGCTATCCGCTGACAATCGGCGAACTGCTGCGGATCTACGACTCGATCAGCGAGAACGGCACGCGGCTGGCCGATGTGATCAGCGGCTTCAAGGATGTCGAGGAAGTCACGCCACCGTTGCCGGATGTCGAAATGCTGCTGGCCGCAGACGATCCGGACGCGGTGGGAGTCAGCGAAGAGGTGGTGGCGGTGGTGGTCGGCGACGTCGAGGACGAGGACGAGGACGGCACGCAGGGCGTGGTCGAAAACGGTCCCGATCCGGAGGAAACCGCCCGCCGCTTCGCGGATCTGCGCGCCCTGCACCAGCAGACCCTGACCAGCATCGACGAACTCGGGCTCCAGCATTCCCAGACCCAGACGTTGCGCCAGCAGCTCGGCGACCGTTTCCTGCAGTTCCGGCTGGTACCGAAAACGCTGGACCAGTTGATCGGCAGCCTGCACGAAATGGCCGAGCGCATCCGCAACCATGAAAAGGAGGTGATGTACATCTGCGTGGGCAAGGCGCAGATGCCGCGCAAAACCTTCATCACCTCGTTCCCGCAGAACGAAACCCGGTCGAACTGGGTGGACGAGCAGATTCAGGCCGGCAAGAAATACTCGGTGGCGTTGGAGGAGCATCGCGAGGAGATATTGAAAACGCAGCGGCGATTGCAGGCCATCGAGCGGGAAACGTGGCTGTCGATTCACGAAATCAAGGATATCAACCGCCACATGTCGATCGGTGAGGCCAAGGCCCGGCGCGCCAAGAAAGAGATGGTCGAGGCCAATCTGCGGCTGGTGATTTCCATCGCCAAGAAGTACACCAACCGGGGATTGCAATTCCTCGATCTGATCCAGGAGGGCAACATCGGGCTGATGAAGGCGGTGGACAAATTCGAATACCGGCGCGGCTACAAATTCTCGACTTACGCCACCTGGTGGATCCGGCAGGCGATCACCCGCTCGATCGCCGATCAGGCCCGAACCATCCGTATCCCGGTGCACATGATCGAGACCATCAACAAGCTGAACCGGATTTCCCGGCAGATGCTCCAGGAAATGGGTCGGGAGCCGACCCCGGAAGAGCTGGCCAAGCGGATGGAGATGCCGGAGGACAAGGTGCGCAAGGTACTGAAGATCGCCAAGGAACCGATTTCGATGGAGACGCCGATCGGCGACGACGAGGATTCGCACCTGGGCGATTTCATCGAGGATCTGAGCGCGATGTCGCCGGTCGAGGCGGCCACGGTCGAGGGCCTGCGCGAGGCGACTCGCGAGGTACTGGCGACGCTCACCCCGCGCGAGGCCAAGGTGTTGCGCATGCGGTTCGGAATCGACATGTCGACCGATCACACGCTGGAGGAAGTCGGCAAGCAGTTCGACGTCACCCGCGAGCGCATCCGCCAGATCGAGGCCAAGGCCCTGCGCAAGCTGCGCCATCCGAACCGTTCGGAACAATTGCGCAGCTTCCTGGATCTGGAATGAGCCGCCGTCTGGCGGGAATCCGCAACGGCGGTTAAACTTTTCCCCGCTTCGGGCCCTTAGCTCAACGGTCAGAGCAGGGGACTCATAATCCCTTGGTTGTAGGTTCGAATCCTACAGGGCCCAC
>JAVMKJ010000050.1:0-5737 GCA_031732855.1 Candidatus Competibacter sp.
GTAGATCAAGAGGCCTGAGGCGGACGTGATGACGGAGACGGCGGCGGTGAGTTGGGCGGCGGCGGAATTGGGCGGAGCGAACCTGGGGGATGCCCGGCTGAACCGACGGCTGGTGCGGGTAGCGGAGCGGCTGGGCGCGCAGCCGGGCGCCAGTATTCCGGTGGCCTGCGGGGGCTGGGCGGAGACCCAGGCGGCGTATCGGTTGCTGGCCCATGAGGCGGTGAAGTGGGAGCAGGTGCTCGCGCCGCACTGGGACTGTAGCATCGAGCGGATGCGCCGCCATCGGGTGGTGTTGTGCGTGCAGGACAGCACGGAGTTGGACTATACCGCCCAGCCGGGCATCGCCGGGTTGGGGCCGTTGAGCTATCTGCGCCAGCACGGGTTGTACGTGCATCCGACGCTGGCGGTGACGCCGGACGGGGTGCCGCTGGGGGTGCTGGACGCTTGGCTGTGGACCCGCGACCGGGAGACGTTCGGCGAGGACAAACGGCACTGGCCGATCGAGGCCAAGGAAAGCATGCGCTGGCTGGAAGGCTTCGCGCGCTGCGCCGAGCTGGCTGCGAGCCTGCCCGACACCCGGTTGGTCTACGTCGCCGACCGGGAATGCGACATTCACGAGTTCATGGTCCGGGCGCAACGGGAGCCCGGGATCGACTGGCTGATCCGAGCCACCCACAACCGCTGCTTGGCCGAAGGGGACAAACTGTGGGATCGGCTGGCGCAAGCGTCGGCGTTGGGCGAGGTCAGCTTTACCCTCCCCGCGCGACCGAACCGACCGAGCCGGCCGGTGGTGCTGACGGTGCGGGCCGAACGGGTGACCCTGCACCCCAAGGGCGGCGAACCGGTGACGGTCACCGCGCTGCGGGCGCGCGAAGAGTCCGCCCCCGTCGGGGTCGAACCGCTCGACTGGCGCTTGTTGGGCAATCGCCGGGCCGATACCCTCGCCCAAGCGGCCGAATTGATCCAGTGGTACGGAAGTCGTTGGAGTATCGAAGTTTTTTTCAGAATCTTGAAAACCGGCTGCCGGGTGGAGGCCTTGCAGCTCAGCACCCTGGAGCGGCTGGAACCGGCCTTGGCCTTGTACCTCATCATCGCTTGGCGGATCCAGTACCTGACTCTGTTGGGGCGGACCACCCCCGAGTTGCCCTGCGATGCCGTGCTGGACCCGGCCGAATGGCGAGCCGTCTACGTCGCGATTCACCGTCGGCCCCCGCCGGTCACCCCGCCCCCGCTGCCGGCCCTGCTCGGCTGGATCGCCCGCTTGGGCGGTCATTTGGGCCGCAAGTGCGATGGACCCCCCGGCCCCCAAGCCCTCTGGATCGGCTTGCAGCGCGCCCGCGACCTCGCTTGGGGAATGCAATTGGCTTCTGATCTCCATGCCCAATCAACCGGTTAGAGATGTGTGGAATGGACAGGTACAGATTGTTGTCCTGATGCCGCCCCTCGCGTTCGGCTGGCTTCAGATTGAGCATGGACACCGTGATAACCTGGTTGCCAACGCTCTGACTGTGGGATGGGCGTCGGATCGTGACGCGAATTTCCACACCTTCCTGCGCGAACAGCTTATGAGGAATGCCATCCGCTTTTTCGAGAGCGATCAGCATGTTTCCGGTGAAGCACGAATGCCGCTGCCAGTCACGGACCTGCCTGTTGTTATCGAGCAGGCGAGGGACAGCTTCGTAGGTTGCCCAGTCTGCCCGCAGAAACAGTTCCTTACAGTCCCCGTTGACGCTGAAAGTCATGCCGAAGGCACTTTGCTTCTGCATATTAGCCAGAACCAGCGTGCTATCGTCGGACCCGGTTTCAGGTTCCTGGCTGTCGCCGCTGCTTTCCTGATCGTCCTCCTCGGGATCCAGCACCGCGCCGGCTGGAGCCAGAAACCCCAGATGGTAACGGTCGAAAGGCCGTTCCGGGTGGCTGATCAGTTCATCATCCGTCAGCGGACCAACCAGATAGCGCCGCAATTCGTCGATGAGGAGTGTCCGCGCCGACTCTGAAGTCATGATCGAAATCCTGCGGATATATTCTGTAATTGAAATCAGGGTTCCAGCCGGATAAACCCGGACACGACCGGCACCATGATTGGCCATGCCGGTTCGCTTTTCAAACTGGCGGGAGGCTCCAGCATGACGGAAACCACGCTCTCGATTCGAGCGCCAGTCGCGGATCGAACCTTGGGTTGATGTTGTCGGATCCGGATTTGCCCCATGATGCGCAGGTCGTCAGCAAGATCGTGGGATGCCCGCCAAAATCGCAGGTGTGGATTGGCGACCGGCCGCAACCAGTATTCGCCAGTATTGTCGTCCAGCACGAAACTGGCTCTCTGTTCCGGTCCAGTCCAGATTTGCCAGAGCTGATTCTGCTGGTTCTGGAAGTTGATGCCAGCCCGTGGCGATTCCACATCCTCCAATCCCTCCAGCAGCAGGCGGGCGCCCCGCTCGACCATCAGATGCTTCAGCCCGAACCGAAGACGCTGATTACTCGTATAGGTCGCCTTTGGGAACAGGCAACGGTCCCGAGTCAGCAACCGCAGGCTGCGCCGGGCACGGGTGGCTGCGACATACAGTACCCGTACCTCCTCTGGCTTTCCTGCCGATTCTGAGTCCGGCTCCAGCAGCAAAACCCGGTCGAATTCCAGGCCCTTGGATTTATGGATGGTGGAAATGATCAAGCCATTCGCAACCTGAACCGGTCCGGCATTTCGATACGGCTCTCGCCAATTCATCGCGTCGGTCAACGCCTTCAAATCCAGCAAGTTATCATGGAGAGCATCCTGCCGTTCCAGAAAGGTTAGCGCCTCCTCCAGGATCAGGCCGGCGCTATCGCCGATATACAGTTGCCAGCGCGCGGTCAGTCGGTCCAGTGACATCTCTCTGCCTTGGAATCCGTACACCAGCCGGGCTACCCAGCCGGGCCAGTGATCGTGATCGCGGCCACGCCAGTGCGTATAGGTCACATTGTGCTGGCGGCACCATTCCGCCAGTTGAGCCGCTTCCAGATTCTTTCGGACCAGTACCGCCGCCCGTTCGCCGGACTCGGCCAGTTCCCGCAGATTGTCCAGTTCGGCCGGCGATTCCAGATTGTCCAGCAGGCGTTCCAGGGCGGTACCGTCCGGGTGCAGTCCATCCTCACCCATGGCCGCCCGTGACCGTTCGGCCAGCGTGATCATGGATGGCTCGACAAACCGGCGATATTGGGTCAGCGGTCGGGACTTGATATCGGGAACCAGCCGCCTGCGAATGGCTTCCAGAAAATCTGCGAAGCGGAGCGAACCCGGTTCATTTCTGGCCTGAAAATCATAGATGGCCTGCGCCGGGTCGCCCAGCAGAGTCACGCTGCCGCCGTTGGCGCGAACCCGTCGGATCAGATTCAGCACCATGGTGGCGCGCCGCCCTACCAGATCCTGAATCTCGTCAACCAGCAGGACACGAATTTCGCCGAGAGCAGCCTCTGCTTCCGGTAGTTGCGTCGGATCGTTCAGCCGCTCGTTGAATAGATCGATCCGTCCATCATGACCCCGTCCCTGCAGGTCTTCGGGGGGAAGATCGCAGCGTAGCAGCTTGGTGGCCAGCGAATCGAAGGTGCGGACGGTCACAAACCGCAGATCGTCCGCCGCGCCCTGTTCGACTCGCAACTGCAGGCGTCCCATGATTTCGGCCACTGCGGCCCGTGTAAAGCTCAGTACCAATACTTCCTGCGCCTGACAACCACCCCCCTCAGTCAGGTAAATCAGCCGTTCGATCAACACATGGGTTTTGCCAGTACCGGGAGGAGCAATAACCAGTATGCTGGCATCGGCTGGAGTGTGGACTGCCGCGTACTGTTTGGGATCTAGAGCCACCACGCCCGGTGGTAGCTCCACGGGAGCGGGCGCAGGGTAATGGGGGGCAGGGCTGGGTACTACCGGCTCCAACGCTGGCCGCACAGCCGGTTCGGCGGGAATGTCGGTCTTCAGGGCCACAACCCCCTGCTCAAGAGAGGGCAGGACTGGCGGGGCGGGAGTAGGGGGCTTCGCAGGGGCCGCTGGCGGCGATGGTTTTACTACAGCCGCCACGGCTGGCGACGCTGATTTAATTTTCTCCGAATATTGTGCTGTGCGTGGTTGGGGTTTCGGTGGGGGCAGAGGTTCCGTTTCTGGTGATGCCCCGAACCGTATCAGCCTGAACTCGGTCACCCTCGGCCAAATATCATCCTGAAACGGTTGGAGATAGGCATCCCGCTGCTCTCTTTGTCGTAGAGTCAGTTGGTCATCCGCCAGTAACTGCTGCGAAAACCGCAATGGAAACTGCCGGCTGAGTTCCAGCAGTTCCCAATAGCCGATCCGTCGTACCATCTGGCGATCTTCCAGCCGGAACAACCGCTGGTTACTTTTTTCATCCACCAGCGATTCACAGATAATATTGACACAGAGGCGGATGTTTGGGGTTTCCATCGCACCACTCCGATTCAGGTACCGACCCGTATGGCCAATGGCACACCCTGGATGCTGTTCTGCACACTGTATTGACTGATCTGTGTTTTGGCGTGTACGGCCACTTCCAGATTACGGTTAATTCCAATGTGCAGCAGTACCCGTTCGCTAATACCTGCCTGCTTCAACTTCGGCTGACCGGCACTAATGAACATCTGATGAAGGCTTTGAAATCCGTCACTACCTGCGGCACGCATGGATTTCTGGCTATCGGACAAATGGCATATACCGAAATCGAAAATGGCTTCGGGTGCATTAAAATCGGTCACCATGAACTCAGCACGACGATAAGACCCAAGTTCAACCCTGATGCCTTTGGGCAGCAGCGTGAACAGTTGGTCATCGGCTTCCCTTACCACCAGATCCGCCGCAAGTTCCAAGTGGAAGCCGGCCTTTAGCAAACGAGCGCAACCAATGCCGGTCAGCAGTTGCGGATTGCGTGTTCGAAGGATTCTGGCAGCGGGAAACCGTGCTGCAATTTGTTCGCGGATCACCCGGGCCTTGCAGGTACCGCCGGCAAACAGTAAATGGGTGATATCGGTCGCACGAAGATTGGCGTGCTCCAGCATGGTTTCGATACGCTGATTGGCGCTCCCGGCAAACCGGCGCAATGTCTCGACCACCACTGCGGAATCTACCTGCAGAATCTCATCCAGCCATGCCGGTGCAATCCAGCCGGGAAGCGGCAGCGATTCCGGGTCATCCTGGCTGTCCAGCTCGTCCAGCATTCGAATCTTTTCTTGTTCAATTTCTTCCTTGAGACGTTCGAACCCTTGTGGTACTTGTTGCAGCACCCGGCTGACGTTGGGTTGGCCACGCAGCAGGCTGATGGTGATGGCCTCGTCGATCCGGGTTCCCCCCAGATCCGCAACGTCACCATAAACGTCGAGATCGCGGTATAAACGATTCTCATGCCGGACTACCGACAAATCCAGCGTACCGCCGCCCCAGTCAACGACCAGTGCCAGCGCTTCGCGGCTCAGTTCCTGCTGGTCCAGCGCGCCCACCAGTGCGGCTGTGGGTTCATAAACAAACTGTAGATCACGGAAGCCGGCCTGGCTGGCGGCCTCGCGCATCCGGTCCCGCTGAGCGGGTTCAATATTCACCGGGGTACCGACCACCAGCATACCGACGGGCTCATCGCCGATCAGCAGCCGACGTAGGTGTGCCAGCAGTCGAGCAGCCAGTTCGCGAGTGTCCCAAACACGGTCGCCTAGAGCGCTGACCGGTTTGGCGACTCAAGCGGCCAAACGCTCAAAGGGTTCA
>JAVMKJ010000051.1:0-5717 GCA_031732855.1 Candidatus Competibacter sp.
GATTTTATTCTATCCGCACTAAAAAAGTAAAATATATTGGTAATTGGTATTACCCCGCCGGCCCCGACTTTCCCCCCGTCCGCGTCGGGACGGGCGGCGGTCATTCACCCCACCTTGGAGCCGATCGCCCATGATCGACATTCTCCTCCCGGCCGGTCGCGCGGCCATCGACCTCGCCCTCTTCGTGCTGCTACCGGTGATGGTGGTCATGCTGTCGCTGATGCGTCTGCTGGAAGCCAAGGGCCTGCTGGACTGGGGGGTGGCCCGGCTGGCCCCTGCGGTGCGGCCGTTCGGCCTCACCGGCCTGGGGCTGTTCGCTGCGCTGCAAATCAGTTTCGTCAGCTTCGCGGCCCCGATCGCCACCCTGACGATGATGGAGCAGCGGGGCGCGTCGGACCGGCATCTGGCGGCCACGCTGGCGATGGTGTTCGCCATGGCCCAGGCCAACGCCAGCCTGCCGCTGGCGGCCCTGGGCCTGCGCTGGGGGCCGACCCTGCTGTTCTCGCTGGCCGGAGGACTGGTGGCGGCGGCGGTCGCGTATCACGGCTTCGGCCGGCGGTTGTCCGGCGAGGAGCATCTTACCGACGACACGCTCCACCATCCCACGGCGGAAGGGACCAAGGGCGTGCTGGATACGATCAACCGGGCCGGGACCGAAGCGTTCAAGATCACCATCGGCGCGATCCCGCTGCTGGTGCTGTCGCTGGTGGTCGTCACCGCCCTGCGCCAGGCCGGGGTCGTGGACGCGCTCACGCACGGCCTGACGCCGCTGCTGGGCGCGCTGGGGATCGATCCGGCGCTGGTCCTGCCCGCCGTCGTCAAGTACCTGGCCGGCGGCACCGCCATGCTGGGCACGGTGGACGAACTGCTGCGGCAGGGGCACTTCACCACCGCCCTCCTCAACCAGAGCGCCGGCTTTCTGATCAACCCGCTGGACCTGCCCGGCGTGGCGATCCTGGTGTCGGCCGGTCGCCGCGTCGCCGGGGTCTGGAAGCCCGCCGCCCTGGGCGCCGGCGCGGGTATCGCCGTCCGCACCCTCGGCCATGCGCTGTGCCTGTGACCGACGCCGAGCCGCCACGGGGAAACCCGCCGCAGCCGCTCGCCTCGGCTCGTCGCGATCCCTCAGCCGCCGCCGAGCCGCCATGCCCCATGGCCGGCGCAGATCGCCAGGGTCGCCAGGGTGACGGGCACGCCCCCGCGCCTGCCAGGCGATGATGCCCCAGGTCGCCAGCAGGCCGAGCAGCACCGGCCCCGCCGCTTCGAGGGCGTAGCCGCCGAACGACAGCCGCAAGGTCGCGCCGATCAGCATGTTCTGGGGGTTGCCGATCAGGGTGGCGGCCGAGCCGACGTTGGCCGCGCACGCCAGCGCCAACAAATTAGGGGACGGGATCGAGGCCGCGCCGCCGGCAGGCGTCGATCAACACCGGCGCCACCGCCAGGCACACGACGTCGTTGCTGAACACCGCCGCCAGCGCCGCCACCACGACGATCAGCGCGCCCAGCAGTTGCGGCGGCGCCAGCGGCAGCACCGCCAGCTTCAGGGTGACCCAGGCGTAAAACCCGCCCAGCCGCATCTGCGCCGACAGCACCATGAAGGCAAACAGGAGGATCAGCGTCGGCAAGTGCAGGCTTTGCATGGCCGCTTCCGGAGTCACGACGCCGACCCCCACCAGCGCGATGGCCCCCAGCAGGGCGACGCCGGTGCGATCGAGTTGCACGAACGGCAAGCCGCCCAGGATCATGCCGAGATAGACCAGACCGAACACGAGGACGACGGTGGCGGTCATGCGACGGCGTTCCGCAAATCCTCGCGGGCCGCCTGGATCGCTTGCGCCAGCCGCCGGGGTTCGTCGGTTCCCAGCCGCAGGCGCTTGCCCGAGGTCAGGGTGATCTCCACCGCTTCACGACCCGACACGTTGTACAGCCAGCCGTGCGGGGTGCGGTGGATACCCCAGCCGTACCACCAGGAGTTGCGCACCGGCTTTGCCTCGACGATCTCCGCCAGCGGGACGCGCTTCCGAATCAGGCCGATCCCGAAGCGAAACGTCAGGTGGGTGGCGTCGATCTCGACGGTCAGGTTGTAAAACAGCAGCGCCGCGCTGCCCATCAGGATCGGCCCGCCCCAAGTGAATACCGGATCGTGGTTCGCCAGCCCCAGGCCCGCCAGTACCAGGGCGGAAGCGGCCAGCGACCCGACGACGACCGCGCCGAACTGGGTATGGCGGTAACGGCGGACGCTCATTGGGCGCCTTCAGCGGGGTTGGGCTTGCGGGCGATCACCCAGAAGAAGGCTTCCCCGCCGGTCTCGATCCGCCGGGCGCCGACCACCGCCAGATCTAAGGCTTCCAGCCTGCCCAGAGCGACCTCGGACCGGTCGTGGCTGTAGGGCAGCCACCGGCCCAGGAACCCCATCTCGCCGTCGAACTCGTCCTGGCCGGTGTACTCGCGCGTCGCCAGCGCCAGCAGCAATGCTCCCCTTAGGGCCCGCGCCCGTTCGAACCCCGCGAACAGGGCGGCATGGTGGGCGCGCGGAAGATCGACTGGCATGGTGTCGAAGAGATGCCGTCCGGCGGCGTATGTTTCCGCCAAATCGTCGTATAGCAGGGCCAGATCGGACATGGTCGGGCGTCTCCGGGTTTAAGGGTCATGCTGTGGATTGCTCATAGTGTATAGCTTTCCACTCCGACCGGGCCGCACCCATGGCCCAACACTCCACCTGCTCCCCCGCCCGACCCTCGACGACCTCGATCCCGAAAGCGCCACCACCGACGCCCTGGTCGCCATGGCGCGCGGCCACCGCCAAGGCGAGGAGTACCCCACCGCCGAGGCCCTGCTCGCCAGCCTGCCGGTGGTGCTGCGGGCGCTGTGCGATCACCTGCTGTCGGGCGAGGCGACCGCCTTGGACGTGGCCTACCGGATCGCCTCGCTCATCGACGCGGTCGAAGGTCGCGAGCGCAACCCCCCGCCAGCCCGGCAGACCCACTGACCCCGCACGCCACCATCCCCGCTTGACGGTCCGGTCGGCGTCGCCTATAGTGAGAGCACGTTTGTACTCTAACCTGTTCCACCATGCCCAAAGCTCCCGACGCCGCCTATCTGGCCCGCTTGCAGGACTACTACGCCCGCTGGCGCAGCCTGCCGGCCTACGGTCCCTTGCAGGCGGTGCTGGGACTGGCCTCCCGCTCGGCGGTGGCCAAGGTGCTGCGCCGGCTGCGGGCGGCGGGCTTTCTGGACCGCACGCCCGACGGGCGCTGGACCCCGACCGCGCGCTTCTTCGCCCGGCCGCTGGCCGACGCGGCGGTGCCGGCCGGGTTGCCGGCGGCGCCGGCCGACGGCGGCGAGGCGGGTTCCATCGACGCCTGGCTGGTCCGCCATCCGTCCCGCACCGTGCTGGTGCCGGTCGCCGGCGATTCGATGCTGGACGCCGGCATCCACCCCGGCGACCGGGTGGTGGTGGAGCGGGACGCGCCGGCCCGGCCGGGCGACGTGGTCATCGCCGTGGTGGACGGCGAGTTCACCCTCAAGACCCTGGCGGTGGAGGACGGGGAAGCCGTGCTGCGGCCGGCCAATCCGGCCTATCCGGTGCTGCGCCCCGGCGAGCGCCTGACGATCTTCGGGGTGGTGGTCGGTTTGGTTCGCACCTATCGGAGGTAACGCGCATGGTGGCCGTCGCTGTCGAAAGATTCCCCGCGCGGGCGTTCCCGCCCCGGCTCGAACCCGAGCCCGCGCCCGGTCCGGGGCGGGAACCGGGCTGGCCGCTGCTGGCCACGCCGGTGCCGGCCGGGTTCCCGTCGCCGGCCGACGACCGCGTCGAGCGGCGCCTGAGCCTGGACGAGCATCTGATCCGCCACCCCGAGAGCACTTTTTTCGTGCGGGTCCAGGGCGACGCGCTGCGCGAGGCCGGCATCCGCGACGGCGATCTGCTGGTGGTGGATCGCGCCCTGCCGCCCACCGCCGGCAGCGTCGTGGTGGCGGTGGTGGACGGCGCCTTCGCCCTGCGGCGCCTGGGCCGCGACGCGGCCGGCCGCCTGGTGCTGGAGGCGGATGCGCCGCCGGCCGACCGCGCGGCGTCCGCCGGCGAGGCGACCGACCTGTGGGGCGTGGCGCGCTGGGTGATTCACCGGCTGTGGCCCGGACGGGCTGCCGCCTGACCCCGCGCGGGGACTTGCCTTTCCCTCTTTTTCAAACCGACGAGGCGACGACGATGAACGAAAGCCTGATGAAGCACGGCGCGTTCGGCTGGAACGAACTGATGACCCCCGACGTGGCGGCGGCGCGACGGTTTTACGGCGCGCTGTTCGGCTGGGAGACCGAGGATTACCCCGGCGAAGGGATGCGGTACGTGATGATCAAGGTCGGCGGCGAGGCGGTCGGCGGGATGATGGCCCCGCCGCCGGAATGCGCCGGAATGCCGCCGGCCTGGGGCGTCTACGTCACGGTGGACGACGCGGACGCCATCGCCCGGCAGGTGGAGGTCCTGGGCGGGAAACTGCTGCGCCCGCCGGAGGACATTCCCGGCGTGGGCCGCTTCTGCGTGCTGCAAGACCCGCAGGGCGCGACGCTGTGCGCGATCGCCTACCCGAAACCGGCGGCCGCCTGAGATGGACGCCGCGCTCGTCGCGACGGCGCTGGCCGGCGCCGCTTTCGCCGGGAGTCACCTGGGCCTGTCCAGCGCCCCCGTGCGCGGCTGGCTGGTCGCCCGCCTGGGGGAGAAGGGTTTCCAGATCCTGTACGGGCTGGTGGCCCTGCTGGCGCTGGGGGCGCTGATCGTCGCCTACGGCCGCGCGTCCCACCCCCTCTACCTGTGGCCGCCCGGTCCGGGCGTGCGCCACCTGCCCTTGCTGGCGATGCCGCTGGCCCTGATCCTGATCGCCGGCGGGGCGCTGATCCCCAACCCGTCGGCGACCGGAATGACCGGCGCGCTCGACCGGCCGGAGCCGGCCCGCGGCGTGCTGCGGGTCACCCGCCACCCGGTGATGTGGGGGGTCGGGCTGTGGGCGGCGGTCCACATTCTGGCCAACGGCGATCTGGCCTCGCTGCTGTTCTTCGGCAGCTTGCTGCTGACCGCGCTGGGCGGCGCGTGGCACCTCGACCGGCGGATGGCGGCGACCGAGGGCGAGCGCTGGCGCCGCTTCGCCGAGGTCACCTCGTTCCTGCCGTTCGCCGCGCTGCTGGCCGGACGCCAGCGCTGGGCCTGGGCCGAACTCCGGCGACCGGCGCTGTGGGGGCTGGGGCTGTTCGCCCTGTTGCTGGTGCTGCATCCCCATCTGTTCGGGGTGCGGCCGTACTGAGGCGGGGGCCGGCCGGGATGGGCGCCATCGCTCTGGTCGACGCCAACCACTTCTACGTCGCCTGCGAGCGGGTCTTCGATCCCCGCCTGGAACGGCGGCCGGTGGTGGTGCTGTCCAACAACGACGGCTGCGTGGTGGCCCGCTCGCCGGAAGCCAAGGCGCTGGGCGTGCCGATGGGCGCGCCGTGGTTCCAGTGCCGCGACCGGGCCCGCCGGCACGGCGTGGTGGCCTTGTCCAGCAACTACGCGCTGTACGCCGATCTCAGCGCCCGGCTGATGGCGGTGCTGGGCCAGTTCTCGCCCCGGCAGGAGATCGATTCCATCGACGAGTGCTTTCTCGATCTGACCGGGTTGGAGCGCTTCGATCCAATTGCCTACGGTCGGGCCATGCGCGAGCGGGTGCGCCGGTGGCTGGGCTTGCCGGTCT
>JAVMKJ010000052.1:0-25207 GCA_031732855.1 Candidatus Competibacter sp.
TCGAACAAACTGGGCAAGAAAAAAAAGCTGTCGGATGGACTCTCGGCCGTGGTGCAAATCCGCGACACGCTCTGGGTCGCCAACGACGAAGCCTTGAGTTTGGAACGGCTATCTCGCCGGCACGGCAACAGCGACGGCGCAATCCGTTACGCCGACCACCGGCAATTCCCGCTGCACGAGGTTCTGCAACTGCCGATACCACCCGTAGCGGACGGCAAGATCGAGGAAGCGGACATCGAAGGACTCGACTACGACGGTGGCTATCTCTGGCTGGTCGGTTCGCACAGCCTGAAGCGCGGCAAACCAGACGAAGAGGATTCCATCGAAAAGAACACCAAACGCTTGGTCAAGGTCAGTCGCGACGGCAACCGTTTTCTTCTCGCCCGCATTCCCCTGTCGGACGACGCCACGCCATCGCTGGAGCGGACGGTCGAACGGAACGGCCATACGCGGACCGCCGCCCGGCTGCGCGGCGATGCCGTCGGCAGCGCGCTGACCGAGGCACTCGCGACCGATCCACACCTGGGACCGTTCCTCGCCATCCCAGGCAAGGACAACGGCTTCGACATCGAAGGGCTGGCCGTCGCCGGCGACCGCGTTTTCGTCGGACTGCGCGGCCCGGTGCTGCGCGGCTGGGCGGTGATTCTGGAACTGGCTCTGGAACAACAGGACCCTTCCACCCTGACGTTGAAACCCATCGGACCGGACGGTCGGCCCTACCGCAAACACTTTCTCGACTTGAGGGGCTTGGGCGTTCGGGACTTGTGCGTGCAAAGCGACGACTTGCTGGTACTGGCGGGTCCGACCCTGACGGTGGCCGGACCGCAGAAGGTCTTTCGCTGGCCCGGTGGAGCGCGACCCGACCGGGAATCGCTGGTGTTCGGCCAGGACCTGCCGACCGTTCTCGATATCCCCGTCGGCACCGGCCCCCAACAGGCGGAAGGCATGGCGATGTTCGACCGCGACGGCAACGGCAACCGCTCCATCTTGCTGGTCTATGATGCCGCCGAGAACCGGCAACGGGACGAACGCACCGTCGAAGCCGACCTCTTCGCGCTACCCTGATCCGGCAACGCTCCAAAATTCCAACCGCTCCTACAGCTTGTGCGTCTCCGGCGCGCAGCCCCGCTCGCGGTACTGCCGGAACCGCTCGCGCGACCTCGCCAGCACGTCGGGATTCTGATCGACCAGTTCCACCACCCGCTCGAACCGCTCGAAGCCTTCGGGCAGCGCGTCGGTGAAATTGATCAGCACTTGCGCGTTCACCTCCACCGGCGGAGCCGCGCCGACCAGCACCGGCGAATCCTCCTCCCCCGCCGGCGGAAAACGCTCGTGCGCCACGAAGCTGTCCTGCCGGAAGGTCCACAGCAGATCGTCCAGCGCCGCCGCCTGCGCCTCGGACGCGGTAAGAAGGTAAACCGTATGACCGAGGCTGTAGGCCTTGTCGGTCAGCCGGCAGGCCAGCAGCGCCCGACCGTTGTCCTTGCAGTCGGGCAGCACGTAAAAATCAATGCGCGGCACGTCCCGCCTCTCGTTTTGTCTCGGCGACCCGGTCCAGCAGATACTGAGCCAGCAACGGCACCGGCCGCCCGGTCGCGCCCTTGGCCTTGCCGGTCTTCCACGCCGTGCCGGCGATGTCCAGATGCGCCCAGTGAAATTTCTTGGCGAAGCGGGACAGGAAACAGGCGGCGACGATCGCGCCGCCATCACGGTTGGCGGCGACGTTGGCCATGTCGGCGAAGTTGCTGTCCAGCGCCTCCTGATAATCCTCCCACAGCGGCAGTTCCCACACCCGGTCGCAGGCGGAATGGGCGGCGGCGGCGAGCGCGTGCGCCAGTGGCGGGTGGTTGCTGAACAGTCCGTGCGGATGGCGGCCCAGCGCGACGATGCAGGCCCCGGTCAGGGTGGCGATGTCCACCACCACCGCCGGCTCGTCGCGCTCGACGTACGTCAGGGCGTCGCACAGGATCAGCCGGCCCTCGGCGTCGGTGTTGAGAATCTCAACCGTCTGGCCGGACAGACTGGTGACGATGTCGCCCGGCCGGGTGGCCCGCCCGCCCGGCATGTTCTCCACCGCTGGAATCAACCCGATCACGTTGAGCGGCAGGTCCAATTCCGCGCAAGCCCGCAGGGTTCCCAGCACGCTGGCCGCCCCGCACATGTCGAACTTCATCTCGTCCATGCCCTCGCCGGGCTTGAGCGAAATGCCGCCGGTATCGAAGGTCACCCCCTTGCCGACCAGCACGCAGGGCTTTTGCCGGACCGGACCCCGCCGGTACTCCAGGCGGATCAGCTTGGCCGGCTGGGCGCTGCCGCGAGTCACCGCCAGCAGCGCGCCCATTCCCAGCCGCTCCAAATCGGCCTCCTCCAGCACCTCGACCCGCAGCGCCGGAAACTCCCCGGCCAGCGCCCGAGCCTGTTCGGCCAGATAGGCGGGGGTGCAGATATTCGGTGGCAGGTTGCCCAGATCCTTGGCCAGCTTGACGCCGGCGGCGATCGCCACCCCCTCGCGCACCGCCTGTTCGCCGCCGGGCAACTCGCGCCGGCCGGGCACGCTCAGTATCATCTTGCGCAGGGACCGCCGCGGAGCGTCCTTCTTGCTTTTGAGCGGGTCGAAGCGGTAGCGCGAGTCCTCGACCGCCTCGACGACCTGGCGGATCTTCCAGTTGAGATCGCGGCCCTTGACGGGGAGATCGGTCAGGTAGACCGTGGCCTCGATGGCGCCCGTGTCGTTCAGCGCCGTCGCGGCATGGGCCGCAATCTGGCGGAAGCGGCGGTCGTCCACCTCGCGCTCCCGACCGCAACCGACCAGCAGCACCCGCTCGCACAGCGCCTCCGGCACGTTGAACAGCAGCAGCGACTGGCCCGGCTTGCCTTCCAAATCGCCCCGGCGCAGCAGGTTGCCGAGATAGCCCCCGCAGGCGGCGTCGAACTGTTCGGCCGCCGGCGTCAGCCGCCGGGATTCGTAAGCACCCAGCACCAGGCAGGCGGTCCGCTGCTTTTCCGGATTCCCGCTCTTGACCGTGAATTCCATCGGTGGGCGACCCTCTTTGGACTGATATGGTTCGTTTGTCGTCATCGTCGTAAACTTGCCAAGTTTAGCCGGAAATCAAACCACCTCACAGTTGCGCGCCGGGGAGTCGCTTCGGGCTTGCCATCCACCATCGACCGTTACCTGATCCGCGAGATCGGGCTGACCCTGCTGGCGACCACGCTTGCCCTGCTGGCGATCATCCTCAGCCATCGCCTCGCCGGCTATCTGAGCAAGGCCGCCAGCGGGTTGCTGGCTCGGGATTCCATCTTCCTGCTGCTGGGCCTGCAGGCGGTCGAACTGCTGGTCGTTTTCCTGCCGCTGGCCTTCCTGCTGGGCACCATGCTGGCGCTGGGCCGACTGTACCGCGATCACGAAATGACCGCGCTGGCCGCCTGCGGCCAGGGTCCCCTGTCCGTGTATCGCGCCGTCTTTCTACTGGCGGCGCCGCTGGCCCTGGCCACGGCGGGACTGTCGCTGTTCCTGCTGCCGATCACCATGGAACTGCAGTACGAGGCGCTGGACAAGGCCCGCAAGGAGGCCGAAGTGTCGATGTTCGTGCCGGGCGCTTTCCGCGAAGTGCTGGACGGCCGGCACGTGGTCTATATCGGCGCCATGGACGGTCTCGAACTCCGCAACGTCTTCATTCAGAGCCGCGAGCGGGATGGCGACATCAGCATCACCACCGGGAATCAGGGTCGGCAGGAAATCGGTGAGGACGGCATCCGGCGCATCGTGCTCGATCGCGGCTACCGTTACCGGGGCACGCCCGGCCGGGGCGACTACGAAATGGTCGAGTTCGAGCGCGCCACCGTGCGGATCGACACCGCTCCCCCCGCCCCAGCTTGGCAACACCGGGAGACGTTCCCCCTCCGCCAGTTGTGGGGTTCGAGCGAACCCCGCTCGATCGCCGAATTGCACATGCGGTTCAACAGCCCGATCCAGATCCTGGTCATCGCCCTGTGGGCGCCGTTGCTGGCGCGCGCCCACCCCCGCGAGGGCCGGTACGGACGGATCGTCGCGGCCGCGCTGATTTACGCGATCGACTTCAACCTGATCGGAATGGGCGAGTCCTGGCTGAGCCACGGCATCGTCGGCGCGAAGGTTGGCTTGTGGTGGGTCCACGGCCTGTTCCTGCTGTTCGCCGCCGTTCTGCTGCTCCAGCAGCACTTCAACAGCCGGGGCTTCCGGCTGTTGCGGCGGGCGATCCGGCAACGGGGCGCCGCATGAAAATTCTCGACCGCTACATTTTCCGGACCGTCGCCACCACCACCCTGGTCGCCCTGCTGGTCCTGCTGCTGCTCGAATTCTTTCTGAGCCTGCTGGTGGAACTGGAAGAGGTCGGCAAAGGGAATTACACCTTCACGGCGGCAATCCGCTATCTGCTGCTGATCCAGCCGCAGCGCCTGTACGAGGTGTTTCCCATGGCGCTGCTGGTGGGGGGCCTGCTGGGCATGGGCGCGCTGGCCGGCGGCAGCGAATTGATCGTCATGCGCGCCGCCGGCCTGTCCCTGACCCGACTGACCGGTTCAGTCCTGGGGGCGGGACTGCTGCTGAGCCTGGCGGTGCTGGCCATCGGCGAGTTCGCCGCTCCGCCGCTGGAGCAGACGGCCCGCGAACAGCGGGCCGCCGCCACGAGCCGGGACATGGCCATCCGCGGCGGCCGCGGCTTCTGGGCGCGGGACGGCGACCATTTCGTCCACGTCCGGGCGGTGCTGCCCGGCGTCCGGCTGGTGGATATCCACAGCTTCAAGATCGGCCCCGACGCCCGGCTCGAAACCGTCGTCGCGGCGCGGAGCGCGCGCTACGTGGAAGGGCGCTGGCTGCTGGAAGGCGTCGATCGCAGCCTTCTGAACGGCGACGAGGTCCGAACCGAGCACCTGCCCAGCCTGGAGTTCGCCTCGGCCATCAACCCGAAGATTCTGGACGTGCTGGCGGCCAATCCCAGAGAACTGTCCATCCGCGACCTGCTGGTCTACGTCGACTATCTGGAGCGCAACGGGCTGGACGCCCAGAATTACCGGCTGGCGCTGTGGCGCAAGCTGCTGGCGCCGCTGGCGTATGTGGCGATGCTGGTGGTGGCGATGCCGTTCGTGTTCGGCCCGCAGCGCTCGGCCGGGACCGGCCAGCGGCTGCTGGTCGGACTGCTGCTCGGGCTGGCGTTCTTCCTGGTCAACTACCTGCTGGGCAACGTGGTGCTGCTGTACGGTTATCCACCGCTGGCGGGGGCGATCCTGCCGTCGCTGCTGTTCCTGGGAGGGGGATTTTACGCGCTGCACCGGCTGCGCTGAGCGATTTCAGGATTTCCCGGGCAACACCACCAGTTCCGTTTCCGACAGACGGTCGGGCAGGCGCAGAACCAGCAGCAGCACCAGACAGCCGAACCCGGCTCCCAAGCTGGGACCGAGGCCGGCTTCGAGCACTCCGCGCAGGAAGAACACCGGCGCCAGCCACAGGCCGGCGATCAAAAACCGCAACAACGCCTGCCACCAGCCGATGCTCCGGCCATCGCGCCGTCGCACGCGCAACCGCCACGCGCGCATCCCCAGGGTCTGGCCGCCGTGGATCCAGAACCCGGCATAGAAGAAGAAGCAGACCAGGAATAGATAGGTGCGGAAGAATGGATTGCCCGACAGCGGGTTGCGCGCCTTGAACGCCTCGACGCCGACGATGCCCACCACCAGCCCCAGCGCCAGCAGGGTCGCGGCGAACAACACCCCACCCAGCAGCAGGCTGTCGTAACCGATCGCCGCCAGCCGGCGCGGCAGGCCGGCCAGCACGGCTCGGGAATCCTGTTGGGGTGGTGCTTCAACGCCGCTCGGGTCGCTCATGGCCGGAAGCGGACCGACCACCCATCATTTCGGCGCGGGCGGAGCGACGGGCGCCGCCGGTTCCCTACCGGCGGGCTTGGCCGCGGCGGACTTGCCGTTCGCCTTGCTCTTGCCGGGGGCAGGCTTGGCCGGTTCCTTGCCGGCGGGCGCGGCCGAGGTCACCGGCGCGGCGCCCGAAGTGGGCCGGAGCCCGCCCAGCCAACCGTTGATCTCCGTCAGGTCCGCCTCCGACAACTGGCCGGCGGCCTGCCGCAGGGTCAGATAATTCGCGATGTAGGCATAGCGGGCGGCGGCGTAATTTGCTTCGGCCAGATAGACGTTGCGCTCGGCGTCCAGCACGTCGACGATGGTGCGGGTACCGACTTCGTAGCCGGCCTGATTGGCCTCCAGCGCGCTGCGGGTGGACACGCGGGTCTGATCCAGCGCCTTGATCTGGCTGATGGCGGTTTCCTGACCGCGATAGGCGTTGCGGACGGTGCGGATGGTATCGCGCTGCAGGTTCTCCAGACTCTGCCGGGCGGCTTCATAGCCGTACGCCGCCTCGCGAGATCGCGACGACACCGCGCCGCCGCTGTACAGCGGAATGGTCAGTTCCAGGTTGACCTGACTGCTGCTGGTATCGGTAATGCTGTTGTCGAGGTTGGCGCGGCTGGCCTTCAGGTCCAGCGTCGGATAGTGGCCGGCTTTCTGCCGCTGGATGTTCTCTCTCGCCTGTTCGACTCCATAAGCAGCGCTGCGCAGGTTCAGGTTGTTCTCCAGCGCCATGTTCACCCAGGCTTCGGGATCGCTCGGCTTGGGCAGCGACAGCGGCATCCGTTCGCTGAGCAGGTTGAGCTGGGCGTATTCCTGTCCGGTCAGTTGCCGCAGCGACTCACGGGCGTCGGCCAATTTGTTGAGGTTTTCGATTTCCACGGAGACGGCGTTATCGAACCGGGCCTGAGCATCGTAAACGTCGGTGATGGTCGCCAGTCCGACCTCGAAGCGCCGATTGGCCTGTTCGAGCTGGCGGGCGAACGCGTTTTTCGCGGCGGTGGCGTAGGTCAGGTTATCCAGCGCAAACAAAACCCCGAAGTAGCCCTGCGATACCCGCAGGATCAGCCCGTTCTGGGCGTTGCGGAAATCCACGTCGGACTGACCGACCACGGCGTCCGCCAACCGCTGCTGGACCTGGCTGGCACGATTGTAGACCGGCTGCACCAGGCCAATCGCGTAATTGTGGCTGTTGAACGACGATTTGCCCGTCGGCGAACCCGCGACCCCGAACGAACGACCCTGCTCGGCCACAACCCCAACGTTCGGCAACAGCAGGGCCCGGGCCTGCGGCTTGGCCTCCTGCGAGGCCTCGCGGCTGGCGGCGGCGGCCTTGAGCACCGGATCGCTGTCCAGAGCCTGACGATAGACCTGCAACAGGTCTTCCGCCCCCACCGGCCGGCCGCACAGCGCGGCGACCATTCCGGCCAACACCAGACGATGCATTTTGGACATAAAGCCGGCTCAGAACTCAAAGATCCTGGACGGGGCCGCGTTGCGCAACGGCGGCAGTTCGGTATCGAACAGGCTTTCCCGCACCCACTCCCGCTCGCCGACCCGGGTGATCAACAGCGCCTCCATCACCGGCGGCTGGCCGACCACCACGAACAGTCGCCCGCCCAGGCTCAGGCTCTGTCGCCAGATCTCGTCGATCGCGGTCACCGAGCCGGTGACCGCGATGGCGTTGTAGCGGTGTTCGCCCCAGCCGCGGCTGGCGTCGCCGACATGCAGCACGACGTTGTGCAAACCTCGATCCTTGAGCCTCTGGCGGGCGACCTCGACAAACTCGGGCACGATGTCCACGCTGACCACGCTGGCGGCCAGCCGCGCCAGGCAGGCGGTCAGATAACCGGCGCCCGTGCCGACTTCCAGCACGTTGTCGGTCGACCGCACCGCCAGCGCCTGCAGGATCCGGCCCTCGACGTTGGGCTTCAGCATGACCTCGCCGTGGCCGAGCGGGATGGCGATGTCGGAAAAGGCCAGGTTGCGGTAGCGCTCCGGAACGAAGTCTTCGCGCGGCACGCTGGCGATCGTATCCAGCACCCGCTGGTCCAGCACATCCCAGGGCCGGATCTGCTGCTCGATCATGTTGAAGCGCGCCTGCTCGAAATTGAATGCGGTCATGTTCGGGGTCCTGTCAACGCCTGGTGGTTTTCGGGGATCCTGGCGGGGGCGCCACCCCCGGTCCGGATTCGGGGTTCGCTCATTCTAGCACAAGGTTTTTTGCCGCGGCGCGGGCCTACAGGAAGGTCGCCCCCACCGCGAACAGCCGTTCGACCTCGGGTACCCGCTTCTTGTCGACCAGGAACAGGATGACATGGTCGTCGGCCTCGATCACGGTGTCGTGGTGGCAGATGATCACTCCATCGCCGCGGGCGATGGCGCCGATGGTGGTGCCGGGCGGGAGGCGGATTTCCTCGACGCGCCGGCCCACGACCTTCGAGGTTTTGTAGTCGCCGTGGGCGACCGCCTCGATGGCCTCGGCGGCGCCGCGGCGCAGGGAGTGGACCTTGGCCACGTCGCCGCGGCGGACGTGGGTCAGCAAACTGCCGATGGTGGCCTGCTGCGGCGAAATGGCGACATCGATGATGCCCGAGGATTCCACCAGATCGACGTAGCACACCAGATTGATCAGGGCCATCACTTTGCGGGCGCCCATGCGTTTGGCCAGCATCGCCGACAGAATGTTGGCTTCGTCGTCGTTGGTGACGGCGCAGTACACATCCACGTTTTCGATGTTTTCCTGGCGCAGCAGGTTCTCGTCGGCGGCATCGCCCTGCAGCACGATGGCCCGGCTCAACTTTTCGGACAGCCGCCGGGCGGTGGCGACATCGCGCTCGATGATCTTGACCTGGAATCGTTCCTCCAGTCCCTGGGCCAGCCGGGCGCCGATGTGACCGCCGCCGGCGACGATCACGCGCTTGACCATCCGGTCCAGCTTGCGCAATTCGCCGACGATGGCCCGGGTATTTTTGCGGGCGGCGATCAAAAAAACTTCGTCGTCGGCCTCGATAACCGTATTGCCTTCCGGAAGGATCGGGCTGCCCTGGCGGAAGATGGCCGCCACCCGGGTGTCGATGCCTGGCATGCGCTCCGGCAGGGCACGCAGCGCCTGACCGATCAGGCTGCTGCCCTCGTAGGCCTTGACGCCCACCAACCGCACCTGGCCTTCGGCGAAATCCAGCACCTGCAGCGCGCCGGGATGTTCGATGATGTGGCGGATGTAGTCGGTCACCAGTTGCTCGGGGCTGATCAGCACGTCGATCGGCAAGGCATCATCCTTGAACAACTGGTTCTGATAGGCGATGTAACTGCTGGCCCGGACTCGGGCGATCTTCGTCGGCGTGTTGAACAGAGTGTGCGAGATCTGACAGGCGACCATGTTGACCTCGTCGCTGTCGGTCAGCGCGATCAACATGTCGGCGTCGGCGATGCCGGCCTGCTCCAGGACGTTGGGATAGGAGGCGGGACCGCAGACGGTGCGAAGATCCAGCCGGTCCTGCAGCGCCTGCAAGCGTTCGGCGTCGACATCGACCACGGTCACGTCGTTGGCTTCGCTGGCCAGAATGTGCGCCACCGAACCGCCCACCTGCCCGGCGCCGAGAATCACGATCTTCATCGCCTCGCCTCACTCGTCCAGCGCTTTCTTGGGATCGATGCCCAGCGCGCGCAGCTTGCGGTAGAGGTTGGTGCGCTCCATCCCGACCCGCTCGGCCAGCCGCGCCACGTTGCCCTCACACTCGCGGAACTGCTGCATCAGATAGGCCCGCTCGAACTGCTCGCGCGCCTCGCGCAACGGCAAATTCAGGGGAATGCTGCCGACGTCCTGGGATTTGGCGGCGGTGGTGCCGCGCACCGCGGCATCCACTTCTTCCAGCGCGATCTCCTCCTCGCCGCCCAGAATCAGCAGGCGCTGCACCAGATTCTTGAGTTCGCGGATGTTGCCGGGCCAGTTGTAGTTGCGCAGCCGGTTCTGGGCGGCCAGGGTGAAATGGCGGTAGGTCAGACCTTCCTGGTCGACGAAATAGTTGATGTAATAATTGAGCAACTCCGGCACGTCCTCGACGTGGTCGCGCAGCGGCGGCAGCTTGATCGGAACCACGTTGAGCTGATAGTACAGATCCTCGCGGAACCGGCCGGTCGCCACTTCCTGCTCCAGATCGCGGTGGGTGGCGGTGGCCACCCGCACGTTCACCCGCACCAACTCCTTGCCGCCGATGCGCAGAAAGGAACCGCTTTCCAGGGTACTGGCCAGCTTGGCCTGGGCTTCGAGATCCATGTCGGCCAACTCATCGAGGAACAGGGTACCACCGCTGGCCTGCTCCAGCCGGCCGTAGTGAATCCGCTCGCCCTGCTCGGAGCCGAACAGCTCCAGGCTGGCGTTTTCGCGGGCGATGGAACCGACCCCCACATCCACGAACGGACCGTTGCGGCGCGGGCTGTGGGCGTGCAGAAAGCGGGCGTAGACCTCCTTGCCGGTGCCGGGCTCGCCGAAGATCAGCACGGGCGCGTCGTGCTGGGCCACCCGCAGCACTTGGGCCCGCAACCGCTGAACCACCTCGCTGCGGCCGACCGGTTCCGATACGACTCGCTGCTGGCGGCGCAGGTTCTGATTTTCCCGCGCCAGCCGGTCGGCCTCCAGGGCCCGTTCCACGGTGAGCAGCAGCTTGGCCATGGACAGCGGCTTCTCGATGAAATCGTAGGCGCCCAGCCGGGTCGCTTCCACCGCGGTCTCGACGGTGCCGTGCCCGGACATCATGATCACCGGACAGGGCAGATGATCGCCCTCGCTCCACTCCTTGAGCAAGGTGATGCCATCGGTGTCCGGCATCCAGATATCGAGCAGAATCAGGTCCGGCCGCTGGGCGCGGCGGGCTTCGCGAGCGGCGGCGGCATTCTCGGCGTTCGAGACGACATAGCCTTCGTCTTCCAGAATTTCCTTCACCAGGTCGCGAATGTCCGGTTCGTCATCGACGACCAGAATATAGGGCGCGCTCATCCAGCCTCCTTAGCGGTATTCAATGGCGCGGCGGGAACGGCGGGGGGGATTGGCGGTTCGACGCCATCGTTCAGGAGCGGCAACCGGATCACGACCCGGGCGCCGCCCTCCGCCGGTGTTTCCAACTGGATCCAGCCGCCATGCTCTTCGACGATTTTCTTGACGATCGCCAATCCTAGCCCGGTTCCCTTGGGTTTGGTAGTCACATAGGGTTCGAAGGCGCCGATCAGAATGTTGTCCGGGAAACCCGGTCCGTCGTCGCGCACGCTCAGTTCGACGCAGTCGGCTCCGGTCACGTGCTGGCGCTGGGTGCCGATCCACAGGGTCGAGCCGTGGCCGTCGCGGATCGCCTCGATGGCGTTCTTGACCAGGTTGTGCAGCAGTTGTCGCAGCCGGCCCTTGTCGGCGTTGATCCGCAGCGATTCCTGGGTCAGTTCCAGCTTGATTTCCACCCCCGCCGGATAGTCGCGGTAGAGATAGAGTACTTCGGTCGCGAACTCGTTCAGTTCCAGCGGGGCCAGTTGCAGGCGCGGCGGGCGGGCATATTCGTTGAAGGCGTCCACCATCTCCTTCATCGCCTGCACCTGCTGGATGATGGTATGGGTGCCCCGCTCCAATACTCTGGCCTGCTCGTCGTCGAACTGTTTCAGATACTTGTGGCGGATGCGTTCGGCCGCGAGCTGGATCGGGGTCAGGGGATTCTTGATCTCGTGCGCCAGCCGGCGCGCCACCTCGGCCCAGGCCGCATTGCGCTCGGCCTGCACCAGGTTGGTGATATCGTCGAACACGATGACGTGGCCGCCCCGGAGACCGACCGCGTCCGGCAGCGAACTGCCGCGGCACATGAGCATGCGCCGGCCGGCGCTGCTGAACCAGGAGATCTCCTGTCGCCAGTCGCCGGTCTGATTCAACTGGGGGCCGATCACTTCGATCAGATCGCGCAAGGCCGGTTGCGCGGCGGCGATCCGCGGGCCATCGACACCGATGAAGGCCCGCAAATCCACCCCGAGAATCTGACTGGCGGCGGCGTTGCCGGTTTGCAGGCGACCGGCATGGTCGATGGTCAGCACTCCCGAGGACAGGCGCGCCAGCACCGTTTCCAGGTAGGCGCGCTGGCTCTCGATCAGTTCCTGGCCGCGCTGCGCGGCATCGCGGGCCTGGGCCAGGTTGCGGGTCATCTGATTGAAGGATTCCACCAGGAATCCCAGCTCGTCGCTGCCGGCGCGAGCCAACTGCTTGTCGAACTGGCCGGCGGCGACCGCCTGGGTACCCTCGGCCAGTTCCCGCAGTGGCTGCACCAGTCGGCGCGCGGTGTAGAACGCCGCCCAGAACGCCGCCAGCACCGCCAGCAGCAGAGCCAGCGACAGGGTGAGGGTGAAGCTGGCCTTGAGCGGCGCCCGCAGGAAGATCAGTTCCTTGTAGCTGTCGAAGGCTCCCTGCACCGCGTCGGCCAGCAGGCTCAGGCGGTCGGTCACCGGAAACAGCGCCTGCAGCAGCCGCTCCTCGTGGTCGGGCGCCACCACCGGCACCACCACCCGGATGTGAAAGCCGGCGTCGCGGATCGGTTCCAGACCGATGTAATTGCTGCCTCGCCGCACTTGCAGCACCACCGTGTCCGGCGGCGGGTCCGGCAGGATCGACGACGGGTCGGCGGTGGCGGTGGCGATGATGCGGCCACCCCGGCCGAACAGAGTCAGTTCGGAAGCATCGTCGATATCGAGCAGTTCGTCCAGGCGTCGGCCGGTTTGCTCTTCGTCGCTCTCGGCGATGTCCTCGGCGATTTTCAGGGTCTGCTTGAGCACCTCGCGCATCCGCAGATCCAGGGCGGTGCGACTGAGTGCCAGGGCATCCTCGAGGCCCCGGTCCACCTGGACGTTGAACCAGCTGTCGATGCCCCGCTGCAGAAAGTGCAGCGAAAAACCGTACACCAGCGCCACCGGCACGATGGCCAGCACCGCGAAAATCCCTGCCAACCGCAAGGTCAGCCGGGTACCGGGCACCCGGCGGTGGTACAGGCGCATCAACCCGACCAGGTTGTAGAGAATGAGGGCGACCAGCGCCCCCAGTCCGATGGCGCAGAGCAGCAGCAGCCAGAAATACATCTGCCCGAATTTGGCCGAGCTGGTGGTGGCGCGGCCCATCAGCACCAGGATGACCAGCAGCAATCCGAGCAGCAGCAACGCGGGCGCCAATCCCTGGCCGCTCGCGAACCGGCGGATCAGAGCGACCACGAGTACCACTCGCTGGCGAGCCGCCAGTCGTCCGACAGGTAGGCGAGAAGCCGCAGCGGCGCCGGCAGGGCTTCGATATCGAGCCGCGCCCGCAGGGCGCCTTCATACCGTCCGTTCGGATCGAGCAAGCCATTGTCGAGTAAAGGGAAATCGACGATCTGGCCCATGAACCGCAACGCGCTGCTCCGGGTTGGAAAGCCGCGGCGCTCGCCGCTGTTGAGATTGCTCACCAGGTATTGCCGGCTGAGGGTGTGATATTCCAGCCGGAAGCGTTGCGTCAGGGTATAAACCGTTTCGTCCCACAACCAGGGACGCCGCCGGCGGACCTCCATATCCAGTTCGACGGTCAGCGGGACGCCGTTTTGCAGGGCATCCAGCGCCGCGTCGCTGAAGCGGTATTCGATCCGGGCATTCAGACGATAGACGCCGCCCTCCAGCCGGGTGGAGGCGTCGACCACATCGAAGCCGGCCGCCCAGACGCCGGCGGTCCATAGCAGCGACCACAGCAGCGCGAGCCAGCCGGCGGCGCGGAAGGGAATTCGCGTCAGTTCGCCGGCCGGCATGACTCCGCTCCTGGGGTGGGGATCCGCTTGAGACCGGCGTAATAAAACCCGTCCATGCCCGCTTCGCCGGGCAGGATCTGGCGACCGCGCGACAAGGGTCGACCCCAGGACGCCGCGATCGGCTGCTCGACCGCATCCGGATGGGAAGCGAGAAAGGCGTCCACCACCCGCTCGTTTTCCTGGCGCAACACCGAGCAGGTCGCATACAGCAGCCGGCCGCCCGGCCGCAGCAGGGGCCACAGGCCGGCCAGAATCGTCTGCTGTCGGTCGGCCAGGACGGCGATATCGCTTTCCCGGCGCAGCAGCTTGATGTCGGGATGGCGGCGGATCACTCCGGTCGCCGAACAGGGCGCGTCCACCAGAATCCGGTCGTAGGGGATGCCGTCCCACCATTCCGCCGGCCGCCCGGCATCGCCCGCGACCAGACGGGCGCCCAGCCGCAGCCGGTTCAGATGGTCCCGAACCCGTTCCAGCCGCCCCGCATCGCGATCCAGCGCGGTCAATTCCAGGTCCGGCGCGCATTCCAGCAGGTGGCCGGTCTTGCCGCCGGGGGCGGCGCAGGCATCCAGCACCCGCTGCCCCGACCGGACTTCCAGCAACGGCGCTGCCAGTTGCGCGGCGGCGTCCTGCACCGTTACCCAGCCCTCGGCGAAACCCGGCAACGCCGCCGGCTCGGCCGGTTCGTCCAGCACCAGCGCCGTCGCCACCCCCGCCACCAGATCCGCGTTCCGCCCCGCCGTCGCCAGGCGCAACCGGTATTCCTCGCGCTCCAGATGAAGTCGATTGACCCGCAGTGCGAACGGCGGGCGGACGTTGTTGGCGGCGACGATGGCGGGCCAGTCGTCCGGCCAGTCCCGCTTCAGCCATTCCAGGAGCCAGCGCGGATGAGCGGTCCTGGCCGTCTCGTCCTCGGCCACGACCGCGACCAGATTCGCGCGCCGGCGCAAGGCGGCCCGCAGGACCGCGTTGGTCAGGCCCACCGCCCACGGCTTGCGCAACCGACGGGCGGCGGCAACCGTTTCGGCGACCGCGGCGTGTTCGGGGATGCGCAGGTGCCACAACTGGTAGAGACCCACCAGCAGCAGAGCCCGCACCGCCTGCTCGCGCGGTGCCAGCGGCTGCTCCAGCAACCGGTCGAGCAGCGCCTGCAGCTGCGGTTGCCAGCGGCAGACGCCGTGGCACAGTTCGCGCAGCAGGCCGCGATCGCGCGGGTCGGCCCGGTCCAGCGCCGGCGGCAATACCGCCGCCAGCGACCGACCCTCGCCCAATACCTGACCCAGCAAACAGGCCGCGGTGGCGCGGACGCTCATGCCGCGCCCAGGCGTCGGCCCGCAAGCCGGTGGGCGTTCAAAAACGCCGCGACCGGCAGCGACCGCCCGCCGGGCAGTTGCAGCTCGGTCAGGCGTAATACTCCGGCACCGGTCGCGACGTCGATGCCGGCCGGTCCCTCGCGGAGCACGGTTCCAGCGGGTGCGCTAGCAGGTTCCTCGCTGGCGCGGGCCCGCCAAATACGCAGGATTCGATCGTCCAGCCGGGTCTGGGCCACCGGATACGGGTTGAACGCCAGCACCCGCCGTTCCAGCTCGAGCGCCGGCCGAGTCCAGTCCATTTCGAGGTCGGTCTTGTTCAGCTTGGGGGCGTAGGTCGCTTGCTCATCGTCCTGCGGCTCGGGGTTCGGGCGGCCGGCCAACAGTTCCGGCAGCAGCCCCAGCAGCGCCCGAGCGCCCAGTGCCGCCAGCCGGTCGTGCAACTCGCCGCCGGTCGTTCCGCGTTCGATCGGCAAGGCCGCGCGCGCGAACACCGGGCCGGTATCGAGACCGGCCTCCATCCGCATGATGCTGACGCCGGTCTCGGCGTCCCCCGCCAGCAGCGCCCAGTGAATGGGCGCCGCGCCGCGCCAGCGCGGCAGCAGCGAGGCGTGGACGTTGACGCAGCCCAGGCGCGGGATGGCCAGCACCGCCGGCGGCAGGATCAGGCCATAGGCGGCCACCACCAGCAAATCCGGTTGCAAGGCCGCCAGCTCGGCTCGAACGCCGGGATCGCGCAGGGTAGTGGGCTGAAACACCGGTATGCCGGCGGTCAGCGCCCGCGCCTTGAGCGGGCTGGCGCGCAACCGACGGCCGCGGCCGGCCGGCCGGTCCGGCTGGGTATAAAGGGCATCGACCGCATACCCGGCATCCAGCAGAGCTTGCAGGATCGGAACGGCGAAATCGGGGGTACCGGCGAAAATCAGGCGCGGCGCGGTGCTTGTCATGCGGTATCGGTTCGGGTGGCGACGCGGGGTTCCCGGCAAGGGGCGCCGCCGGTCGGTGGAATGGTCGGGATGGTGGCGGACCCGGATGTGTCCATGTTCAGGCGCGCGATTCGAGGCGGGCCTGTTTCTCCAGTTTTCGGCGAATCCGGTCGCGTTTCAGCACCGACAGGTAATCGACGAACAGTTTGCCGTCCAGATGATCCATCTCGTGCTGGATGCACACCGCCAGCAGGCCGCTGGCGTCCAGTTCGAACGGCTCGCCGTCGCGATCCAGGGCGCTGACCCGCACCCGTCCGGCCCGGCGGACGATCTCGTAGAAACCCGGCACCGACAGGCAACCTTCCTCCATCTCGTTCTCGCCTTCCCGTTCCAGCAGGGTCGGATTGATGAACGCCAGCGGCTGGTTCTTTTCCTCGGACACGTCCATCACCAAGACCCGTTTCTGGACGTTGACCTGAGTCGCGGCCAGGCCGATGCCCGGCGCCGCGTACATGGTCTCCAGCATGTCGGCCACGAGGGCGCGGATGCTGTCATCGACGGCTTCCACCGGCAGTGCTGGCTTGCGCAGCCGGGAATCGGGATAATGCAATATACCCAGTTGTGCCATGGCAACTCCGTGAACGCCCTGTTCGATCGTTCAACTGTTGTTCGCATGTGGAAATCATACGAGAAACTCCCGCGCCGGGGCTATACTTTGCGCGATGGGAGTGATCCGCTACACTCCCGCCCGTTCCTCCGGAGGATGAGCAAGGACCATGAACACCACGCGTTCCTCAAGGCACCTCGGGACCGTCCTGTCGCTGGCGACGGCGGTTCTGCTCGGGGCGTGCGCCCCAACGCCTTCCCAGACCGAATCCGATCGGACCCCCGGCGAGCCACCCAAGCTGTCGGAATCGGCCCGAGGGGGTGCCGGCCCGGCCGGCGCGGCTCCGGTCGCGTTGCGCCCCGACCACCCGCAAACCTATACCGTGGTCCCGGGCGATACTCTGTGGAGCATCGCCGGGCGGTTTCTCCAGAATCCCTGGCAGTGGCGGGAAATCTGGCGTCAGAACCCGAAAATCCATAACCCCAACCGAATCTATCCGGGCGACGTGCTCGAATTCGGCCACGACGCCAGCGGCAAGCCTCGGCTCGAGGTCGCCGCGCGCGAAGGGGTCCCGCTGATCAAGCTGTCGCCCGAGGTACGGGTCGAAACGCTGACCCAGCCGATTCCGCCGGTGCCGCGCGACGCGATCGAGTCGTTCCTGACCCGCGCCCTGATCCTGAGCGAAGCCCAGTGGAAACGGGCGCCCTACATCGTGGCCGACGACGAGGATCAGGTCGTCTACGCCGACCGCGACCGGGTTTACGCCCGCGGCGCCCTATTCGACCAACCGCGCTATCAGGTGTTCCGCGCCAGCGAGGAACTGCGCGAGCCCGGTTCCGGCCGCTACCTCGGAACCGCCGGCATCTACATGAGCGAGGCGGTCCTGGAAAGGGACGGCGACCCGGCCGCGCTCGTGCTGGCCAACACGGTCGCGCCGGTCCGCGCCGGCGACCGGCTGTTCCCGCTCGAGAGCGAGCGCGAACTTTACAGCTTCGATCCGCATCCCGTTCCGCCGGACACCGAAGGCTTCATCATCGCCAAGCTGGACCCCGACGTCACCCAGATCACCCAGTACAGCAGCGTCATCATCAATCTGGGCGCCCAGGAAGGACTCGAACCGGGCCACGTGCTGGCCATCTACAGCAAGAGCCGGGAAGTGGGCGATCCGGTCTCCGGCGGGACCGTCCGGCTTCCGGGCGAGCGCTCCGGTCTGTTGATGGTCTACAAGGTCCACGACCTGGTCAGCTACGCGCTGGTGATGCAGGCCGAACGGGCGATCCGCATGAACGACCGGGTGACCACGCCCTGACTCGGAACGCTCCGCCGCCGGCCGGCGACCCTTGGTCGCTGGCGCTGCTGCGGGCGCCTGGCATCGGGCCGGCGCGGTTCGCCCGACTGTTGGAGCATTTCGGTTCGGCGGCGGCGGTCTTCGCCGCCGGCCGCGCCGAATGGGTCCGGCTGGAACTGCCGGAAACCGCGGTCGCCTATCTGAGCGATCCGGATTGGTGTCCGATCGAACAGGATCTGGCTTGGCTGGAACGGCCCGGCAATCACCTGCTGGACTGGGATAATCCCCTCTATCCGCCGTTGCTGCGGCAAATCCCCTACCCGCCGCCCCTGTTGTTCGTCCACGGCGACCCGGGCTGCTTGCGGGCGCCGCAGTTGGCCATCGTCGGCACCCGGAACCCCACCCCGGCCGGCCGGGAAACCGCGCACCGATTCGCCGCGCACCTGGTCGGCGCCGGACTGGCCATCACCAGCGGTCTGGCGCTCGGTATCGACGCCGCCGCCCATCAGGGCGCGCTGAGCGGCGACGGGCGGACCATCGCGGTGATGGGCACCAGCCTGGACCGGGTCTATCCCGCCAAAAACCGGGATTTGGCCCACTCAATCGCCGAGCGTGGCGCGCTGGTGTCGGAACTGCCGATCGGTACCCCGGGGGTGGCCGAGAACTTCCCGCGGCGCAACCGTCTGATCAGCGGACTGGCGCTGGGGGTGCTGGTGGTGGAGGCCGCCGCTCGGAGCGGCTCGCTGATCACCGCCCGCGCGGCGCTCGATCAGGGCCGGGAAGTGTTCGCGATTCCCGGTTCGATTCACAACCCCCTGGCCAAGGGCTGCCACGCGCTGATTCGCCAAGGCATGGCGAAACTGGTGGAGACGGCGACCGACATTCTGGAGGAACTGGGTTCCCTCGCCGCCGCCGGAGCCGGCGCGGCCACCCTCTCAACCGGCACGCCTCCCGCGGGCGCGGCGCCCGACCGGCTGGATGACGACTACCGGCAACTGCTGGCGGCGATCGGCGACGGGCCGGCCGGCGTGGATTTGTTGGTGGACCGCTGCGGATTGACGGCGGAAGTGGTTTCCTCCATGCTGCTGATTCTGGAACTGGAAGGTTACGTGGCGGCCGTCCCTGGCGGCTTGTACTGCCGCCTGAAATCCTGAAATCGGTCCCTGCCCCAAGTCGGCGGTGACCCCGCGCGCCGACCGACTCCGTCGCGCGCCCCGCGCCCCCGCCGGATGACGGGGGCTTTCGTACTTCCACGGTGAGCACCGGAATGAAAGAAAACGTCCTGGACGTGCTGATGTACCTGTTTCAGAACTACATGGAAGACGACGCGGATGCCGACCCCGACCGTGAATCCATTCAGACGGAATTGCTGGCCGCCGGCTTTCCGTCCCGGGAAATCCAGCAGGCTTTCGAATGGCTGGACAGCCTGGTCGACCGCCAGGTGGTCCCCCTGCCGGTCAATCCCAGTTCCTGCCGCATCTACGTCGAGCAGGAACTGGCCCGGCTGGACGTGGAATGCCGGGGATTCCTGCTGTTTCTGGAACAGAGCGGCATCCTCGACCCGGAAACCCGCGAACTGGTCATCGACCGGGTCATGGCGCTGGAAACCGACGACATCGGTCTGCACCAGTTGAAATGGATCATCCTGATGGTGCTGTTCAACCGGCCCGGTCAGGAAGAAGCCTACGCCTGGCTCGAAGACCTGGTTTTCGACGACGCCCCCGGCTACCTTCATTGAGAACGCCTTTTCCGCGCCTCGCCTGAATTCTCGCCGCGCCGGCGGTTCTCATTGGGTGGCGCCGCCTCTCGCCGGCCGGCGCCATCTCCGCCACTGTCACCCGCGTTACGGTCATGAGCAAAAATCTGGTCATCGTGGAATCGCCGGCCAAGGCGAAGACGATCAAGAAATATCTGGGCAAGGACTTCGAGGTTCTGGCCTCCTACGGCCACGTGCGCGATCTGGTGCCCAAGGAAGGGGCGGTCGATCCGGAGCGCGACTTCGCCATGAAATACCAGGTGATCGAGAAAAACGAACGCCATGTCGAGGCCATCGCCAAGGCCATCGTCAAGGCCGAGGCGCTGTACCTGGCCACCGATCCGGATCGCGAGGGCGAGGCCATTTCCTGGCATTTGTACGAAATCCTGCGCCAGCGCGAACTGCTGCGGGACAAACCGGTGCGGCGGGTGGTGTTCCACGAAGTCACCAAGCGGGCGATCCTGGAGGCCATCGCCGAGCCGCGCGCCCTGTCCCCGGATCTGGTCAACGCCCAGCAGGCCCGGCGAGCGCTGGATTACCTGGTCGGCTTCAATCTGTCGCCGCTGCTATGGAAAAAGATCCGGCCCGGACTGTCCGCCGGCCGGGTGCAGTCGCCCGCGCTGCGGATGATCGTCGAACGCGAGGAAGAGATCGAACGCTTTCAGGCGCGGGAATACTGGACGCTGGAGGCCGACGCCAGGGCCGGCCAGCCCTTCGCCGCCCGATTGCTGGAATACGCCGGCGAGAAGCTGACCCAGTTCAGCATCGCCGACGGCGATCGGGCCCATGCCATGGAACGGGCGCTGCTGGACGCCGCCCGAGTCCAGCTCGCCGAATCCGGGCCGGCCGTCGATGACTCCGCCATCGGCCGGCTGCGGGTGGCCCGGGTCGAGCGCAGGCAGCGCAAGCGCAACCCCGCCGCGCCCTTCACCACCTCCACCCTGCAACAGGAAGCTTCGCGCAAGCTGGGTTTTACCACGCAGCGCGCCATGCGGGTCGCCCAGCAATTGTACGAGGGCATCGATACCGGCGCCGGCGCGGTCGGCCTGATCACCTACATGCGCACCGACTCGGTCAATCTGGCCCGGGAGGCGATCGACGAAATCCGGGCGCTGATCGCCCAGCGCTACGGCGCGCGCAACCTCCCGGCCAGTCCGCGGCCGTTCAAGACCAGGGCCAAGAACGCCCAGGAGGCGCACGAGGCCATTCGCCCCACCGTCGCGGCGGTGTTCCCGGAATCGATCCGTGCCCACCTCAACGCCGATCAGCACGCGTTGTACGAACTGATCTGGAAGCGTACCGTCGCCTGCCAGATGATTCCGGCCACGCTGGACACGGTTGCGGTGGATCTGGCCTGTGGCGCCGGCAATGCTTTTCGCGCCACCGGCTCGACCGTGGTCGATCCCGGCTTCATGGCGGTGTACCGGGAAGGCGTCGACGACCAGGACGACGAAGACGAAAGCCGGACCCTGCCGCCCTTGCAGGAAGGCGAGTGGGTGGATCTGCTGGCGCTGCGGCCGGAACAGCACTTCACCGAGCCGCCGCCGCGCTATTCCGAAGCCAGCCTGGTCAAGACCCTGGAGGAATACGGCATCGGCCGTCCTTCCACCTACGCGACGATCATTTCGACCCTCCAGGCCCGCGAATACGCGGTGCTGGACAACCGCCGCTTCAAGCCCACCGATATCGGCCGCATCGTCAACCGTTTCCTGACCCGGCATTTCACGCAATACGTGGATTACGAATTCACCGCCCGGCTGGAAGACGAGCTGGACGCCGTGTCGCGCGGCGAGGAGGACTGGCTGCCGCTGATGCGGGGGTTCTGGGATCCGTTCAGGCAGCGGGTCGCGGAAAAGACCGAAAACGTCTCGCGGCAGGAGGTCGTTCGGGGCCGCGAACTGGGGCACGATCCCAGGACCGGCAAGCCGGTGTCGGTGCGGATGGGCCGCTTCGGGCCGTTCGCGCAGATCGGCGCCAAGGACGATCCCGACAAGCCGCGCTTCGCCAGCCTGCGGCCGGACCAGCGCATGGACACCCTCACCCTGGACGAAGCCCTGGCGCTGTTTCAGTTGCCGCGCGACCTGGGGAAGACCGCCGCCGGCGAGCCGCTCCAGGCCAACGTCGGCCGGTTCGGGCCCTACGTACGCTACGGCAAGAATTATGTATCGCTGAAGAACGAGGACCCCTACACCATCAGCCGCGAGCGGGCGCTGGAACTGATCGCCGCGCACCAGCAGGCCGCCGCCAGCAAGGTACTGCGCGCGTTCCCCGGATCGGCGCTCCAGATTCTCAACGGCCGGTTCGGCCCCTACATCACCGACGGCAAGAAAAACGTCCGTCTGCCCAAGGACCGCGAGCCGGCCAGTTTGACCCTGACCGAATGCGAGGCCCTGGTTCGCGCCGCACCCGAGAAGAAAAAGCCCGCCGTCCGCCGCCGCGCCGCCGCGCCCGCGAAAGCGAGGCTGTCCGGCGGTAAAGGCGGATGAACCGGCTGCGGCTGCATGCCGCCGCCCGCGTGGTTCGGACCGGTGGCCTCATCGCCTACCCCACCGAGGCGGTCTACGGCCTGGGCTGCGATCCGCGCGACGAACGGGCGGTGCGGCGGTTGCTGGCGCTCAAACGCCGGCCGATGCGCAAGGGCCTGATTCTGATCGCGGCCGATCTCGCGCAGATCGAACCGTTCCTGCAACCATTGACTCAAGCCGACCGTGCCCGGCTCGCCGCCACATGGCCCGGCCCTCGGACCTGGCTGATTCCCGCCCGGCCGGCGACGCCGCGCTGGCTGCGGGGCCGGCACGACACCCTGGCGGTGCGGGTGACCGCCCATCCGCTGGCGGCGACGCTGTGCCGGGCCTGCGGCCATCCGCTGGTCTCGACCAGCGCCAACCGGAGCGGCCGGCCCCCGGCCCGCACCGCCCTGGCGGTCCGCCGGCAACTGGGCCGCGATCTCGACTACTTGCTGCCCGGCCCGACCGGCGGCGCGGTCAAACCGACGGAAATCCGGGATCTGCGCACCGGACTCGTGGTGCGCGGCGTTTGAGATCAGGGAAGGTCCAACGTCGGGATGACCCGCGCCAGCAAGGACTTGATCCGGTCCATGCCACCGGCCAGATTCCGTTCGATTTCGGCCATGGTGATTTCGCCCGGCGCCTTGCCCGCCGCCCGATTCGCCACCACCGCGCAGGTGGCGTAACGCAGGCCCAACTCCCGGGCCAGCGCCGCCTCCGGCATCCCGGTCATGCCGACGATGTCGCAACCGTCCCGCTCCATTCGGCGGATTTCCGCCGCCGTTTCCAGCCGCGGCCCCTGAGCCGCCGCGTAGGTGCAGGGCTCGCGCGCACCGAGACCCAGCGCGCGAGCGGCCTCGATCAGCCGCGCCCGCAGTTCGGGGCAATAGGGCTCGGTGAAATCGATGTGGGTAACGTGGCTCAGGTTGTCCTCGAAAAAGGTGCAATGCCTCCCCCAGGTGTAATCCACGATCTGGTCTGGAAAAGCCAGCGCGCCCGGTCCCATGTCGTCCCGAATCCCCCCCACCGCCGCCACCGCGATGACCTGTCTCACGCCGATCCGGTGCAACGCCCAGAGATTGGCCCGGTAGTTGATCCTGTGGGGCGGGATCGTGTGATGCTGGCCGTGCCGGGCCAGAAAAACCACCGTCCGGCCGCCCAACTCGCCGCGGATCATGAGGCTGGATGGGTCGCCATAGGGAGTGGACTGGGTTTCCCGATGCGTGATGTTCAGGGTATCCAGGGATGTGAGGCCGGTGCCTCCGATGATGGCGACGGATGGAGTCATGGCGGGAACCCCCCAGGGTTGTGGACGAATCTGAATGGATAAGACCACGCAAGACAGGAAGGATGCCAAGGAAAAAGATCGGGATCGAACCCAGAATTTCCCTTCGTGTCCTTCGTGCCCTTCGCGTTGGACTCAACCCGGATTCGAAACCGCCACCGGTTCAGTCTCGGGCGGCGTAGATGGCCGGCAACTGGCGCCAGTACTCCTTATAATCCATGCCGCAGCCGAACACGTAACGGTCCGGCACCTCCAGCCCGACGAAATCGACGGTCAGGCCCGGCACCTTGCGATCGTGCCGCTTGTCCGCCAGCACGGCGCTGTACACCGCCGTCGCCCCCCGCCGGCGCACCTCGGCCAGGATCGCCTCGAGCGTGTCGCCTTCGTCGAAAATATCGTCCACCACCAGCACGACCTGACCGGCCACCTCCGGTCGCGGCGGAGCGATCCAGTCCATCTCCCCGCCGCGCGTGCCACCGCGATAGCGGGTGGCGTGCAGGTAGCCGACCCGCAGCGGAAAGCGCAGGCGCGCCAGCAGGCGCGCGGCGGTCGCGAACGCGCCGTTCATCACCATCAGCACCAGCGGGTCGCAGCCTTCCAGCCGGGCGGTCACGGCGGCGGCCAACCGATCCAGCGCGGCGTCGACCTGCTCGGGCGCGCAGAGCAACTCGGCTTCCCGTAACGCGGCCAGAGCCTGTTCAGCGGTAATGCGGGACATCGCGAACTCCAGGGTTGGGCCGCGGCTTCAGATATCCATCTCCAGCAGCGGAAACGCATCGTAATCGCGCACCAGACGGCTGGCCCGCTGCCAGACCGTACCGCGGCGCAACCGCTCGACGGTCAGGTGGCCGCGCCCGTGCAGGCGGATCAGGCGAACCTGGGTGACCGGATCGGGCGCGTAACGCAAGTTGTCCAGAATGGCAGCGGCGGCGCGGCGGTCGTTGCAGGCCAGCACCATGTCGCAGCCGGCCGCCAGCGCCGCGCCGGCCCGCTCCGGCGGCGTGCCGGCCTCTCGCGCGCCGGCCATGTCCAGATCGTCGCTGAAAATCACGCCCTGAAACTCCAGCCGCCGGCGCAGGATGTCCTTCAGCCAGCGCGCGGAAAACCCGGCCGGCCGGTCGTCCACCCGCGGGTACAGCACGTGGGCCGGCATCAATGCCGCCAGTCCGTAGTGGATCATGCGCTCGAACGCCAGCAGGTCGACCCTGGCCAACTCGTCCCAGGAACGCGGGTCCACCGGCAGTTCCAGATGGGAGTCGGCGGCGATGCCGCCATGTCCGGGGAAATGCTTGCCCACCGCCTCCATGCCGGCCTTCTGCATCCCGCTGGCGTAGGCGTGAGCCAGATCGGCCACCGCCTCGGGCTCGTGGTGAAAGGCCCGGTCGCCGATGATCCCGCTGACGCCGTGGTCCAGATCCAATACGGGCGCGAAGCTGAGATCCACCCCCACCGCCCGCAGTTCGGCGGCCATCAGCCAGCCGGTGACCCGTGCCAGTTGCTTGGCCCGCATTCGATCCTGGTCGTAGATCTCGCCCAGCCGTCGCACCGCCGGCAGCCGGGTAAAACCGTCGCGAAACCGCTGGACCCGACCGCCCTCGTGATCCACCGCCACCAGCAGCCGGGGCTGGCGCAGGGCGTGAACGGCGGCCACCAGCGCCGCCATCTGCTCCGGCGACTGATAGTTGCGGGCGAACAAAATGACGCCGCCCACCAGGGGATGGCGCAGGAGATCCCGTTCCTCGGCGGTCAACGCCAAGCCCTCCAGCCCCATCATCACCGGTCCCAACGCCATCGGCCGCACCCTGCATCGGTCTGTCGCGATAAAATAGTCTTATGATAGCGATTA
>JAVMKJ010000052.1:25307-30443 GCA_031732855.1 Candidatus Competibacter sp.
GGATTCATGGGGATGCTGCGCTACACCTTCTGGATGCTGTTTCCACTGACGGCGGTCACCCTCATGGCCCTGCTGTGGTTGGGGCTGCTGAGACGGCAAGTGGCGCAGCGAACCCGACAACTGCGGCGGGAATTAGGCGAACGCCGGCAGGCGGAAGCGGCGCTGCGCGAAAGCGAGTCGCGATTCCGCGACGTCACCGAGGCCGCCAGCGACTGGATCTGGGAGATGGACGAGAACCTGCGCTTCACCTATCTGTCGGAGCGGTTTTTTGCCCTGACCGGCATCGCCCCGCAACACGTGATCGGCCGCGCCCGCTGGGAAATCGGGGCGGTCAACTCGGCCACCGATCAGGAAAAGTGGCGCCAGCATCGGGAATTGCTGGAAAAACACCTGCCGTTCCGCGATTTCGTCTACCGGACCGGACTCAGCGACCGCCATGGCGAGGGCCGCTACCTCAAAATCAGCGGCAAGCCGATTTACGACGGCCAGGGCCGCTTCCGGGGTTATCGCGGCACCGGCACCGATATCACCGAACAGGTCAGGGCGGAAGCGGCGCTGCGGCAGAGCGAGTTGCGGCTGCGACGGATCATCGACCTGGTGCCGCACATGATTTTCGCCAAGGATCGCCACGGCCACTTTCTGTTGGCCAACCGCGCCACCGCCGAGGCTTATGGCATGACCGTCGAGGAACTGGTCAGCCGCTCCCATCGCATCATTCACGGCGTGGACGAGGAGACCGAGCGGATGCTGGCCGACGACCTGGAGGTGATCGAAAGCGGAACCTCCAAATTCATCGCCGAGGAACCCTTCACCGACCAGGCCGGTCAGGTCCGGACCATGCAAACGATCAAGATCCCCTTCACCGAACCGGGCCTGAACGAAACCGCGGTCCTGGGCGTGACGATCGACATTACCGAACAAAAGCGCGCCAAGGAAGAAGTAGCCCGGATGCGGCTCTATCTCAAGAACATCATCGATTCGATGCCGTCGGTGCTGATCGGCGTGGATCCCTGGGGCTACATCACGGTGCTGAACCAGCCGGCCGAACAGGTCGGCGGCATGTCGTGGGAAGCGGCGCAGGGCCGGTTCTTCGGCGAACTGTTCCCCCAACTGGAGAGTCAGTTCGAACAGATGCGGCAGGCGATCCGCCTCGGCCGACCGATCAAGACCCCGCGGATGACGCTCGACGTTCGGGGCGAACTGCACTACGCCGATGTCATGGTCTATCCTTTGGTGGCGGACAACGTGGGCGGAGCGGTAATCCGGATGGACGACGTGACCGGCCGGGTTCGGATCGAATCCATGATGGTGCAAACCGAAAAGATGCTGTCGGTCGGCGGGCTGGCGGCCGGCATGGCGCACGAGATCAACAATCCTCTCGGCGCGATTCTGCAGGGCAGTCAGAACATCCTGCGGCGCATCGACCCGGACCGGCCTCAGAATCGCGCGGCGGCGGAGACCGCCGGCATCGATCTGGACCGTCTCAACCGCTATCTGGAACGGCGCGGGATCCTGCGCTTTCTGGAAGGCATTCACGAAGCCGGCGCCCGCGCGGCCAAGATCGTGGCCGACATGCTGTCGTTCAGCCGGCGCAGCGAGTCGCGCTTCGCGCCGGTGGATGTGGAGGACATGCTGGAAACCGTGCTGCGGCTCGCCGCCAGCGACTACGACCTGAAAAAGAAGTACGATTTCAAGCGGATCGCCATCGAACGCGACTACGACCCCGCGCCGCGCGTGGTGTATTGCGACAAGACCGAAATCGAACAGGTGATCCTGAACCTGCTCAAGAATGCCGCCCAGGCCATGGCCGAAGATGGCACGCCGTCGCCGACCATCACCTTGCGCGTCCGTTACGAATCCGACTACGTTTTGATTGAAGTGATTGACAACGGACCCGGCATGGATGAAAAAACCCTCAAGCGCATCTTCGAGCCCTTTTTCACCACCAAGGAAGTGGGCTCCGGGACGGGCCTGGGACTGTCGGTGTCGTACTTCATCGTCACCGAGCAGCATAACGGCCGGCTGTCCGCGATGTCCAAACCCGGGCAGGGGGCCCGCTTCAGCATCCGCCTGCCTTCGCGGTGGGAGGTATTACCATGACCGATTGGGTCCTGATCGTCGACGACGAGGAAATGATTCGGGAAAACTTGACGGCCTATCTGGAGGACGAAGGGCTGCGGGTGGCGGCGTTCGAAACCGTCGCCGGCGCGCTGGGCTGGCTGCGGGACGGCGATCCCTGCCGGGTGTGCATCATGGACATGCGACTGCCGGACATGGACGGCAACACCGCCATTCGCACCCTGCGCCAACTGTACCCCGGAATGGAGTTTCTGATCCACACCGGCTCTTCCAGCTACAGCCTGCCCGAGGATCTGCGCGCGATGGGTCTCGATGACGGCCGCGTCTATCGCAAGCCTCTGCGCGACATGGCGCCGCTGGCGGCGATGGCGCGGGCGCTGCTGGCCATGGCGCGCGGGAACCGGCCATGAACGCCAAACCGGCGCGCATTCTGACGATCGACGACGAGCAACTGGTCCGCGAGATCATCACGGCCTATCTGGAAGACAGCGGCTTCGAAGTGCTTCAGGCCGGCGACGGCGGGACCGGCATCGACCTGATCCGGGCCGAGCAGCCCGACCTGGTGCTGTGCGACCTGCGCATGCCGGGCATCGACGGCTTGCAGGTGCTGGCCACGGTAACCCGCGAGTTTCCCGATCTGCCGATCCTGGTGGTCTCCGGCATGGGGGGCATGAGCGACGCCATTCAGGCGCTCAAGCTGGGCGCCTGGGATTACGTGACCAAGCCGATCGAGGACATGGCGGTGCTGGAACACGCGGTCGATCACGCCTTGGAACGGGCCCGGCTGCGGCGGGAAAACCGCGAGCATCGCGAGCACCTGGAAGCGGTCAACGAACAGTTGCGCCAGACCGTGCGTCAGTTGCAGGAAGACGAAGCGGCGGCGCGGCGCATCCAGTTCCAGTTGCTGCCGGAAAACGACAAGCAGTACCGTAACTACCGTTTCAACCGCCACTTGCTTACCTCGCAATATCTGAGCGGCGATTTTGTCGACTATTTCGCCATCGACGGCGACCACCTCGGTTTTTACATCGCCGACGTCTCCGGTCATGGGGTCTCGTCGGCCTTCGTCACGGTGATGCTCAAAAGCTACATGGGCCGCTACCGGGAGTTGCACCGGCAGAACCGCGACAAGGGGATCCTCAACCCGGCCGAGACGCTCGGCCGGCTGAACCGGGAAATTTTCGGCTGCCACATGGATAAATATCTGACCATGTTCTACGGCGTGATCGACTGGCCGAGCAATCAGTTGCGCTACAGCAGCGGCGGCCAGTTCCCGTTCCCGATCCTGTTCGATGGCCAGCGGGCCTGCTACATCGGCAAGAAAAGCCTGCCGATCGGCCTGTTCGATTTCGCCAGCTATCAGACCGAGTCCATTCAGTTACCCGCGCGTTTCGCCATGGTGCTGATCTCGGACGGCATTCTCGAAACCCTGCCCCAAGCCAGCCTGCGCGACAAGCAGGCATTTCTGCTGGATCTGGTCGGCGGCACCGATTTAGCCATCGAGAATCTGATCCAGGAACTGGGTCTGGATCAAGCCGGACCGCTGCCCGACGACGTGACCCTGTTGCTGATCGAGAGGACGGGTTGAAATGGAGGGGGGAACGGCGTTTTATCTCAAGCAGGGCGACATCTACGTCCTCAAGCTGGTCGGCGATATCCGCTACACCATGGGCTGCGCGCTGGGAGATTTTCTGGACGATCTGTTCGCGCGCGCCGACTTCGACGACATCGTGGTGGACCTGACCGAAACCCATTCCATCGACAGCACCAGCCTGGGCCTGCTGGCGAAGATCGCCAATTTCAACCGCCAGCGCTTCGCGCGCAAGACCACCCTGCTGTCCACCAGCCCCGATGTCAACCAAATTCTGGACAACATGGGGTTCTACGACATTTTCAACATCCGCGACAGCGGCGAAACCATCACGGCGGCGCTGCGGCAACTGGCCATCGACGGCCCCTGCAAGGACGAGCTGACCCGGATCGTGTACGAGGCTCACCAAACCTTGAGCGAACTCAATCCGCGCAACCGGGAAGCGTTCAAAAGCGTGCTCGACAATCTGCGTTCCAAGCTGGGCGACCGCTGAGCGGCCCGCCCGCCGGCATTCTCCCCTCAGCCGGCGATATACACCCGATCGCCCGCCTCCACCCGCTCGAACAGTTCCAGCAAATCCCGGTTCCTCATGCGGATGCAGCCGTGCGACAGCGGCTCGCCCATGGGAGCGGTATCCGGGCAGCCGTGAATGTAGATGAACCGGCGCAGGGTGTCGCGGTCGCCGCCGCGGTTGAACCCCGCTTCCAGCCCGGTCAGCCAGAGAATGCGGGTCAGGATCCAGTCGCGCTCCGGATAGCGGGCCGCCAGTTCCGGGCCATGGCTCTCGCCGGTCGGCCGCCGGCCGACGAAGACCGTGTTGGCGGGCAGGCCGGCGCCGATCTTGATGCGGACCCGGTGCCAGCCGCGCGGCGTGCAGCCGCTGCCGCGCCGTTCGCCGGGGCCGTTGCGGGCCGTGGACACCGGGTAGACCGCCAGCGGCGTTTCCCCCGCCAGCAGGGTCAGCCGCTGGTCGGGAAGGCTGACGCGGATGACTCGCTCGCTCACGGCCAGGTTTTGTAGGGATGCCGGGCCAGTTGCGAGTTGTAGTAGCGGATGTCGTGCGAGACCTCCTCGCCCAGCCAGTCCGGTCGCGCGAACGGCTCGTCGGGACGGCTCAGTTCCACTTCCGCCACGATCAGCCCGGCGTTGTCGCCGGCGAATTCGTCGATCTCCCAGAGGTGCTCGCCGAAATGGACCAAATGGCGGGTCTTTTCCAGCAGCGGCTTCTCGCACAGGGTATCAAGGATTTCCTCGGCCTCCGCCGGCGGGATGGGATATTCGTATTCGCTGCGCTGGATGCCGAGCGTCCCGCTCTTGATGTTCAGAAAACCCCGGCCGCCGGCTACCCGCACCCGCACCGAGCAGCGGGCGTCGCTGGTCAGATAACCCTGCCGCATCCGTACCGAGCGCTCGACCTGCCGCCGCCAGCGGTCGTCGCGGATGAGAAATTTGTGTTCGATTTCAGT
>JAVMKJ010000053.1:0-5628 GCA_031732855.1 Candidatus Competibacter sp.
TGGTTGAGGTGCATTTCCTCCGACACCATCGACTTGCCCTTGATGACGCGGGTGGCGTCGTGGCGCCGGATGATGTCCAGGCAGATTTGATTGGCTTCCGCCGGGGTTTCCGCCCAATGCACCCGAATGCCGTTCTCGGTGCATTTCCGCTCCAGTTGCTCCAGCAATTCCGGCAGCTTGTTCAGCGCCCGCCGGCGGATGGCGTCGCCGCGCGCCCGCAGTTGCTCGAACGCTTCCGGGTCGGAAAACAGAGTCCGGCGGCGCAGACCCAAGGTGTCCATCGCCGCGCGGAGGTTGTGGCGCAGTTGGCCATCGCCCAGCGCCTTTTTGAAATTCCTGGGAAAATCGATTGTGGTCTCGGTCATTGGGTGCGCTCCAGCAGGAATTCGGCGACGTGCCTGGCGGGAATCGGGCTGTTGCGGTGTTTGAGCGCCCCGCCGATGTTCATCAGGCAGCCGCAATCGCCGGAGAGCAGCAGGGAGGCGCCGGTTTGCTCGATATCCGCCACCTTGTCGGCGACCATCGCCGAGGACAGGTCGGCCTGCTTGACGGAGAAGGAACCGCCGAAGCCGCAGCATTCGCGCTCCCGTTGCAATTCGATCACTTCGACGTTTTTCAGCTGGCGAACGAGCGATTTGGAGTATTCGATCACCCGCATCTCGCGCAGCGCGCTACAGGAAGAGTGCCAGGTGACCCTGATCGGTTGACCCCGGTCCTCGAGGCGAACTTCCAGCACCTTGGCTAGAAATTCGGTCAGTTCGAAGACCCGGCCGGCGAAGCGTTGCGCCTCGGCGGCCTCGGGTTCGTCGGCGAAGAGTTTGGGGTAGTGATGCTTCAACATCCCGCCGCAGGAGCCGGAGGGCACCACGATGGGATAGTCTTTCGGGAATGCCTTGAGCTGCTGTCTGGCAACTTTTCTGGTTTCTTCCGGGAAGCCGGAATTGTAGGCGGGCTGGCCGCAGCAGGATTGTTGTTGGGGATAGACGACCTGGATGCCTTCGCGCCGAAGGAGTTCGATGCCGGCCATGCCGGCTTGGGGATAACACAGATCGATCAGACAGGTACCGAAGTAATACACCTTTTCGGGGCGGGTGGGCATGGTGATACCTTCTCCGACTTTGGTGGTTGGCGCCGCCTGCGTGCCGCTGTTCCGGTCCCGGTCGGCGGCGTGGTGGCTTCTCGTTTTGGTTACCGTTACCGGGCCAATCGTGGACTGGCATTCTTGGTAAGCTGGTCTGACCAAATTTATAGCAGCTTGTTTTTGGGTTTGCAAGCATTTGGTCATGTGGTCTGACCAAAATTTTGCTAAGCTAGTGTCGATGCCACGAACGACGCGTTGTTGGCGATGTCCTGGTACTAAATAAAACGAGTGCCGCACGGCACGATAACGGTGATATTGAGTTCAGCGCTTGGGCAAGATCATGCAATACGAAACGATTAACCCTCCGAAAGTCTCGGATGCCATCGTCAGCCAGATCGAACAGTTGATCCTGGAAGGCGTTCTCAAACCGGGCGAACGGTTGCCTCCAGAGCGGGAACTCGCTCGGGAGTTGAACGTATCCCGCCCCTCCCTGCGGGAGGCGATCACGACGCTGAAGTCGCGGGGGCTGTTGCGGAGCCGGCGGGGCGGGGGAAATTTTGTGGTCGACGTCATCGCCCCGACACTGACCAATCCCTTGATCGAGTTGTTGAAAAACAATCCCAAGGCGATGTTCGACGTGCTCGAGCTACGCCATGCCATGGAAGAAGTCGCGGCGTACTTCGCCGCGCTGCGCGCCACCGATGCCGACCGGGAAATTCTGCGGTGCCGTTTCGCCGTGCTGGAGGAGATCCAGCATGGCGCGCGCGAGCCGCAGCACGATGCGGTGGCGGACGCCAATTTCCATCTCGCCATCGCCGACGCCTCCCATAACGTGGCGCTGATTCACGTGATGCGCGGTCTGTTCGAGTTGCTGTTGAGCAATATCTGCCGTTCGCTGGAGCGGCTCTATACTCGCGAAAGCAGTCACGCGGTCATCCATGCCCAGCATCAGGCCATCCTGAAAGCAGTGTTGGAGCGCAACCCGGATGCCGCCCGGCAGGCTGCCCACGTTCACCTCGCTTTCGTCGAAACGACCTTGCGCGATATCGACGAGGAAGCCACCCGGCAGGAACTCTCCCGACGCCGCTTGCAAAGTCTTCGCGAACTGGATGCGAGCATCGCGCCCTAGTTCTCTGGAAACGAGGCTGGACTTCGATACGAACCGTGACCGCCCTACCCGATAATCCCACCGACCATCTGAAAGCCACGGCCGAGATGGTTGTTGGTGGGAGAGCGATACGGCTGGAAATGGTGGTTCCGGCTGGCCCGACTCCCCTGGCCAAACTGTTGCCTCAGTTGCGCTATCTGACCGATGCCTTCGTCGATTTTTCGGTGGAGAACGCCCGGGCGAAAGGATTGACGGTTTCCTGCAAGAAAGGCTGCGGCGCCTGTTGCCGGCAACTGGTTCCCATTGCCCAAATCGAGGCCCGTCGACTGCGGGATTTGGTGGAGGAGATGCCGGAACCACGCCGCTCCACGATCCGCGCCCGCTTCGAGAACGCGCGCCGGCGGTTGGAGGAATCGAACCTGCTGGAGAAATTGCGGGAACCGGGAAGCTTGCGGGACGGGGAAGTGATTCCGTTCGGCATGGATTATTTCCACCAACGCATCGCCTGCCCGTTTTTGGAGGATGAATCCTGCTCGATTTACGCGGAGAGACCGCTGGCGTGTCGCGAGTATCTGGTCGTCACGCCCGCCGAGCACTGCGCCGAACCGACGGCGGAATCGGTCCATTGCGTCGAACTGGTCCTCCGCGTCGCCCGGATGGTCAGGGGGCTGAATGCGGAGCGGAGCACCCACGCCGACCCTTGGGTGCCGTTGATTCTGGCGCTGGAGTGGGCGGACGCGCATCCGGATGAGGCGCCGCCACGACCGGGACCGGAGTGGGTGCGGGAGGTCTTCAGCCGCCTGACCGGGCGCGCGATTACGCGATCCGTGTCCTGAACGCGGCTCCCGCCTGGCGGGCGCGCACGGTAAAAACAACGGCGGGCGAGCGCCCGAGGCGCCCGCCCGCCTTATCCGTCGAACGACGGCCTTACAGGGCCAGCGACTTGCCCTTCGAACCGAGATCCTCGAAGGCCTCGTTCAGGCGGGCCACCATGTTCTGCTCGGCCAGGCGCAGATACTTGCGCGGATCGTAAAACTTCTTGTACGGCTTGTCCGTTTCCGGATCCACCTGATACAGGAAGGCTTTGGGATTCTCGCTGACGAACTTGCCGATCGCCTCGGAATAGGCGAACTGCAAGTCGGTGTCGATGTTCATCTTGAACACCCCGTAGCTCACCGCTTGGGTGATCTTGTCCTTCTCGGAGCCGGATCCGCCGTGGAACACCAGGTTCAGCGGCTTGGCGCCGGTCGCGCGCTTCTGCTCGATCAGCGCTTGGGAGTTCTTCAGGATTTCCGGGCGCAGTTGAACGTTGCCGGGCTTGTAGACGCCGTGGACGTTGCCGAACGAGGCGGCGACCGAGAAATGGCCGATCGGCGACAGCCGCTCGTAGGCTTGCAGCACGTCTTCCGGCTGGGTGTACAGATGGGAATTATCGGCGCTTTCCTCCAGTTCGCTGCCGATGCCGTCCTCTTCGCCGCCGGTCACGCCCAGTTCGATTTCCAGGCTCATGTCCAGCGGGGCCATGCGCTTGAGGACGCGGGCGCATTCGTTCAGGTTGAACTCCATGCTTTCCTCGGACAGGTCCAGCATGTGCGAGCTGAACAGCGGCTTGCCGTGCTGCTTGAAGTACGCCTCGCCGTGATCCAGCAGCGCGTCGACCCAGGGAATCAGGCTCTTGTTGGCGTGGTCGGTGTGCAGCACCACGCACACGCCATAGTGTTCGGCCAGCAGGTGCGTGTGCAGCGCCGCCGCCACCGCGCCCAGTACCTTGGCCTTGGAGCCGTCCTTCATTCCCTGCCCGGCGTAGAACTGCGCGCCGCCGTTGGAGAGCTGGATGATCACGTCGGCCTGATTCTTGGCCGCCGCTTCCAGCACCGCGTTGATCGTGCTGCTGCTGGAGACGTTGACCGCGGGCAGTGCATAACCGCCAGCCTTCGCGGCGGCCACCAGAGTCAGATAGTCCTTGCCCGTCACGACACCGGGTTTGAGTTGCGCCATGAGAATGAATCCTCTTCTTGCGGAGTGAATGGGGAAGTGCTTGTCGCACGGTCAGTATAGCGTTTGCTTGACCGCTGGTGTAGCCGGTCGCGCCCGTCCGGATTGATACCGGACCGGCGCTGGTTCAAAATAACCGGAAAAAACAGGCCGTTCGCGACATCCCTGTCACCAACCCCAAGGAGGCTTGCCTCATGAGCAAAATCGCTGAATTGTTGGGCGCTCGGGCCGATTTCCTGCTGGGCTTCGACGATCCGAAGATCAGGAAGGAATCGCTCCATCTGCCCGGTCCGGATTTCGTGGATCGGATCTTCGCGCCGTCCGACCGCAACAACCGGGTGCTGGGCAATTTGCAACGCATGTTCGGCCATGGCCGCCTGGCCGGCACCGGCTTCCTGAGCATCCTGCCGGTGGATCAGGGCATCGAACATTCGGGCGGCGCCAGTTTCGCCAAGAACCCGATCTATTTCGACCCGGAGAACATCGTCAAGCTGGCCGTCGAGGGCGGCTGCAACGCGGTGGCCTCGACCTACGGCGTGCTGGGCATGGTGGCCCGCCGGTACGCCCACAAAATCCCGTTCCTGGTCAAGATCAACCATAACGAGCTGCTGACTTTCCCGAACAAGGCCGACCAGATCCTGTGGGGCACCATCCGGGAAGCCCACGACATGGGTTGCGCCGCGGTGGGCGCCACCATCTACTTCGGCTCGCCAGAGAGCGGTCGCCAGATCGTCGAGGTCGCCCAGGCCTTCGCCATGGCCCACGAACTGGGCATGGCGACGGTGCTGTGGTGCTACCTGCGCAACAACGCCTTCAAGACCCAGGAGAAGGACTACCACGTCTCCGCCGACCTGACCGGCCAGGCCAACCATCTGGGTGTGACCATCCAGGCCGACATCATCAAGCAGAAACTGCCCGAGAACAACGGCGGCTTCGAAGCCCTGAACATGGGCGGCTCCAGCTACGGCAAGTTCGACAAGCGGATTTACACCGACCTGGCCAGCGACCACCCGATCGACCTGTGCCGCTACCAGATCGCCAACTGCTACATGGGTCGCGCCGGCCTGATCAACTCCGGCGGCGAGTCCAAGGGCGCGGGCGACCTGGAGGCGGCCGTCATGACGGCGGTCATCAACAAGCGCGCCGGCGGCATGGGCCTCATCTCCGGCCGCAAGGCGTTCCAGCGGCCGATGAAGGACGGCGTCGCCATCCTGAACGCCATTCAGGATGTTTACCTCGATGCCGGCGTGACCGTCGCCTGAGCGCGCGGTCGCATCGACCTTCGAAGCCCCGCAAACGCGGGGCTTCCTTGTTTTCGGCCCGGAAGCCGGGAAACGATGGAGTGGTTCGGATGGCGTTTCCCGTGCATCGCCCCCCGAACCCGCACCAATCCGGGGCATCCGCCGCGCTGCTCGATTGGAGGTTTGCGCGCCCGTGGCCTTGT
>JAVMKJ010000054.1:0-4490 GCA_031732855.1 Candidatus Competibacter sp.
TAACTTCCTGTCGTGGCAGGTGTATTCCATCCGAAACGACCGCTATAGTGGATGATATCCCCTCTACCATTGCGATCCTGGAACACCTGGATGCCGCGCATCTTCGACAACATCGAGCAGTCGCTGCTGCCTGCCCTCGCGGAAACCCTGGAGCTGTCTCATCGCGCCGATTTCTGCGTGGGCTATTTCAACCTGCGCGGCTGGAAAACCATCGATGCTCGCATCGAACCCTGGACCGGCGGCCCCGACCAGTGCTGCCGCCTGCTGGTCGGGATGCAGCGCCTGTCCCAGGACGAGCTACGGGCGATGTTGAGCGTGATGCCGGAACCGGAGGGGCCGGACAACTCCACCGCGCTGCGCATCAAGAAGAAACTGGCCGAGGAATTCCGCGCCCAACTGACCCTCGGCGTTCCCACCAACGCCGACGAGGCCGGTCTGCGGCGGCTGGCGGGACAACTGCGCGCGGGAAAACTGGTCGTCAAATTGTTCCTGCGCCATCCGCTGCACGCCAAGCTCTATCTGCTGTTCCGATCCGATCCGATCAATCCCATCGTCGGCTATCTGGGCAGCAGCAATCTGACCCTGGCCGGGCTGTCCCGTCAGGGCGAACTCAACGTGGATGTGCTGGATCACGACGCCAGCGCCAAGCTGGCCCGCTGGTTCGAGGATCGCTGGAACGACCGCTGGTGCGTGGACATCACCGCCGAGCTGATCGAGGCGATCGACCAGAGCTGGGCGCGCGAGACGCCGCTATCGCCCTATCACATCTATATCAAAATGGCCTACCACCTGGCGCGGGAAGCCCGCGCCGGGCTGGCCGAGTTTCGCATTCCGCCCGAGTTCGGCCGCAAGCTGTTCGAGTATCAGGTCGCGGCGGTCAAGATCGCCGCCCACCATCTGAACCAGCGCGGCGGGGTGTTGATCGGCGATGTGGTCGGCCTGGGCAAGACGCTGATGGCGACGGCGCTGGCCAGGATTTTTCAGGACGACCACTTCACCGAGACGCTGATCCTCTGTCCGAAAAATCTGGTGACGATGTGGGAGGACTACGCGGCCCGCTACCGGCTGCTGGCCCGGGTGCTGTCGGTGTCCCGGGTGACTGGCGAACTGCCGAATCTGCGCCGTTACCGGGTCGTGCTCGTGGATGAAAGCCATAACCTGCGCAATCGGGAAGGCGTCCGCTATCAGGCGATTCGGGACTACATCCAGAAGAACGAAAGCCAGTGCATCCTGCTGTCGGCGACGCCCTACAACAAAACCTACGCCGACCTGTCCAGCCAGTTGCGCCTGTTCGTCCCGGAAGACCGGGATTTGGGCATTCGCCCGGACCGGCTGTTGCGGGAAATGGGCGAAACCGAATTCGGTCGCCGCCATCAATGTTCCCCCCGGACGCTGGCCGCCTTCGAGAAAAGCCCGCACGTCGACGACTGGCGGGAGTTGATGCGGCTGTATCTGGTGCGCCGCACCCGGGGCTTCATCCAGACTCACTACGCCACGCTCGACCCGGCGACCGGACGGAAATTTCTCACCTTCGAGGACGGTGGCCGTTCCTACTTCCCGGAGCGCCTGCCCAGCACGGTCAAATTCAGGATCGACGAGCGGAATCCGGACGATCAATACGCCCGGTTTTACGCGCCCGCCACCGTGGACGCCATCAACGCGCTCAAGCTGCCGCGTTACGGGCTGGGCAACTACCTGCATCCGCGCCCGCGGCCGTCGCCCACCGGCGCCGAGGCCGCCCAGTTGGCCGGCCTGTCCCGCGCGGGCCAGCGGCTGATGGGCTTTTGCCGGACCAACCTGTTCAAGCGCCTGGAAAGCAGCGGCGAAGCGTTCCAGCAATCCATCGAACGCCACATCCTGCGCAACCACATCTTTCTGCACGCGCTGGAACACGGCCTGGACCTGCCGCTCGGCGTTCAGGACGCCGGATTGCTGGATGCCGGCGCCTACGATGGCGACGCGGACGATGTCAACGCCTGCGCCGAACTCCTCGAACAGGATGACAGTGACGAACCATCGGCGGCGGCGGCGCCCCGCCCGCGCACCGTGGCCGACTTCCGGCAACGGGCGGCGGCGGTGTACGCGCAATACGCCGCGCCGTTCAAGAAACGATTCAAGTGGCTGCGCCCCGGTCTGTTCGTGGCCGAACTGGCGGAGGATTTGCGCGCCGATGCGGCCAGCCTGCTGGCATTCCGACCCGGGGCGGAGACTGGCGGGCCGAGCAGGACGCCAAGCTGGACGCGCTGCACCGCCTGCTGGTCGAAACCCACCCCAGCGACAAGGTGCTGATCTTCACCCAGTTCGCCGATACCGTGCGCTATCTGGAAACCCAACTGCGGGCCATGGGCGTCCAGCGCCTCGCTGGCGTCACCGGCGGAGACGCGGATCCGACGCAGTTTGTCTGGCGGTTCAGTCCGGAGAGCAACGGCAAGCGGGATGCCATCTCCGCTGAGGACGAACTGCGGGTGCTGATTGCCACCGACGTGTTGAGCGAGGGCCAGAACCTGCAGGACGCCTGGATCGTCGTCAATTTCGATCTGCCCTGGGCCATCATCCGGCTGATCCAGCGGGCCGGGCGGGTGGATCGCATCGGCCAGCAATCCGCCACGATTCTTTGCTACTCGTTCCTGCCCGCCGACGGGGTGGAGCGGCTGATCGGCCTGCGCGCCCGCGTCCGCCAGCGCCTGCGGGAAAACGCCGAGGTGGTGGGAACCGACGAGGCGTTTTTCGAGGACGAGGGAGAGGATCGGAAACTGGTGGAGCTGTACCACGAAAAGGCCGGCATTCTCGACGGCGACGCCGACAGCGAAGTGGATCTATCGTCCTACGCCTATCAGATCTGGAAGAACGCGGTGGACCGCGATCCCGCCTTGCAAAAGCTGATTCCCCACCTGCCGCCGGTGGTGTACGCCAGCCGGGCGCACCAGGCCACGCCGAATCAGCCGCACGGGGTGCTGGTGTACCTGCGCGCCGCCGACGGCAACGATGCCCTGGCGTGGGTGGACGAACGCGGCAACCGCGTCACCGAATCGCAGTTTGAAATTCTCAGGGCCGCCGAGTGCGTGCCCGATACGCCGGCGGCGGGGCGGCAGGAGAATCACCACGCGCTGGTGGAAAAAGGGGTCGCGGCGCTGGTGGCGGAAGCCGGAACGCTGGGCGGACAACTGGGCCGACCCTCCGGCGCCCGGTTTCGCGCCTACGAGCGGCTCAAGCGCTACGCCGCCGAGGTCAAGGGCAGTTTGTTCGAATCGCCGCAACTGGCCAGGGTCATCGAAGAGATTTATCGCTATCCGCTGCGGCCGTCCGCCACCGATACCCTGAACCGCCAGCTTCGGGCGGGGATCGAAGATCACAAGCTGGCCGAACTGGTTCTGGCGCTGCGCGACGACGACCGGCTCTGCATCATCCACGAAGACGGGCAGACCCAGGAACCTCAGCTCATCTGCTCGCTCGGCCTGGCGCCGGCGGGCGTTTAGACTTCGGACAAGTTCTTGTTTACCTCCCCGGCATGAATGCCGGAATCTCTCGCGGAGAAAATTGATGAGCTTGATCGTCAATGTTCATGAAGCCAAAACTCACTTCTCCCGTCTGCTGGAACAAGCTCATGCGGGTCAGGAAATTATTGTGGCCAAGGCGGGGAAGCCTTACGCCCGGTTGGTGCCGCTTTCCACTCCGACCAGTCAGCGGCGTCCGGGTCGCCTGGCTGGACGGGTGAGCGAAGCCTTCTTTGAGCCGCTTCCAGATGAAGATTAATCATGTAGGGTGGATAAGCGAAGCGCAATCCACCTTGAAATTATAAAAGGTCAACATTTGGATGAGCCAGTACCATCGCGCACGAATTGCTGGTGGGTGTTATTTTTTTACTGTGGTTACTTTGCATCGGCAACCTTTTTTTGGACAAGCCGAAAAGGTCAACCTTTTGCGTCAAGCTTTTCGATTTGTTAAAGTGCAACGGCCATTTTCTTTAGAAGCGATTGTAGTTCTACCCGATCATTTGCATTGTATTTGGCAACTTCCTGATGGAGATACGGATTATTCAAGTCGTTGGCGTTTGATCAAACAGTACGTCGCTCGTGATATACCGACAATAGTTAATGATCGCGGTGAAAAAGCTGTTTGGCAACGGCGATTCTGGGAGCATTTTATTCGGGATGATCAAGACTGGCGACGGCATCTTGATTATATTCACTATAATCCAGTCAAGCATGAATATGTAGCGCAACCAAAAGATTGGCCATATTCATCTTTTCATCGAGCAGTAAAACAGGGATGGTATCCACCAGATTGGGGTGAAACGAAGCCTGAGGAAATTGATCAGATGGAATTGGAGTAGTGGTATTGGTGGATTTCGCTACGCTCATCCACCCTACAATACAGGGTGAATGAGGTAGGGTGGATGAGCGAAGCGCAATCCACCTTCCGTAATGATCCTCGATGGTGGATTTCGCTACGCTCATCCACCCTACAATACAGGGTGAATGAGGTAGGGT
>JAVMKJ010000054.1:4590-5605 GCA_031732855.1 Candidatus Competibacter sp.
TCCACCTTCCGTAATGATCCTCGATGGTGGATTTCGCTACGCTCATCCACCCTACTGTAATACGAATATAATCCGAATAATTTGGGAGAACCCCTCATGCCCCTCGATGCCACGCGCGCCCGCCCCTTGCTCAAGGCATTCGATTTCACGGTCCTGTTCCTGGAGGAACTCGGCTGGGATCGCCAGAATGGGACGCTGAACGTGACGGTGGACGAGCGGCCGTTCGTGCTGGACGCCATCGCCCACAAGCGCGGCATGGCAGCCTATCGGTGCCCGACGCCGGCCGGCGAGCGGTTGCCCGACTACGCGACCCGCCGCCGCATCGAGCAGCAGGTCACCCGGTCCGTCCACGAGCATTTCATCATTTATACCGACGCCGAGCAGACCATCCAGATCTGGCAATGGGTGAAGCGCGAGCCGGGCAAACCGACCGCCTGCCGCGAGCATCGCTTCGACCGCGAGCAATCCGGCGATGCCCTGATTCAGAAGCTGGCCGCCATCGCCTTTAGCCTGGACGAGGAAGAACGGATCACGCTGGTGGAGGTGACCGGCCGCGCCCGCGCCGGGTTCGATGTCGAGCGCGTGACCAAGCGCTTTTACGAGCAGTTCCAGAAGGAGCACGCGGCATTTCTCAAGTTCGTCGCCGGCATCCCGGACAGTGCCGACCGGGAATGGTACGCCTCGGCCATGCTCAATCGCTTGATGTTCGTGTATTTCATGCAGCGCAAGGGTTTTCTGGATGGCGACCGGGATTATCTGCGCAACCGGTTGACTCAGTGCCGGCGGGAGCGGGGCGAGGATCGGTTTTATTCCTTCTATCGGTATTTCCTGCTGCGACTGTTTCACGAAGGCTTGGGCGGCAGGGAACGCTCGCCGGAACTGGAAACCCTGCTCGGCCGGATTCCCTATCTCAACGGCGGGATGTTTGAGAAGCATCCCGTCGAGGAGCGCTATCCCGACATTCAGATTCCCGATCAGGCGTTCGCCAACATCTTTGACTACTTCGACCGCTATC
>JAVMKJ010000055.1:0-5550 GCA_031732855.1 Candidatus Competibacter sp.
GAGCCTCCTGACCCCACCACCAAGGCAGCCTCGTTCAAACCGGTCAGCGCTCTAGTGGGCTGACCGTGGGTTACCAAGCTGGTTCAGCTATTATTTTAGGCTCGATATGGATTCCAGACTGTTGAGGCCGGATCGCGCCGGCGGAGGTTGGCGGGTACCCTGAACGGGTTCCGAACCCCTGCGACCGAAGGCCCCCGAAGACATACCGATGAATATGCCATCTATAACCCGTTGCAGGACTGGGGCTTCGATCATCATGCGGTGTGTCATGGCCGGGGCGAATACGCCCGTGACGAGGACGGGGATGGCTTCCATGAAATTCATGTCAACACCCTGGAGGGCTTTCGGTCCTTACTCCGTTCCTGGTTGCGACCGCATCGCGGCCTCTCGCAGGAGAAACTGCCGCTGTACTCGGGCTTCTTTCAGTTCGTGCATCACATTCGCATCCGGGGTAAAGGCCTGCTCGGCCCCCTCTTAACATTGCTGGTCGCATAACACACCGAACTGACTGGAATCCATATTGAGCCTTTCCCAAAACAATGATGGTCGATCTCGCCGCTTTTCACGCCGCCGCCCAGCATCATAAAACCGGCCTTGCGCTCTCGGGCGGCGGCTTCCGCGCGTCCCTGTTCCATATCGGCGTGCTGGGCCGCCTGGCGGAACTGGACCTGCTGCGGCACGTGGACGTGATCTCCACGGTATCCGGCGGCTCCATCATCGGGGCTTATTACTATCTCAAAGTCAAACAACTGCTGGAAGGCCGGCGCGCCGACCGCTTGCCACCAGGCCCGGCGGCCTCTATCCAACTGGTGCGGGAAATCGAAGTCGACTTTCTGCGCGCGGTGCAGAGCAACCTGCGGATGCGCGCCTTTCTGGACCGGCGCAAAAACGCTCGCATGTTTCGCGAAGGCTATTCCTCCACCGATCGCATGGCGGAACTCTATACCGAGTATCTCTATGCGCCGGTGCAGGGCACGACCGGCATTTTTCTCAAGGAGTTGCCGATCGAACCCGCGGCTTTTCCCGCTCGGGCCGATGGGCTTCCCTACAAAATCCCAACCCTGATTCTGAATGCGACCGCCCTGAACACGGGCAACTTATGGCAGTTCACCGGCGCCTTCGTGGGAGAGGAAATGTCCCGGTGCGGCAGACAGGCCAGTCTGATGCCGGTGATGCCGAAGCTGTATTTCGACAGTCCGGAACTGACGCCGCCGCAACGCCGCGCCCTGGATGGGCTGACCCTGGGGCAGGCGGTGGCCGCGTCCTGTTGCGTCCCCGGTCTGTTTGAACCCCTCTGCCTGAGCGGTCTCTATCGATCCGCGACGGATGAGGACATCGTGATCCGGCTGGTGGATGGCGGCGTATTCGACAATCAGGGGGTGATGTCGCTGTTGGCCGCGGGCTGTACTCAGATTCTGTGCAGCGACGCCTCGGACTTGCTGAAACACGTGACAGACCCGTCCACCCGTCTGATCGAGGTCGCTATCCGGGCCAACGAAATCATGATGGATCGGATTCGCAATACGATTCTGGAGGAACTCTTCGCCCGCCCGCCGCAAACCCATGCCTTTTTCCACTTGGGGGCCCCGGTTAGCCTGGAGACGTTCCCCGCCGACGCCCCGCAACTTCTGCATGCGCTCTCGCACCTTCGCACCGATCTGGATTCCTTCACCGACCGGGAAGCCTGCGCCTTGATGTATTACGGCTATCGACTGGTCGACGAACAATGGCCCGGTCCCGCGGCCCCCGGGGTCGACTGGCGGTTTCTGCGGATTCAAGAGGCGTTGCGGGACGCGCCCCAACGACAGGTGTTGCTACGACAGCTTGAGGTCGGCTCCAAGCCCTTTTTCAAGGTGTTCTTTTTGGGAAAACCCACGCCCTACGCCATCGTGTTGGCCGCCTTGATGGTACCGGTCGGCGCCGTGGCATTCGTGCTCGCGCTCTTGCCCTGGTGGGTATCGGGCCTGCTGGCCCTGGGTCTGCTCAGCATCGCGGCCTACAGCCAGAATGCCCGGATCAATCAGTACCTCGACCGAGTGGAACGGTGGCGTCGAATTAGAAGGCGACTGGCCCGGGCCATGACGCCGTTGGGCATTCCCACCCTGTTGGGATCGAGCGTTGCGGTGGCGACCTGGGTTCATCTCAACCTCTTCGACCGACTGTTCCTACGCTATGGCCGGCTCGAGCATCGCCCGCGTTGAAAGGGGCAGGCCCGCGTGTCGCTTCCGCCACGCCCCCGGTTCCAAGCCGGGTTGTATCTGGATTCACCCAGTATCCGCGGGCGCCGCGTAAGCGTCGAGCAACCGGTCATAAGCGTCAAAGCCGACCAAAGCGCGGAGGGTCGCGAAATCCACTTGACGCTCGGGCATCCGACCGGCGGCCAGCTCGCGCAGCGCCTCGCGCATCGCTGCGACGGCGACCGACAAAAGGGCCAGCGGATAGGCCGCCAAGCGATATCCCATCTCGGCCAGGCGCGCCGGATGCGGGATCGGCGTAAGACCGCCGGCCAGCAGGTTGGCCATGTGGATGCCGGGGACCTCTCGACAGCAGCGCGCCATTTCGGCCTCGTCCCTCGGCGCTTCCAGAAACAGGATGTCCGCGCCCAGGTCCGCGAACGCCCGCAGGCGCCAGATCGCTTCGTCGAGCCCCAGGGTGCCGCGGGCATCGGTGCGGGCCAGTACGAGCGGACCGGCGCCGACGTTCCGGGCATCCACCGCGGCGCGAATCCGGGCGAGTGCCTCGGCGCGGCCCACCACCTCCTTGACCCCGGTATGTCCGCACCGCTTGGGCGCCACCTGATCCTCGATCATCACCCCGGCGAACCCCGCCAGACCGAACTGCTCGACCGTGCGTCGCACGTTGACCGGATTGCCATGGCCGGTGTCGCCATCGCCAATGATCGGGATCGAGACCGCCTGGCAAATGGCCCGGCCCTGGTCCAGCATCTCGCTCGCGGTGATCAGACCCGTATCCGGCAAGGCCAGGCGCGTGGCCGAAACCGCAAAACCGCTCATGAAGGTGAGCGGAAAGCCGGCCTGCTCGATCAACCGCGCGGACAGGGCGTCGAAGCAGCACGGCATGGCGAGGCAACCGTCTCCCGCCAGCAGGGCGCGCAGACGGTCGGGGGCCGAGGGGGAGTCGCAACGGGGGGGCACGGTGGTGGGCGGCATGAGATGTGGAGGATATCTTTGCATAAGGTTCCCCCGCGACTCAAGAAACTTGACAAGGGACACCAGGCGGAAACGAATCCAATAGATATGGAGGATACCGTTTGGGTAGCGCGGCAAACCGATACCGCCCCGCGCGGCCACCTTTCTCATCGTGGAAGTGCTATTCTGCCTTTAGCTTTCGGTTGGATAGGAAGAACGCCAGCATCCCTCCATGTCCGCGATGGTTGACAAGTTTCCGTATGAAGCGTGGCTGTCGGGCTTGGCGGGATTTTCGATTATGATGATGATATAAAAATCATGAAAACCGCCAACTGTCCCTCCTGCGGTGCCGCGATCGCGTTCCAATCGGCCGTATCCATTCTGACGGTTTGCGAATACTGCAAAAGCACGCTGATCCGCCACGACCTGGAACTGGAAAACATCGGCAGGATGGCGGAGTTACTGCCGGATCCTTCCCCCATCCAGATCGGTACCCAAGGCGTCTACCGCAAGGTCCGCTTCACGGTGGTAGGGCGCATTCAGTTGCGTTACGCCCAAGGCATCTGGAACGAGTGGTATCTGCTGTTCGAAAACCAGCGCGGCGGCTGGCTGGGTGAAACCCTGGGCAATTACGCCGTGACCTTCCCGATCCAGCCATCTGAATCGCTCCCCTCCTTCTCCGAACTGCGCGCCGGCCAGACCGTCGCCTTGAAAGGCCGCGCGTTCCAAGTCACCAACATCGAAAACGCTCGCTGCATCGCCGGGGAAGGCGAATTGCCGATTCGGGTCGGACCCGGCTACGAAGCCCCGGTGGTGGACTTGCAAGCCCCCGGGGAGATATTCGCCACCCTGGACTACAGCGAAACGCCGCCGCTGGCTTTCGTCGGCGAGCAAACGCGATTCGACGATCTGCGGCTGACCCAACTGCGGCAAGCGTTGCCGGTCGGCTGGCAACCGGATGCGGGCATCCGGGCACAATCCTTTCAATGCCCCGGCTGCGCCGCTTCGCTGACCATTCGTGCCAAGGGACACACCGAAACCCTGGCCTGCGGGACCTGCGGCGCCATCATCGACATCACGGACGAGAACTTTCGCATCCTGTCCACCTTCAAGGCCAAGGTGAAATACGAGCCGCTCGTTCCCCTGGGCGCGCGGGGCACGCTGCAAGATGCCGAATACGAAGCCATCGGCTATCTGCGCCGGACGGTAACGGTGGAAGAAATCGATTATGAATGGAGCGAATACCTGCTGTTCCACCGCGAACGGGGCTTCCGCTGGCTGGTGGAATACAACGGCCACTGGAGTCTGGTCCAGACCACCACCGAACCACCGCTGGTGACGGGCTACGGCGCGAAAGGCCGGGCCGCCCACGAGGATCGGATTTACCGGCACTTTCAGACCGCCAAGGCCAGGGTTACTTACGTTCTGGGCGAATTTTACTGGCGGGTAACAGTCGGCGAACGCTGCGAGATCCGGGACTACATCGCCCCCCCTTTCCAGTTGAGCCTGGAACTGACCGACAAGGAGGCCGTGTGGTCGCGGGCCGAATACGTCGAGCCTGAAACGATCAAAACTACGTTCCAGTTGGAGCTGCCCTTGCCGGCGCAAATCGGCGTTGGCGCCAACCAGCCCTCGCCCTACGAGGCGCAGCGGCCGAAATTCAGGCGCCTGCGCTGGCTGTTCCTGGGAGTGCTGCTGCTGGGCCAGATGGCGACCATCGCCCTGTCCTCCGACCAGCGGGTGCATCAGCAAACCTTCGTCTTCGATGCCGGCACCCAGGACAAGACCCTCGACAGCGAACTGTTCGCCGTGAGCGGACGGCCCTCGAATCTGGCCATCCGGGCCCAAACCAATCTCAACAACAACTGGATTTATCTGGAACTGACTCTGATCGAGCGCGATACTGGCGCCAGTTATTCGATCGGCCGCGAAATCGAGTATTACCAGGGCGTCGACGAAGGGGAACCGTGGTCGGAGGGGAGCGCCAGCGACGAAGCGGTGCTGTCGGGAATCCCAGCCGGCATCTATTATCTGAGCGTCGAGGGCGAACTGCCCCCATCCTCACCGACCGTGACCTGCACCCTGACGATATTTCGCGATGTGCCGGGCTGGAGCAACTTTTTCCTGGCGCTCCTCGGCTTGCAGATCGTACCGATCATCTTTGGTTGGCGAGCGCGTGCTTTCGAGCGCGCCCGCTGGGCGGAGAGCGATCACGGTCCTTCCGGCAAGGGAACGACGGACAGCGAAGACTGAATCCGCAAGTCACCCCGCGCGATCCGGGAAGGCCACGAAAATGCGGGCGACGGCGACCGACCCTGACGACAAGGGCACTCGAATCATGTTATAGGTTGGCGGCATTCTGGTGCTGGTGCTGTTTGGGCTGGGCCAATACCGGGGCTGG
>JAVMKJ010000056.1:0-5508 GCA_031732855.1 Candidatus Competibacter sp.
ATCAAAGTAGGGTTGAAAAGAGTATTATAATACAATCTAGCCGTAAATGGTATTAGAAGCTGTCCAAAAACTAACTGTTTGATTTTTTTGCTGGGTGCGCGGGCTTCCAGCCCGCTTTTGGCTTCTCCAGCGGGCTGGAAGCCCGCGCACCCAGGGAATTTTGCTTAAAAATCAATTCGGGGTTTTTCGACAGTCTCTAAGCTTTTGTTTCCTCAAGCCATATTTTCCGGGCTTTCTCCATCGGCAAAAATGGCCGAAGTCGAGACCGTTTCTCGATGGGTTGAGGAGCAAGAACGGCTATGGCAGGAGCACGTAATTGCCGTTGTGGATTTCGGCGAAAAAGACCTTGCGCTGGGTATCGCCGTTGGCGTCGAAGGCGATGGTTTGCTGGAGTCCCTCATACGGCCCGTTGCGCAGCGCCGACGCCTTGACGGTTTCGCCCGGCCGCCGGTTTTTCAGCGCCGTCAACACCACCGTGGCCGCGTCGTAAGCCATTATCGCGCTGTAACCCGGCGCGCGCTGGAATCGCTTGAAATAGGCTTCGCTGAATTCCCGGAAACGCGGCGATGGATCATCCCGATTGAAGCTTTGCGCGATCAGCAGACCATCCACCACCTCGCCGCCCAACTCGATCAGTTGTTCGGTCGCCGCCCACTCGGAGGCCCCGATCGGCAGCGCGGGCGCCTGCTTGCGCGCCTGCTGGGCCAGCCGCGCCACATCCAGCGCGCCGGCGATGAAAAACAGGCTGTCCGGTCGAGCCGCCAGCATTTGGCCCATCAACTCGTCAAACCGGGTGTCGGGTTGCGAATCGTAGGGCACCGCGACCACCAGCGGCGCGCCACCTTCCTCCAGCGCGGCCTTGAATTCCTTCAGCCAGGATTCGGTAAAGCTGCGGTTGCGAAGATCGTACGCCACCGCGACCCGGCGCTGCCCCCGCTCCATCATGATCCTGGCGTAATCCCGGGCGTTATCGCGGGTGGTGCGGTTGATGCGGAAGAGGTTGTCGTCCTTGCCGTAAAAGCTCATCGAGGTGATGGTGGGGCTCACCTCAAAAATGCCCGCCGCGCCGGTGATGGGAACGATCGCCTCCGCCATGCTGCTGGTAAACGGGCCGATCACCGCCTCCGCCTTGGCGTTCACCAGTTCGTGGGCCGATTTTTCGGCGATTTGCCGGTTCTGTGCGTCGTCGCGCGAGATCAGTTCGATCAGCCGACCGTCGATCCCGCCGTTGCGGTTGAACTGTTCCACCGCCAGGATGACGCCGTTTTGGCCGGCCTGGCCGGTGTCCGAGTTCCGGTCGGTCAGGCCGCCGATGAAACCGATTTTGACGGGCTCTTGCGAGCCGCACGCCGCGATCAGGATACTGGCCAGGACGGGCAGAAGTTTTTTCATGGAGGATATTTTCTACATCGTGAAAGGGGTCTTTATATAATCTACCCACCCAATAACTTCCACCACCCTTGATTTATCAACCGGTTCTCATGCCATCTTCTCGTAAAGCCCTCGTGGCCGCGTGCCGGAACGTCCGCGCCTCGCTCGCACGTTTGCTGAAGATCTGGGGCGGTTCGCTGCGCTTTCGCCTGCTCGCGCTGGGGGTGATGCCGCTGTTGCTGGCCTTCCCGATCATCATTGCGGTCCTGCTGCTGATCGGGGGCCAGCGCACCAACGCCCTGCTGGGGACCCAGTTGCACGGCAACGTGGCGGGGGCGCGCAACTACCTGGACACGATCAAGGCCGAGGCCCAGGCGCGCATCAGCGACCTGGTTCGCTCCGATCGCCTGACCGCCCTGATCGAAAACCGGGCTTCGATGGCCGAGATGAACCAGGCGCTGAGCATCGCCGTCCGCGGCAGTGGTCTGGACTACCTGCTGCTGGTGGTGGCGGAGGATGGAACCGTGCTCGGCTCCAGCACCGGCGTGGCACCTGGCCAGCGCCTGCCCGATTCCCCGGTGATCCGCCAGGCCCGCATCGGAATCACCAGCGCTGCTTTCGAGCGTTTTGACGAACGGCAACTCGAAGCCTTTTCGCCCCGCTTTCCCCAGCAGGCCCGGGTCGAGTCGCTCCCCCCGTCCGCTCGCACCCCCTTGCCGGAACCCATCGTCGAAACCCACGGCCTGCTCATCAACGCCGCCGCGCATTTCCCATTGTCCGTCGAGGTGCCGGAAACTCTGCTGGTGGGCGGCATCCTGTTGAACAACAACGCGGCGCTGATCGAACACATGCGGGAGATCATCTACCCGGTCGGCGCGCTGCCCGACAACGTCGAAGGCATCACCGCGATCTACCTCGACGGGGTCAGCATCGCGGTCAGCCGGCAACGCCTGCAAGGCCTTCGCCCGGGCGATCTGAGAATACCGGTGCCGATCCTGGCCGACGCCGGGAATCCGCAGAGTGTCTGGCTGGATCGCCATAAGCTGGCCGGGGTCGAGCACGCGATCGGCTACGCGCCGCTTCTGGATAGCGACGGCCAGCGCGCCGGCACGGTCGGCGCCGGCTTCCCGGACGAGCCCTACCAGCGCACGACCTGGTGGTTGCTCGGCATGATTTCCCTCCTGCTGGGAGCGACCATGCTGGCGATTTCGGTCGTGTTCCTGCGGGTCGGGAACCAGATTGCCCGCCGGTTGGCCCAATTGACCGACACCATGTCGGCGGTGCGCCAGGGCGACCGGGAAGCCCGGGTGGACCTGAGGCAAACACACGATGAGATCGATTTGCTGGCCCAGCACTTCAACGACCTGCTGAACACCATCGCCGCGCAGGAGACCGAGCAACGGGCGGGGCAACAGGCCATCGCGGACGAGGCCGCCCGGCGGCGGGCCCTGTTCGAGAGCGAACGCGATGGCGTGGTGATTCTGGACGCCGATGGCCGGGTATTCGAAGCCAACGCGAGCTGTATCGCCATGCTCGACTACGATCTGGCAGCGTTTCGGGCGCTGCATGTGCCCGACTGGGACGTCGGCTTCTCGCGGGACGAACTGGTCGGACTCCTGAAAAGCCTCGGACCCGAAGGCCGGTTTTACGAAACCACCCATCGGCGCCGGGATGGGGGCCAGTATTTGGCCGAAGTATCGATCAGTCGGGTGGAATGGGGCGGGAAAACCTTCGCGCTGATGCTGATGCGCGACATCACCGAGCGCAAGCAGGCGGAAAATCAACTCCGCCTGAGCGACGAACGGCACCGGTTGCTGGCGGAGGAACTCCGGCAGGCCCGCGACGTCGCCGAACGGGCCAGCATGGCCAAGAGCGAATTCCTGGCCCACATGAGCCATGAGATCCGCACGCCGCTGAACGCCGTGCTCGGCCTGGCCCAGGTGCTCAACCGGGAGCCGTTGAGAGCCGACCAGCGGGACATGGTGGAGCGCATTCAGACCGCTGGCCGGTCGCTGCTCGCCATCATCAACGACATTCTGGACTTGTCCAAGATCGAGGCGGGCGAACTCCGCCTGGAGCCGCGGCCGTTCGACCTGGCGGGCGTGGTGACGCAGCTTCAGAGCCTGATGGGCGAAACCGCCTCGACCAAGGGCCTCATCCTGGACGTGGCGGGACTGGCCGAACCCCTGGGACCGCTGGTCGGCGACATCCTGCGACTGGAGCAGGTGCTGGTCAATCTGGTCGGCAACGCCATCAAATTCACCGAGCGGGGCGAAGTGACCCTCCAGGTCCAAATTTGCGAGACCGGCGCGACTTGGGCGCGGCTGCGCTTCGAGGTCCGGGACACCGGCATCGGCATTGCTCCCGAAGCGCTGGCACGCCTGTTCACCCCGTTCACCCAGGCCGAGGCGGGCATCACCCGGAGGTTTGGCGGCACCGGGCTGGGGCTGGCGATCTGCAAGCGGCTGGTGGAACTGATGGGCGGCGCGATCGGCGTGGAGAGCCAGGTGGGTCAGGGCAGCCTGTTCTGGTTTGAACTGTTGTTCCCGAGAGCGGCGGCGGGGGACCCGGTGTCGTCGCTTTTGTCCGCGCCGCGGCGACCCGCCGGGCCCCGCCTGGCGGGGATGCGGGTGCTGGTGGTGGACGACAGCGCCATGAACCGGGATGTCGCGGAGCGGGCGCTGAGCGTGGAAGGCGCCACCGTGACCCTGGCCGCCGACGGCCAGCAGGCGATCCAGCACCTCCGGGCCCGGCCCGACGCCTTCGACGCCGTGCTGATGGACGTGCAGATGCCGGTCATGGATGGACTGACGGCTACCCGCCTGATTCGCGGCGAACTGGGACTGACGGAATTGCCCATTATCGCCTTCACCGCCGGCGTGCTGGCCGAACAGCAACGGGTGGCGCGGGCGGCGGGGGCCAACGATGTGTTGCCCAAACCGCTGGATTTGGAGCAGATGGTGGCGATACTGCTGCAATGGCTCCCCGCCCCTCTCCCTGTCGTTTCAAAGGCTGACCCCCTCACCCCCACCCTCACCCCCATGAATGGGGGAGAGGGGATCGAACGGTTACGGGATGGAGAGTTACCGGACGACTTCCCGGCCGTTCCCGGCATCGACCGGGTCCGGGCGGCCCGGACCCTGGGCCACAACCGGGCCTTCTTCCTGCGCCTGCTGGCGGGGTTCGTCACCGAATTCGCCGAGGTCGTCGCCCAGACCCACCGCGATCTGGCCGATGGCGAACGGGAGGCCGCCGCCCGGCGCCTGCACACCCTGCGCGGCAACGCCGGCAACCTCGGCGCGCTGGACCTCATGCGGGCCGCCGGCTGGCTGGAAGAGGCCATCGCCCGGGGCGAGACCGACCTGGACGAGGGGCTGGAAGCGCTCGGCCGCCAACTGGCCGCCCTCACCGCCGCCAGCGCCTCCTGGCTGGACGCGACGGACACCGCGCCGCCCGCCTCGGCGGAGACGCCGCCGCTGGACCCCGACCGGCTCCAGGCCCTGCGCGATGACCTGCGCAATAATAACCTCCAGGCCCTGCGCCGGTTCGAGGCGCTGAAACCGGCCCTCGCCGGCGCGCTGGGCACGGCCGAAACCGGAGCGCTGGATGTGGCCATCCACGGCTTGCGCTTCGACGAGGCCCTGGCGATCCTGGATCGAGCCGCCGCGCGTAGTGGGGATAGCGACGCAACCCAAGAGGTCATTCCATGGCTTCAGTTCCACGAATATTGATCGTCGACGACGATGCCACGGCGATCCAGGTGCTCTACGGAGCGCTGGAGGGCTTGGGTGAATTTCATTTTGCCACGAGTGGCGAGCAGGCCCTGACCCTCCTGGCGCAACACGCCGTCGATCTGGTGCTGCTCGACATCAGGATGCCGGGGATGGACGGTTTCATGACGTGCCGCGCCTTGCGGCGGGACTACCCGGACCTCCCGGTCATCTTCATGACGGCGGCCGGTGATTTCGCCATGGAAATCCAGGCGCTGGAGGTGGGCGGCAACGACTTCGTCAGCAAGCCGTTCAATCACGCGGTGGTCCGCGCCCGGGTCACCCTGCATCTGAGGCTCCAGGCGCAAAACGCCGAGCGCAAGCGGATCGCGGTCGAACTGGAGCAACACCGCCAGCATCTGGAAGA